>NZ_CP108568.1:3979166-4291250 GCF_036010485.1 Streptomyces sp. NBC_01198
TGACGCCGGACGAGCAGAAGCTGGCCCCGAACTGCACCTCGGGCCAGCCGTAACACCAGGAGGGGTCGGCTCGTCATGAGCGCCAGCAACACCACCACCATCACCTCGATCGGCGCTCCCAACCGCCGTAACACCGAGCTCGCCCTGCTCGTCTTCGCCGTCGCCATCCCGGTCTTCGCCTACGCGAACGTCGGCCTGGCCAAGAACGGCTCGGTCCCGGCAGGGCTGCTCGGCTACGGTGTGGGACTCGGCCTGCTGGCGACGGTGACCCACCTGCTGGTGCGCAAGTTCGCGCCCTACGCCGACCCGCTGATGCTGCCGATCGCCACCCTGCTCAACGGCCTGGGCCTGGTGCTCATCTGGCGGCTCGACCAGGAGCCGAGCCTGGGCGCCGCGATGGCGCCCAAGCAACTGATGTGGTCCACCTTCGGCGTGGTGCTCTTCGTGGCGGTGCTGGTCTTCATCAAGGACCACCGGATCCTGCAGCGCTACACCTACATCTCGATGGTGCTCGCGCTGGTCCTGCTGGTGCTGCCGGTGTTCTTCCCGCCCGTCTACGGCGCCCGGATCTGGATCACGCTGCCCGGTATCGGCTCGCTCCAGCCGGGGGAGTTCGCGAAGATCATCATCACGGTCTTCTTCGCCGGCTACCTGATGGTCAAGCGGGACGCGCTGGCGCTCGCCAGCCGCCGGGTGATGGGCCTGTACCTGCCGCGCGGCCGCGACCTCGGCCCGATCCTGGTGATCTGGGCGGTCAGCCTGCTCATCCTGGTCTTCGAGACCGACCTGGGCACCTCGCTGCTCTTCTTCGGCCTCTTCGTGATCATGCTGTACGTGGCGACCGAGCGCACCAGCTGGATCGTCTTCGGCCTGCTGCTCAGCTCGGCCGGCGCGGTCGCGGTGGCCTCGTCCGAGCGGCATGTGAAGGTCCGTGTGCAGGACTGGCTGCACCCGCTCGCCCTGCAGAACGACGCGGTGACCGAGACCGCCCAGGCCCGCTACGCCTTCGGCTCCGGCGGGCTGTTCGGCTCCGGGCTCGGCCAGGGGTATTCGCGGCTGATCCACGGCATCGCGCCCAAGAGCGACTACATCCTGGCCACCGTCGGCGAGGAGCTCGGCCTGGCCGGCCTGATGGCGGTGCTGCTGCTCTACGGTCTGCTGATCGAGCGAGGCATACGGACCGCTCTCGCGGCCCGCGACCCGTTCGGCAAGCTGCTGGCGATCGGGCTGTCCGGCGGCTTCGCCCTCCAGGTGTTCGTGGTGGCCGGCGGCGTGACCGGGCTCATCCCGCTGACCGGTATGACCATGCCGTTCATGGCCCAGGGCGGTTCCTCGGTGATCGCCAACTGGGCGCTGGTCGCGATCCTGCTGCGGATCAGCGACACCGCGCGGCGGCCGGCCCCGAGCCCCGCCCCCTCCCCCGACGCCGAAGCGACCCAGGTGGTGCGTAACCAGTGAACAAGCCGCTACGACGGGTCGCGGTCTTCTGCGGTCTCCTCGTCCTCGCCCTGCTGGTGCGGGTCAACTACGTGCAGTTCGTGCAGGCCGACCAGCTCCAGAACGACCCGTACAACCGCCGGGTCGCCATCAACCAGTACGCCCAGCCGCGCGGCGACATCGTCGTCGACGGCAAGGCGGTCACCGGCCACACCGAGACCAACGGCAGCGACTTCAAGTACAAGCGCACCTACACCGACGGCCCGATGTGGGCGCCGGTGACCGGCCACGCCTCGCAGGCGTACGGCACCACGATGCTCGAAGGCGTCGAGGACAAGTTCCTCACCGGTGACGACGACCGGCTGTTCTTCAACCGCACCATCGACCTGCTCACCGGCAAGCAGCGGCAGGGCGGCAACGTGGTGACCACGCTGAACGCCGAGGCGCAGAAGGCCGCCTTCGACGGTCTGGGCGACAAGAAGGGCGCCGTCGTCGCGCTGGACCCGCGCACCGGCGCGGTCCTCGCGATGGCGAGCACCCCGTCGTACGACCCGTCGGACATCGCCGGCTACTCCACCAGCGACGAGAAGAACTGGATCGCGCTGGACAAGAAGAAGGACCCGGACGACCCGTCGCTGAACCGGGCGCTGCGCCAGACCTACCCCCCGGGATCGACGTTCAAGCTGGTCACGGCGGCGGCGGCACTGGAGAGCGGCCAGGTGACGGACATCGACGGCAAGACGAACTCGCCCGACCCGTACTACCCGCTGCCCGGCTCCGCCTTCAAGCTGGTCAACGAGGGCCACATCCAGTGCAAGGACACCTCGCTGCGCGACGCGCTGCGGCAGTCCTGCAACACCGTCTTCGGCAAGCTCGGCGCCACCGTCGGGCTGCAGGGCATGGTCGACGAGGCGGAGAAGTTCGGCTTCAACAAGGAGCAGCTCATCCCGGTCCGCGCCGACGCGAGCAACTTCGACACCAAGATGAGCCCGGACCAGGTCGCCCAGTCCTCGATCGGCCAGTTCGACACCGCGGCCACCCCGCTGCAGATGGCCATGGTCGCCTCGGCGATCGCCAACAACGGCGTGCTGATGCAGCCCTACGAGGTCGACAAGCTGGTCGCGCCCAACCTGAGCACCATCTCGCAGACCGATCCGAAGGAGATGAGCAAGCCGCTGTCGCCGGAGAACGCGCAGAAGCTGCAGTCGATGATGGAGACGGTCGTCAACGACGGTACCGGCAAGAAGGCCAAGATCCCCGGGGTCAAGGTGGGCGGCAAGACCGGTACGGCGCAGCACGGCGTCAACAACGACAAGGCCCCTTACGCGTGGTTCGTCTCCTACGCGATGACCGACCAGGGCTCCCCCGTCGCGGTGGCCGTGGTCGTCGAGGACGGCTCGGCCAACCGGGACGACATCAGCGGCGGCGGTCTCGCGGCTCCGATCGCCAAGAGCGTGATGGAAGCGGTCCTCAACAAGTGACCGGCACGAGGACGCGCCGTGCATGCCGGACGAGACGAACGTCACCCGCGCCGAAGCACCCGCCCACATACCGGTCGGGTATCGGCGAACGTCCGGCGCGCGGATGGGCCGGGAACGCCCGGTACCGTATCACCGTGCAGGCGCAGGGCATGGGTTAACGGAATTCAGGTCGTGAACGTCACGATACGGGTTTGAGGAGAGGGCAGAGCTATGGAAGAGCCGCGTCGCCTCGGCGGCCGGTACGAGCTGGGCTCGGTGCTCGGCCGCGGAGGCATGGCCGAGGTGTACCTCGCACATGACACCCGCCTCGGCCGTACCGTCGCTGTGAAGACGCTGCGGGTGGATCTTGCCCGCGATCCGTCCTTCCAAGCCCGCTTCCGCCGGGAGGCCCAGTCGGCCGCCTCGCTCAACCACCCCTCGATCGTCGCTGTCTACGACACCGGCGAGGACTACGTCGACGGCATCTCGATTCCGTACATCGTGATGGAGTACGTCGACGGCTCCACCCTGCGTGAGCTGCTGCACTCCGGACGCAAGCTGCTGCCCGAGCGCGCCATGGAGATGACCGTCGGCATCCTCCAGGCACTGGAGTACAGCCACCGGGCCGGCATCGTCCACCGCGACATCAAGCCGGCCAACGTGATGCTGACCCGTACGGGCCAGGTCAAGGTCATGGACTTCGGTATCGCCCGTGCGATGGGCGACTCCGGTATGACCATGACGCAGACCGCGGCCGTCATCGGCACGGCGCAGTACCTGTCGCCCGAGCAGGCCAAGGGCGAGCAGGTCGACGCCCGCTCCGACCTGTACAGCACCGGCTGCCTGCTCTACGAGCTGCTGACCGTACGCCCGCCCTTCGTCGGCGACTCGCCGGTGGCGGTGGCGTACCAGCACGTACGCGAGGACCCGCAGCCGCCGTCGGTCTTCGACCCCGAGGTCACCCCGGCGATGGACGCGATCGTCCTCAAGGCGCTGACCAAGGACCCGGACTACCGCTACCAGTCGGCCGACGAGATGCGCGCTGACATCGAGGCGGCGCTCGACGGCCAGCCGGTCGCCGCGGCCGCCGCCATGGGCTCGGTGGGATACGGCTACCCGCACGGGTACGCCGACGGCGGCGCGACCACAGCCCTGCCGCCGCAGACCGACCCGCACACCTCGATGCTGCCGCCGTCCCGCGACGACGACGGAGGCTACGGCTACGACGACCGCCCCGACCGCCGCAGGCAGAAGAAGAAGGCCAGCAGTACGTCCACCGTGCTGCTGGTCGTCGCGGGCGTGCTGGTGCTGATCGGTGCGATCTTCCTGGGCAAGGAGGCCTTCGGCGGCCACGGCGCCGGGAACGACACCACGGTGCCGAACTTCGTCAGCAAGTCGTTCGACGAGGCCAGGACGACGGCGCAGAACATCGACCTGAACCTGGTCAAGGGCACGCCGGAGTTCTGCGCGGGCGTGGACAAGGACCTGATCTGCAAGCAGACCCCGGCCGCCAAGTCCGCGATCCCGTCCGACAAGACGGTCACCGTCTACCTGTCGAAGGGTGACGCGCCCGTCGCGGTACCCGACGTGAAGAACGACCAGGTCGACAACGCGACGGCGGAACTGCAGAAGGCCGGCTTCGACGTCAAGACGCAGAACCAGGTCTCCACCACCAAGGACCCGGGCATCGTCGTCGGCCAGGACCCGGCGGCGGGCAGCAAGCAGCCCAAGGGGACGGTGATCACCCTCAAGATCACGGTCGAGCCGGAGCAGATCGAGGTCCCCGACCTCCACGGCTACGCCAAGCAGGCCGCTCAGAACGAGCTCACCGGCGACGGCTTCACCAACATCCATTTCACCGACCAGCCGTCCCTGGACGGCAACGATCCGCCGGGCACAGTGATGAGCCAGACGCCGGCCAAGGGGACGAAGGTGGCCAAGGACACCTCGATCAACGTGGTCATGTCCACCGGTCCGCCGCAGACGCAGAACCCGCCGCCGGGGCAGGCGATGCCGGACGTGCACTTCCACCGGCTCGGCGAGGTGCGCAACCAGCTGAACTCGATGAATCTGGGCCTGAGCGTCGTGGTCGTCAACGGCGGCCCGGAGGACGACAACGCGTGGGTCATCGGCAGCAACCCCGGCAAGGGGACGCCGTTGACGCAGGGCCAGCAGATCCAGCTGCAGACCGCTGGTGGCCCGGGCGGGGGGAACGGCCAGTAGCCGGGGCCGCCAGCGACCCGCACCGTCACCAGCAGCAGTGAGCACCGCCGTCCGGACTAGCGCAGTTCGGGCGGCGGCGTCCTTTGCGGGTCGACCTTCTGGGTGCGGACCAGCTCGCCCCACACGATGTAGCGGTAGCGCGAGGTGTAGACCGGGGTGCAGGTCGTCAGGGTGATGTAGCGGCCCGGCTTGTTGCGGCCGGACTCCTTGGGGACCTGGTCGGTGACGGCGACGTTGTACTTCGAGGTCTGGTCGAGGACCTTGTAGACCTTGTAGACGTACCAGGTGTCCTTGGACTCGAAGACCACCGGGTCGCCGGCGTGGATCTTGTCTATGTTGTGGAACTTGGCGCCGTGGCCGTCCCGGTGGGCGGCGAGGGTGAAGTTCCCGACCGAGTCCCAGGGCATGGCCGCGGGGGTGGGGTCGGTGTAGTAGCCGGCGACGCCCTCGTTGAGCACGTCGGTCGTGGTGCCCTTCTTGACCAGCACCTGGTAGTTCCTGCCCATCGCCGGGACGTGCAGGAAGCCGATGCCGTCCTTGGTGTCCAGGCCGCGCGGCGGGCTCCCCGGCGAGCCTGCCGCCCACTGCTGGCGCACCTTGTCGCCGGCCTTGGCCTCGTGCCGGTCGGCCAGCACGTTGGTCCACCACAGCGAGTAGACGACGAAGAGGGCCAGGACCAGCCCCGCGGTGATGAGCAGCTCACCTATGACGCTGATGGCGGAGGCGGCCCTGCGCCGCCCGCTGGGACTGCTGGTCGTCACGCTGTTCGGCTCTCCGTCCGGTGGCATGTCGGGGCGGCACCCGAGGTGCCGGGAAGGGGGGGCGGGGCGTCAGTGGCCGACGAGCGCGTCCGGCTTGCCCTTGCTGCGCGGCCGCTCCTCGATGAGCTTGCCCCAGACGATCAGCCGGTTCTCGCTGGTGAACTCGGGGGTGCAGGTGGTGAGGGTCAGATAGCGGCCGGGGCCGGTGAAGCCCGAGCCGACCGGGACGGGCTTGATCACCTCGGTGTTGGCCGGCGACGTGGAGGGCAGCGAGCTGGTGATCTGGTAGGTGTAGTAGTCGCTCGCCGTCTCGACCACCACCTTGTCGCCGGGCACCAGGTGGTTGATGTAGCGGAAGGGCTCGCCGTGGGTGTTGCGGTGGGCGGCGACCGCGAAGTTGCCGGACTTGTCCCAGGGCATCGCCGTGTTCAGGGCGCCGTCGTAGTGGCCGATCATGCCCTTGTCGAGCACATTGTGCTTCGAGACGCCCTGAGCGATGGGCGCCTTGACGTCCAGCGTGGGGATGTACATGATCGCGAAGCCCTGGCCCGGCGAGAAGGTGCCCGGCACCCGGTTCGGGTCGGCCGAGTCGCTGTCCCACTGGTGCTGGAGGTTGTTCGCGGCGCCGTTGGCCTGCTGGTGGGCGCGGACGTTGGTCCACCACAGCTGGTAGGTGACGAACAGCAGCATCAGCACGCCGGTGGTGATGAACAGCTCACCGACGATACGGCTCACGACGACCGCAGGGCTGTCCTTGGCGGCCTTGGCCGCCCGCCGGGCCTCCACCCGGCTCAGCGGCGCCCCTGAAGCCTCCTGGGCGGCGCCTGAGCCGTGCGCGGGCCCGCTCTGGCCGCGTCCACCGGCCCGGTGCCCGCCCCCGCCGGCCCGCGCGGCCTTGCGCCTGGCGGCCCGGCCGCCGTCCGAGGGTGCCGGCGGCGGCGCGGGCGGCACCGGCGGCGCCGACGGCGTCACGGGCTCGGGTCCGCCGCTCCGCGCGGGCGCGTCCGGCTCGGCGACCACCGGCATCCGCGCGGTCTGCTCCATCTCGGCGACCGGCGGCACATCGGGGTCCGGGAAGGCCGGGTCCGGCTCGGCGACCGGCGGCACATCGGGGTCGGGGAAGACCGGGGCAGGCTCGGCGAACGGCCGCTCGGGATACTCCGGCTCGGGCACCGCCGGCGGGCGGCCGGGCAGCGGGTCGTTCAGCGGGTCGTCGAGCTGCTCCACGACCGCCTTGAACTGCCCGGTGTCCTCGTACGACATCGGGCCGTCCGCGGCACGCTCCGGGCGGAGCGTGGTCACGCCCCCGCCCTCCCGACGACCGGCGCGAGTCCGTGCGAGCGACCCCGGGCGCTGTCGTCACCGCAGTCGGCGAGCCAGTTCGCCAGCATCTTGTGCCCCCATTCGGTGAGCACCGACTCGGGATGGAACTGCACGCCCTCGACGGCCGCTTCCCGGTGCCGGAGCCCCATGATGATGCCGTTCTCCGTCCACGCGGTGACCTGGAGTTCGTCCGGAAGGGTGCTGCCCTCCACGGCGAGCGAGTGGTAACGCGTGGCGGTGAACGGTGTCGGCAGTCCGGCGAAGACGCCGACCCCTTCGTGTGTCACCAGCGAGGTCTTCCCGTGCAGCAGCTCGGGCGCCCGGTCGACGACTCCGCCGTAGGCCACCGCGATCGACTGCACTCCCAGACAGACGCCGAAGACGGGCACCGCGGTTTCCGCGCAGTGCCGCACCATGTCGACACACACCCCCGCCTCTTCGGGGACACCGGGGCCGGGGGACAGCAGCACCCCGTCGAAGCCGTCCTGCGCGTGCGCGGGCAGCACCTCGTCGTTGCGCAGCACCTCGCACTCGGCGCCCAGCTGGTAGAGGTACTGCACCAGGTTGAAGACGAAGCTGTCGTAGTTGTCGACCACGAGAATGCGTGCGCTCATCGGACGGCAGCCATCCCATTGTCGACGGTCACGTCATTGAACGGCAGCAGCGGCTCCGCCCAGGGGAAGACGTACTGGAAGAGGACGTAGACGACGACCAGGGCCAGTGCGAGGGAGATCAGCGCCCTCACCCATGCGTTCCCTGGCAGATGCCGCCAGATCCAGCCGTACATGCGGTCCCTTCCTTCCGGCTCCCCGGAACAGAGTAAGGGGAGATCGCACGGAGTGGGTTGGTAGCCGGACAAAGCTTCGTCATGGCTTCACCTGGGCGTCCGGCCGGTCCGCGCCCGCCGACCTGGGAGTTCTCAGGGCGGGCTCACAGGCTGCGCATAGTGAAGAGAGGTCGAGCCGGAGTAGCCGGGAAGAGTGGTCTTCTTCGCGGAGCCGACCTTCCAGCCGAGGCCATAGGCGGCCACGTACTGCAGATAGTTCTGGATGGGCGGGCTGTCGTCGAGTGCCTGGCGCAGTCTCCCCTGGTCACCCACGGCGGTGATCCGGTAGGGCGGCGAGTAGACGCGGCCCTGGAGGATCAGGGTGTTGCCGACGCAGCGGACGGCGCTGGTGGATATCAGGCGCTGGTCCATCACCCGTATGCCCTGGGCGCCGCCCTGCCACAGGGCGTTGACCACCGCCTGCAGGTCCTGCTGATGGATGACCAGGTCGTTGGGCTGCGGGTCGGGGACGCCGGGGATCAGGGCGGTGGCGTTCGGCGGTGCGTCGTCGAGGGTGACCTCGATGGAGGGTCCGGCCAGCGGGTCGGCGCCCGCGGCCCTGCCCAGGGCGTCGATCCTGGCCTGCTCGGCCGCGCTGAGGCCGCTGCCCTGCCGGGTCAGCCGGTCGACGTCGCTGCGCACACCGGTCAGCTGGCCCTCCAGCCGGCCATTGCGGGTGTTCTTGGTACGAATGGTGTCGGACAGCTTCGGCAGCGGGTCGTCACTGCGGATGTCCACGCCCTTGGCGGTGTCGAAACTCATCCAGAAGATCAGGCCGGCCAGTGCGAAGACTCCCGCACTGAGCACTCGCAGCGCTACCGTGCGGGAGACAGCACGCGGGGAGGGGGTGGGTGCGCTTCCACCGGAATCCGTCGCCACCGTACGCTGTCTCCTTACAACCAGAGGAAGCACTACGCTAACGGACGCCCGGCGGCGGCAGTGCCCCTCGCCGGCACGGACTGCCACCCCCTTATCCGCCAGAACCGCCCCGCACATCCGCGCGGTTACGCAGCGCATCGACAGGAGATCCCCTCGTGCCGAAGTCACGGATCCGCAAGAAGGCCGACTTCACCCCGCCCCCGGCGAAGACCGCCACCGCCATAAAGCTCGGCGGCCGCAGCTGGGTGGCTCCGCTGATGCTGGCGTTCTTCATCGTCGGTCTCGCCTGGATCGTGCTGTTCTACGTCACCCAGGGCAGCCTGCCGGTGGACGCGTTCGGCAACTGGAACATCGTGGTGGGCTTCGGCTTCATCGCCGGCGGGTTCGTCGTCTCGACCCAGTGGAAGTAGTTGTCCACACGGTTATCCACAGTGGGGAAAAGGTCGGAAGATCTGTGGATAACCTCTACGAGGTTGACGCCGGTACGACCGGTGGCCAGGGCTGACGGCCACCGGTCGTTTGCTGTCCGGACGCCGAACTGTGCTGATCTTGCCGGGAATACCCGGACAACCCGGATGCGTCGGCGACGGCACAGCCTTTCACCCCGGCTGTGCACAACTCGCACAGGATCACCTACCCGCTGTGGATAACGTGTGATCAACGCCAGCGGTCACGGCCTCAGGACGTGACCTGCGCCACAGCGACCACCGTGAGCACCACCGTCAGCAGCAGGACGCCGCCGGCCGTCCCCCATTGGATGGCGTTGCGCCGGGCCCGTGGCGCGTAGGCCATCGCCACCGCTATCGCGGTACCCGCCACCAGCCCGCCCAGGTGCGCCTGCCAGCTGACGTTCGGCCACAGGAAGCTGAAGGCGATGTTCAGCGCCAGCAGGATCAGGATCGGCCGCATGTCGTAGCGCAGCCGCCGGACGAAGACCGCCGTCGCGCCGAACAGCCCGAAGATCGCGCCGGAGGCGCCGAGGGTCAGCGAGTCCGGTGTGATCAGCAGCACAGCCGCGCTGCCGGCCAGCGCGGAGACCAGATAGATCGCCACGTAGCGGCTGCGGCCGAGCAGCCGCTCCAGCGGGCCGCCGATCCACCACAGCGAGAGCATGTTGAAGCCGATGTGGGCGAAGTTGTCCCGGTCGTGCAGGAAGGCCGAGGTGATCACCCGATACCACTCGCCGTCGGCGACCCCGATGCACTGCTGGGGGCCGAACCGCGGAGGGCTGCAGACCGCGTACAGGCCCAGGTCCCGCACCACCCGGTCGCCGACGGCCAGCTCGATCACGAACAGGGCGACGTTCAGCGCGATGAGGATCTTGGTGATCAGGAACGGGTCGCGCGCCACCACCCCGCCGGCCACCGTCCGCTGCCGGGGCGTGTGCCCCGAGCCCTGCCGCACGCAGTCCTGGCACTGGAAGCCCACCGAGGCACTGACCATGCAGTCCGGGCAGATCGGTTTGTCGCACCGGGTGCAGCGTATGCCGGTCTCCCGGTCCGGGTGCCGGTAGCAGCAGACCGCCTGGTCCATCAACGCACTCTCCTGTCGCAGCGCGCCCTGACGCGCGGAACGCCCCGCCCACTTGGACGTGCGGGCGGGGCGCGGTGTTCCCGAAGACTACGTCAGTCGCGCTTCTCCACGACGACCGACTGGATGACCACGTCTTCCAGCGGGCGGTCGGTGCGCGGGTTGGCGGGGCTGTTGATGATGCCGTCCACCACCTTGCGGCTGGCGTCGTCGGCGACCTCGCCGAAGATCGTGTGCTTGCGGGTCAGCCAGGTGGTGGGGGCGACCGTGATGAAGAACTGCGAGCCGTTGGTACCGGGGCCCGCGTTGGCCATCGCCAGCAGGTAGGGCTTGTCGAAGGCCAGGTCCGGGTGGAACTCGTCGGCGAACTCGTAGCCGGGGCCGCCGGTGCCGTTCCCCAGCGGGTCGCCGCCCTGGATCATGAAGCCGGAGATGACCCGGTGGAAGACCGTACCGTCGTAGAGCTTGTCGTGCGACGCCTTGCCGGTCCGCGGGTCGGTCCACTCGCGGGTGCCCTCGGCGAGCCCGACGAAGTTGGCCACCGTCTTGGGGGCGTGGTTCGGCAGCAGCCGGACCACGATGTCGCCGTGGGTGGTCTTCAGGGTGGCGTAGAGCTGCTCGGCCACGGTCTACCTTCCATAGTCTTCGCTGACAGGGACAAATCCTTGCACGGCCCGGGCCGGCGTGCGGGCTTCCCCCGTTCTCCGTCCGTCCGGACTCCGCGGCAACCGGGCCGACTGACCCGGATGCCCGCCCGCACATGCCGTACTTCCGCCAGCCGGGCATGATTTCAAACCGGGTGGAAAGGCGAAAACGGTACGCCACCGAAGAGGAGGTTCCTGTGACCCGCATGGACAGCGTGCGCAACGCGGCCGACATCACGAAGGACAGCGTGCGGCACGCCGCGGAGGTGGCTGCGCCGTACGCGAGCACGGCCAAGGACGAAGCAGCACGATACGCACAACAGGCCGGTACGTACGCGCAGCAGGCCGGCGCTCTCGCCAAGCAGACCTACGACGCCAAGCTCGCCGCCCAGGTGCGGCAGGCCCGTGAACAGGCGTGGGCAGCCGTGCCGCCGAAGACCGCGGTCGCCGTGGAGACCGCGGCCCGCCGGACCGTGGAGACCGCGAAGACCGCGGCCGACTACACCGCGCCGAAGGTGGGTTCCGCGGTCGCGGCGACCCGGGCCGTCGCGGTGCCGGTGACCAACGAGGCGATGGTGCGCGGCGCCGCCGCCCTGCACGCGCTGCGCAACCAGGTGAGCGCCGCGGAGATCGACCGACTGGTCCGCAGGCGGGCCCGCCGCCGGCAGACCGGCCGCGCCCTGCGCAGCGTGCTGGTGGTGAGCCTCGTCAGCGGCGCCGCCTTCGCGGCCTACAGCTGGTGGAGCAAGCAGGCCAACCCGGACTGGCTGGTGGAACCCGCCGAGGCGACCGAGGCGGACGAGGCCACCGACCGGGTCAACGGCACCAGCACCCTGACCGTGGTGGACCCGCTGGACGGCTCCCCCGCCTCGGCGAACGGTTCCGGCGCCCACCTGGGCAGTGTCGACAGTTCTCCGGGCGGCGACGCCGAGCCGGAGGCCGCCCCGTCCGAGGACGACAACCCGTACCGCGACGGCGCCTGACCCCGCGGCCCTGACAGGGCCGCGGGGCCGAGCCCCGGCCCCGACCGTCAGCCCGCCGCCGTCACCGGCGCGGGCAGCGGCTCGGGGTCGGGGTCGTTCAATACCGCGGGCACGTCCCTGAGGGTGATCAGCGCGGCCACGGCGCCGAGCAGCATGAGCGCCCCGCCGATCAGGGTGGTCGTGTGCAGGCTGTCGGTGAAGGCCTGCCGCGCCGCGTCGGCGACCTGTCCCCCCAGGGCGCGCGGCAGGTGCCGGGCGGTCTCCACCCCGCCGCTCACCGACTCGTGTGCCGCGCCGGCCTGCCGCGGCGTCAGGCCGGCCGGCAGCCTGAGATCGCTGCGGTAGGAGGCGCTGAGCAGCGAGCCCAGGATCGCGATGCCGAGCGCGCCGCCCAGTTCCATCGCGGTCTCCGAGATGGCCGCGGCGGCGCCCGTCCTGGTGCTGGGCGCGCTGGCCAGGATCGTGTCGGCGGTCACGGCGAAGGTGAGCATCAGGCCCGCTCCGTTGACGACGACGACCGGCAGCAGCTGCCAGTAGGCGGTGTGCGGGGTCGACATGCCGAGGCCCGCCGTGCTGATCCCCATCAGGAACAGCCCGGCCGCGACCGTACGTGCCCGGCCGATACGCGGGATGAGCGCGCCGGCCGCGGGTGCGGTGAGGGCGGCGGCCAGCGGCCCCGGCAGCACCGCGAGGCCCGCGGTCAGCGGCGACCAGCCGCGGACCACCTGGAAGTAGAGCGAGAAGCCCAGCGACAGCACCGACGCGGCGAACATCGTCACGACGTTGGCGCTGATCGCACCCGAGAAGGCGGCCTTGCGGAAGAGCCGCAGGTCGATCAGCGGCTCGGACAAGACGGTCTGGCGGTGCAGGAAGACCGCAAGCAGCGCGGCGCCGAGACCGGCCGCGATCCACACCGAGGGCTCCGCGGCGCCGTCCCGCGCCGCCGTCTTGACGGCATAGATCACGCCGAACATCCCGAGCACCGACAGCGGCACGCTGACCCAGTCCAGCCGGCCCGGCCGCGGGTTGCGGGTCTCCGGCAGGATCAGCGCTCCGGCCACCAGGACCAGGGCCATCACCGGCACGTTGACCAGGAAGACCGAGCCCCACCAGAAGTGGTCGAGCAGCAGCCCGCCGACCACCGGGCCGAGCGCGAAGCTGGCGGCCGCGGCCCCGCCGCTGATGCCGACGGCGGTGGTGCGCTCCCTGGGGTCGGTGAAGGAGGCCCGCACCAGGGACAGCGTGGACGGCATGATCGTGGCGCCGGCCAGCCCGAGCAGCGCGCGGGCGGCGATCAGGGTGGCGGGGCTGTTCGCGTAGGCGCTGATCGCTGAGGCGGCGCCGAAGCCCGCGACTCCGAGCAGCAGCAGCTTCTTGCGCCCGACACGGTCGCCGACGTTGCCCGCCACGATCAGCAGGCCGCCCAGCACGAAGCCGTAGACGTCCACGATCCACAGCAGCTGGGTGGCGGACGGGGCCAGCTGTGCGGACAGCGAGGGCACCGCGTAGTTCAGAACGCTGGTGTCGATGCCCAGCAGCGCGGAGGCGACCGCGCAGATGGCCAGGACGGCCCAGCGCCGCCCGTCCCGCTCGGCGGCCGCCCCGCCGGTCGTGTCGTGCTCGGTTGTCGTCGTCATGTCCGGCAGCGTGCGCGGCGCCGCTGACCGCCCGCGCACCGCGCGCTGACCGCGGGCGCACCGGCCGGGTCAGCCGCTGGTGACGTACGCGGTGAGGAGGTCCAGGGCCGCGGGGCGGCCCAGGGCGGCGGCCGCTGCGACGGCGGTCTCGTAGTCGTCCTCGCCCAGCGCGGCCCGGGCGGCGGCCGTGGTCGCGTCGGTGTCCGGGCCGGTGGGGCGGCGGCCGCGCAGCGCCTCGGCGGCGCCGAGCAGTGCGGCGGCCTGCCGCGATGCGCAGTCGAGCAGCGCGAGCGCGGCGGCGGCGCCGGCGATGTCGGCAGCGCTCAGCGACAGCTGCAGCACGTCGCGGTCGAAGGTGACGGCTGATCGGAAGCAGTCCCGGGCGGCTTCCGCGTCGCCCTCGGCGACGGCGACCAGGCCGAGCGAGGTCATCACCACCGAGCGGGTGCTGTTGCTGGAGAACCAGCCGGTGGGGCATTCGGCGAGCGCCTGCTCGGCCAGCGCCCTGGCCGCGGGCAGGTCGCCGCGCAGCCGGGCGGTGTCGGCGAGGCAGCGGTGCGCCATCGCCAGCGTCTCGGGCGCACCGGCCCGCCGGGACAGGCTGACCGCCCGCTCGCAGTAGGCGGTGGTGGCGGCGAAGTCACCGGCCCGCAGGCTGTAGGCGGCGCGGTTGGTGAGCAGTTCCGCCATGTCCAGCGCCGAGTCCAGCTCCTCGGCCAGCACCAGCGCCTCGCCGAGGAGGCCGACGGCCTCCTGGAATTCGCCGCGGTGGTCGGCGAGGTCAGCCAGCACGTTCAGGCAGGTGATCATGCCCCAGCGGTCCCCCTGCCGACGGAAGCCGGCCAGCGACCGCTCGCACTCGTGCCGCGCGATACCGGCCTCGCCGCCCACCATCCAGGCCTGGAAGCCGTAGCCGAGGTGCGCCAGCGCGTCGTACCAGGGGTCCTTCCGCCCGGCGAGCAGCGCGTCGATGCCTTCCAGGGTGTTCATCTCCTCGCCCTGCGGCACGCCGGCGAAGGGCGCCCACAGCAAGGTGAGCACCGGGAAGTTCCGGGCGATCCGGTTCATGCCCTCGACGATCCCGGCCGCCGCGGCCACATGCGCGGCGTAGTCGGACGGGTCGGACAGCGCGCTGACGACCGCGAGCACGCACAGCGCGTACTCCTCCTCCAGCCCTTCCGGGGGCGTGGGCCCGAGCGCCGCGAGCACCTGCCGGGCCGGGCCGGCGCCCTCGTAGCGGACTCCGCGCAGCAGCCAGTAGGAGGACAGCGCGGCGATCAGCCGCATGGCCATGGGGAGGTCGCCGGCCGCCAGCGAGCGGTGCAGGGCGGCCTGCAGGTTGTCCCGCTCGTCCGCGAGCAGCCGCAGCCACGCCAACTGCCCGGTGCCGCGCAGATGCGGGTCGGCCCGCAGCGCGAAGTCGAGGAAATACTCGGCGTGCGCGCGGTGGACGGCCGCGGTCTCGCCCGCCTCGGCCAGCCGCTCGGCGCCGTAGGCCCGGATGGATTCGAGCATCCGGTAGCGGAACCGGCCGGCGCCCTCGGTGTGCTGGGCGACCACCAGGGACTTCTCCACCAAGGCGGCCATCAGGTCCAGGACCTCGTCCGTGGCGATGGTGTCGCCGTCGGCGCATACGGCCTCGGCGGCGGCCTGCGTCCAGCCGCCGGCGAAGACCGCGGCCCGGCGCAGCACGGCCCGCTCGTCGTCCGGCAGCAGGTCCCAGCTCCAGTCGACCACGCCGCGCAGCGTCCGCTGCCGCGGCTGGGCGGTCCTGCTGCCCCGGGACAGCAGCCGGAAGAGCGCGTCGGGGCGCACGCCGAGGCTGTACGGGACGCCGTCGTCGGGCAGTGCGCCGAGCCGGGCGGCGATCTCGGTGACGGACAGCGAACGCAGCCGGGCGGCGGCCAGTTCGATGGCCAGCGGCAGCCCGTCGAGAACGGTGCACAGCCGCAGCACGGTGTCGGCGGTCGCGGTGTCGGCCGCCGGGTCGAAGCCCGGGCTGACGGCGGCCGCGCGTTCGGTGAACAGCCGCACGGCGGGGGAGGCTAGCACCTGCTCGGGGTCGGTGCCGGGGCGCGGCAGGCCCAGCGTCGCCACCGGGCACAGCGCCTCACCGGTGATGCCGAGCGCCTCCCTGCTGGTGGCCAGGATCCGCAACCGCGGTGACCCGGTGAGCAGCCGTTCGGCGAACAGCGCCGCGTCGGCCACCACATGCTCGCAGTTGTCCAGCACCAGCAGCAGGGAGCGCTCGGTGAGTGCCGCGGTGATCCGGGCGACCGGGTCGGGACCCGCCGTGGTGCCGCCGGCCGAGCCGTGGCCGACCGCCGGCAGCAGGCCGCCGTCGCGCAGCCCGAGCGCGCCGAGCACCGCCTGCGGGATCTCGGCCCCATCGGTCACCCCGGCCAGTTCCACGAAGCAGGCGTCCTGCGGGTGGCGGCCGGCCGCCTCCACGGCGAGGCGGGTCTTGCCCGCGCCACCGGGGCCGATCAGGGTCACCAGCCGCTGCCGGGCCAACCGGTCGGCGATCAGGTCCAGTTCGTCCGCCCGGCCGACGAAGCTGGTGAGCTGGGCGGGCAGGTCGTGCCGCACGGAGGGTCCGGGCAGTACGGGGTCCGCGCTCGACGGCGAATCGCCCTGCGAACCGGCCCAACGGCCGACGTCCGGCGATGTTTCACGTGGAACATCCCCTACGGGTCCGGTTTCACGTGAAACATCCCGTGGCGCCGCCAGCGGCTCGCCGCGCAGGACGGCCAGGTGGACGGCGGCCAGCTCCGGTCCCGGGTCCGCGCCCAGGGAGTCGGCCAGTTCGCGGCGGGCGTCCTCGTACGCGGCCAGGGCCTCGCTCTGCCGTCCGCTGCCGGACAGCGCCCGCATCAGCTGGCCGCGCAGCCGCTCCCGCAGCGGGTGAGCCGCGACCAGCTCGCCGAGTTCGGCGACGAGGGACCGGTGCCGCCCCAGCGCGAGGTCGGCCTCGATCCGGTCCTCCACCGCGCCGGTCCGCAGCTCGGCCAGCCGGACGGTCTGGGCGGCGGCGAAGGGGGCGTCGCCGACATCGGCCAGCGCAGGCCCGCGCCACAGCGCGAGAGCATCGCGCAACAGCCGGGCGGCGACGCCCGGTTGACCGGAGGTCAGTGCCTCGCGGCCCTGCACGGCGAGCTGCTGGAAGCGGTGGGCGTCGACCTGGCCCGGGTCGACGGCGAGCCGGTAGCCCGCCGGAAGTCCCTCGATCGGCACCGGCAGCACCTGGCGCAGCCGTGAGACCTGCGACTGCACGGCGTTACCCGCACCGGCCGGCGGCCCCTCCCCGTACAGCCCGTCGATCAGCCGCTCACCGCTGACCGGCCGGCCGGCGTCCAGCAGCAGCAGGGCGAGCAGGGCACGCCGTCGCGGCCCGCCCAGCGCCACCTCGGCGCCGTCCGGGCCCAGCGCCTGCGTCGCACCCAGGATGCCGAACCTCACGCGCCGATTGTGTCGCACCGGCGTCGGCGAGGTCTGCCCCGAGATCACCCCGCTGAACGGGCCCCGGGGTCCCCGGACGCGGGCCAGGGCATCAGGGCCGCCGCGGCCCCGGAATCCCGCCGGTCAGCACTCCCCGGGCGGCACTCTGCGCAGGTCGCCCGGGTCGCACGGTGCGGTACCGGAGGAGGCGAGCAGCAGCAGTTCGTAGAGCGCCGCCCGCTGCCCGGCGTCCAGTGCGCTGAGCACCTCGTCCTCGACTCCCGCGAGCGCGAACTCCGCCCTCGCGAGCCGCTTGGCGCCGCGGTCGGTCAGCTGCACGATGTGCCGCCTGCGGTCCTGGGGCGAGCGCTGCCGCTCGATCAGGTCGTCGGCCTCAAGGTCGTTGAGCAGTCCCACCACCGTCGCCCGGTCCATCATCAGCGTCGAGGCGAGGGCCTGCTGCGTACTCCCGTCCCGGTCCCGCAGCACGGTCAGCGCCACCAGATGCCGCGGGCGCAGCCCCAGCGGCTCCAGCACCGACTCGGCGTGCAGGCGCATCCGCCTGGCCAGGTTGTCGAGCAGCGCGCCCGACCGCCTCGGCGGCTGGTTCAACACGGGCAGTGAGGCCATCTGAGCAGTCTATCTGTCCCGCGGGAATCGTGTCGTGGTATAAATCGTTTGGCCTACACAAACCAATTATGAAAGGCCAATGAGATGCCTCACCTGCTGCACATTGACTCCAGCGTCCAGGGCGCCACCTCGGTCAGCCGCCGGCTCACCGCCCGCGCCGCCGCGGCCTGGAAGGCCGCCTATCCGGACGGCACCGTCACCTACCGTGACCTGGGCAAGGACCCGCTGCCGCACATCGTCCCGAGCACCGTCTACTCCGGCGCCGTACCGGTCGAGGACCGCACTTCCGAGCAGGCCGCCTCCTGGGCGCTGAGCCAGGAGGTCTTCGCCGAGGTGCAGGCCGCCGACACCGTGCTGCTGGGGCTGCCCGTCTACAACTTCGGCGCGCCCAGCAGCGTCAAGGCCTGGGTCGACCACCTGATCGCGCTGGGCCTGTCCATCGACCCGGAGACCCACGAGGGCCTGCTCGGCGGCCGCGACTTCGTCGTCCTGGCCACCCGGGGCGGCGGCTACGCCCCCGGCACCCCCCGCGAGGGGTGGGACCACGCCGAGCAGTGGCTCCCGCACGGCGTCGCGATGGCCGGGCTGACCCCGCGCTTCATCACCGCGGAACTGACGCTGGCCAAGGTCAACCCGGCCATGGCCGACCTGATCCCGCTGGCCGACAAGAGCCTCGCGGCGGCGGAGCAGTCCATCGACGCGCTGTGGCCGGCCAGCGCCCTCGCCTGACCGGCAAGGTCACGCGGAACGACGGACCCCGGCCCTCGCCGGGGCCGCCGCCCCCGCGGACCCGCCGCCGGTCAGTACCCGGGAGCCTTGGCCAGTTCGCCGCGGTGAGCGGCGATGGCGGGCTGGTAGACCTCGCTGTCCCAGTCCTCGGGTGGCACCGGGGTCAGGGCGATGGACACCGCGCTCTCGTCGACCTCGAAGGCCTCCTGGACGGCGGCCGTCAGCCGCTCCACCAGCCGGGCCTGCTGGCCGGCGGTGAGCGGCTTCGGGAAGTGCTGGATGGTCACGTGAGGCATGGCAGGGTCCTTGTCCGTAACGGTGCCGGACCGCCGGCGGCGGCCGGCCGGGGGGTGGCGCGGTGCAGCGCCTTGGCCAGCTCGTCGACGCCCGGGTCGCGCAGCGCCCCGTAGTGGTCGGTCTCCAGCTGGACGACGACGGGCGGGGCCGCCGTGCGACCCGGGGTCCGTTCGATGAAGGAGGGCTCGTCGCCGCGGGCCCGGAAGACCGTGACAGGTGCCGAGACCCGGTGCGCGGCCGGGTCGGGGCGGTCGTAGGTGAAGCCGTACGTGCAGCGCACCACATCCACCACCCGGCGGATCAGCGCGGGGTCCAGCTGGGGGAAGCGGCGTTCGATGACCCGCGCGAAGCTCTCCGCGTCGGTGCCCTCGCGCAGGCACTCCTCGACGCCCGGGCCGCTGACCGTGGCGCCGAAGACGGAGAAGAGGATGGTGGTGAAGATAGGGTCGGCGAAGTCGGCCTCCGCCCCGGCGCCCCCCGCCTGCGCCTGCGCGTTCCCGCCCACTCGCGGTGACCCCGGCGCCAGCAGGAACAGCTGGTCCACCCGCTCGCCGGCCTGCTCCAGCCGGCACGCGGTCTCGAAGGCGACCCGCGCGCCGAAGGAGTAGCCCCACAGCGTGTAGGGCCCGGCCGGCTGGCGGCGCCGCAGCGTCTCGACGTCGGCGGCGGCCATCTCCTCAAGGGAGGGGAAGGGCGTCTCGCCGGCGTTGATGCCGTACGACTGGACGCCGTATACCGGCCGCTCGCCCGGCGCGCGGGCGGCGAGCAGCCGCAGGTTCATGGTGAAGCCGCCGAGCCCGGGCCAGCAGAAGACCGGCGGCCCGCCGCCCTCGGCCCGCAGCGGTGCGAGCCGCGAGGCCGTGACGGCGGCCCGCGCGCTCACCGCCTCCGCGAGCTTGGCCACCGTGGTCGCCTCGAACATCAGCTGCGGCGGCAGGCTGCAGCCGAAGGCCTCGTTGATCTGCTTGACGAGCGCGACCGCGATCAGCGAATTGCCGCCGAGCTGGAAGAAGTCGTCGTGCACGGAGACCGAGTCGCGCCGCATCGCGGCCTTCCACAGCCCGCACAGCCGCGCCTCGACCCGGTTGCGCGGCTCCACCACCGGGCGGGCCCGGGCCGCCGTCCGGTCGACGTAGGCCTCCAGTGCCCTGGTGTCGACCTTGCCGTTGGGGGTGTGCGGCAGCCGCGGCAGCACCAGGATCTGGCCGGGGAGCATGAAGTCGGGCAGCGAGGAGACCAGGTCCTCCCTGATCAGCTCCGCCGGACCCTTCATGTGCACCTGGTCCTCGTACATGCCCTCGTGGCGCAGCTGCTCCTCGCTGACCGCGCCGCCGACGAAGAAGTACGAGTGCCCGGTGCGCTGCCCGGCGGCCCGCAGGATCGCCGCCATCCGGCGGGCGGCCGGCAGGTCGTCACCGGTGCGCGAGCTGTAGCCGGCCGACATGAACCCCAGCCGGCCGGTGTTCATCATCAGGTGCTGCAGCCCGCGGCCCAGGTCCAGATAGCTCAGCGGTCCCCGCTCCCGCGTCGCGTCGGGGCTGACCAGCGTGATCCCGAAGGCGGACCGCTGGTAGACGGCCTGGTTGATGGCGATCACATGGCGCTTGAGCACCAGCTCGTCACTGACCCGGTGCAGGCCGCCGTCCCGGTAGCGGTACTGCCCGCTGGGCAGCCCGGCCTCGCTGCCCGGGTGGAACTGCACGTAGATGTCGAGGGAGGTGTGCGCCGGCGGCTCGGCGTGCGCCGGGGTCCAGGGCACCAGCTCGAAGGAGCCCAGGTAGTGGTCGTCCTCGGCGCAGCCGAGCTGCCGCAGCCGGCCGGTGTCATGGGCCGCCTCGGCGAGCGCGAGCCCGTGCGCGGGCAGCACCTCGTCGAAGAGGCCTGCCATGTGTCCCGCCTCGATCTCCAGGACCTCCCGGATGTTCTTCTTGTACACCGGCTCGATCGCGGATCTGCGGCCGACGAAGTGCACCAGCGCCCGCGGCCCGCCGTCCGCCCCCGCCGGGTGGATCAGCACCAGCTCGTGGTTCGCCGGGTGGTAGTAGTAACTGCCCGGCGCCAGGCCCGCGACACCGGCCAGCTCCACGTAGAGCTGCGTCGCGTAGAGGGAGCCGGGGGAGGCGTAGGCGTACTTCGGCAGTAATCGCTCGCCGCTGAAATGCTGGCCGAAGTTCCGCAGGATGGCGCCGAGTTCGTCCAGCCCCAGCTCCTGCGGGCGGCGCGGCCCGGCGGCCTCGGTACGCCGTCCGAGGGCCGCCAGCACGTCCGCAACGTCCAGCCGGTCGCCCTCGTAGAAGCGGTAGGTCTTGCGGGCGAAGGCCCGGCGCCGCTGCTCGGGGCCCGCGGTCGCGCCGGGCAGGCGGGTCACCGGGCGGCCCGCAAGATCGGCCGCGTCCCTGACGCCGGGATTCGACAGCTGGGCCCTGACCTGGAGCTTCGAGGACTTCGACACATGGTGGTCGGCGTGCTCGCCCTGGTCCATCAACGCGGCCTCGCGCGGGCTCAGTTCGATGCACGCGACCAGATTCTGGGTGCGGGTGCGCGGGTCGGTGCGCAGCAGCACGGCGGCGTTGCGCACCCAGTCGTGCGCCTCGATGGCCAGCCGTATCTCGTCCAGCTCGATCCGGAAGCCGCGCAGCTTGACCTGGTTGTCGGCACGGCCGGCGAACTGGGCGGTGCCGTCGGGGTTCCAGTGCGCCAGGTCGCCGGTGCGGTAGCGGCGCTCGTGGCCCGGCTCGCAGGCCGCCGCGCCCACACCGGTGTTGGGCGGGAAGTGCTCGGCGGTCAGCTCCGGCCTGTGCAGGTAGCCGCGGGCCAGCTGGATCCCGCTGATGTGCAGCTCGCCGGTCCCGCCGGGCGCCACCGGGCGGCCCCGGCCGTCCAGGATGTAGTAGCGCAGGCCCGGCAGGGGCGCCCCGATCGGCAGCGCGCCAGGACCCTCGCCGAGCGCGCCGGGATCGACCACGTAGGCGGACGTGTTGATCGTGCACTCGGTCGGGCCGTAGAGGTTCACCAGCGCCGTCCCCGGCAGCGCCCGGGTCAGTTTCCGTGCGAGCGCCCGGGACAGCGCCTCGCCGCCGCTGAAGAGGTGGGTCAGCGAGGTGCAGCGGTGGAGTTCGTCGGTGTCGACCAGAGCCTGCAGCAGCGTCGGCACGCACTGCAGCGTCGTGACGTGGTGCCGGGTGACGGCCTCGACGACGCGCGTGGGGTCGCGGTGGATGCCGCCGGACCCGACCACGACCCTGCTGCCGTACGCGGGGGCCAGGATCTCCCACTGGGCGGCGTCGAAGCTGATCGGCGTCTTCTGCAGCACGGTCGTCCGCGCGCCGAGCCCGAAGGTGGCGGCGAGCCAGCGCATCTGGTGCGCGATGGCGCGGTGCTCGATCGTCACGCCCTTGGGCCGGCCGGTGCTGCCCGAGGTGTAGATGATGTAGGCCAGGTCCGCCGGGCCCGGGCCGGCCGGCAGGGCGGCCCCGTCCGGTTCCGCCTCCGCCGCGCGTCCCTTCACGAAGTCCGCGACGTCCTCGACGGTGATGACGGCGGTCGTCGCCGGGAGCAGGTCCACCAGCCTCTTCCGCAGCGGCAGTTGGGTGAGTACCACCGACAGCCGGGCGTCCTGCGCGATGTGCCGGATGCGCTCCTCCGGATAGTCCGGCGAGAGCGGCAGATAGGCGCCGCCCGAGCGCAGCACCCCCCAGGCGCCGGTCATCAGGTCCAGCGAGGGTTCGACGAAGAGGCCGACGCCCGCGTCCGCGCCGATGCCCAGGTGGTGCAGGTAGCGCGCCACGTCGTCCGCCCGGTCGGCCAGTTCGCGGAAGGTCAGCGACTCGCCCTCGTGGACCACGGCGATCGCGCCGGGCCGGGCGAGTGCCTGGGTCGCCAGCAGTTCGGGCAGGCCTGTCGCGGCGGCGTCCGGGCTCTTCGTCACACGTACCCCCGTAGTCGGATGGGGCCTCGGCCTCGTGCTCGAACGTACGGATTCACCCCCCGCCCCGCGCCGCGCGGCACCCCCGCAATCCATGCACTGCGGCAACCCGAACCATGGGCGGCGTGGCCAACGGCGCGGCAGGAGCGGCAGGTTTTGGACGAGCACGTGCCCACCGGAGCGCACGGAAACCGGTGGCCCCGGCGGCAGCGGTGACGCCGGTGACGCGTGTCGAGCGGAAGCGATCCGGAGGGCCCCGTGACCGAACCATCCACCGGCAACGTCGTCAGCTCGCTCGACGAACTCGTGGGCAACACGCCGATGCTGCGGCTGCGCCTGCCCGGTCTGCCCGCGGGCGCGAACGTGCTGGCCAAGCTGGAGGCGGCCAACCCGCTGTCCAGCATCAAGGACCGCGCCGCGCTGTTCATGCTGCGCGCCGCCGAGGAGTCCGGCGCCCTGCGGCCCGGCGGGACGGTCATCGAGTCGACCTCGGGCAACACCGGTATCGCGCTGGCCGCGCTGGCCGCCGCCCGCGGCTACGGCTGCCGGATCGTGCTGCCAGACAACGCCTCGCGGGAACGGCTGCTGACGCTGCGCATGCTCGGCGCCGAGGTCGAGTTCACCGACCACACCCTCGGCTTCGCCGCCTGCGTGGAGCGCGCGGAGAAGCTGCACGCCGGGACCGACGGCTCCTGGTACGCCGGCCAGCACGTCAACGCCGACAACGTACGGGCCCACTACGAGACGACCGGCCCGGAGATCTGGCGGGACACCGGCGGCCGGGTCGACCACCTGGTGTGCACGGTCGGCACCGGCGGCACCCTGACCGGCATCGCCCACTTCCTGCGCGAGCGCAACCCGCGCCTGCGGGTCGTGGCCGTCGAGCCCGCGGGCTCGCCGCTGCTGTCCGGCGGCGACCCGGGACCGCACCGCATCCCCGGGCTGAACGGCGGATTCACCAGCCCGGTCACCGACGTCGCGGTGATCGACGAGGTGATCGTGGTCGAGGACGCGGACGCGGCGGCCACCACCCGGGCCATCGCCGCCGCCACCGGACTGCTGGTCGGCGTGTCCTCCGGCGCGGCCGCGTACGGCTGTGTCGAGCTGGCCCGCCGCCACGACCTGGACGGTGCCACCGTCGTCACGGTCTTCCCCGACACCGGGGAGCGCTACCTCAGCTGGTGGTCGGACGCGCCGGCGCCGGTGGCCGCCCAGGCCTCCGTGGACGCCCAGCCCCCGCTCGGCGCCGGTGCCGCCGCGCGCCCGGCCGGCTGACGGGGGTGCGCACCCTGCCCGCCTGGCGCCGGCGGATCGGCGAGACGCTCGACGTCATCGTGACCCGCGACCCCTCGGTCCGCTCCCGTACCGAGGCGCTGCTGCATCCGACCGTGCTGGCCCTGGTCGGCCACCGCACCGGCAGCTTCCTCCACCGCCACGGCCGCTGCCTGACCGCGCGCCTGGTGTGCACCGCCACCAAGGTGCTCACCGGCGGCATCGACATCCACCCGGGCGCGCGGATCGGCCGGCGGTTCTTCGTCGACCACGGCAGCGGGGTGGTGGTCGGCGAGACCGCCGTCATCGGTGACGACGTGTCGCTGTTCCACCAGGTCACCCTGGGCTCGGTCGGCTGGTGGCACGAGCGGGAGCACCCCGGTCCCGGCGGCCGCCGCCATCCGGTGCTCGGCAACGGAGTGACGGTGGGTGCTGGCGCGACCCTGCTCGGACCCATCACCATCGGTGACGACGCGCTGATCGGCGCGATGTCCCTGGTGCTCGGCGATGTGCCCAAGGGGGTGCACGTACGCGCCCCGCAGGCGGTCGTCGCGCAGCATCCCCACCGGAACGGATCGGAACGGACCCATGAATCCTGAGCGTTCACTGCTGCTCGTCGGCGCCACCGACGAGACCGTCGCCAAGGCCAAGCAACTGGGCCTGCACGTCCTGCTGCTGCAGCACCCGACCAAGGTCACCGCCGAGCAGGAGCGGCTCGCCGACCACCTGGAGGTCGTGGACTACACGCGCTGGGACCTGGTGGAGCCGATAGCGTCGCGACTGCACGACTCCCCCGGCTTCGCCGCCGCCACCTCGATCACCGAACCCGGCCTGGAGAACGCCGCCCGCGTCAACGACCTGTTAGGGCTGGGCGGCACCGGCTGGGAGGTGGCCCGCCGCTTCCGCGACAAGGCGGTGATGCGCGAGCACCTGGCGGCCCTGGACCCGGACGCCGTCGGTGCCCGGACGCTGGCCGCGCGGGCCGACCTGGACGACTTCGGCGAGCGGTACGGCTACCCCTTCATCGTCAAGCCGACCGACGCCACCGCGAGCATCGGCGTGCAGCGCCTCGACGGCCCCGCCGACGCCGACCGGGTCTGGGCCGAGGTGCGCCGGCTGTCGGGCACCAGGACCGACCGGGTCTCGACGCTGATGCTGCTGCGGGACTTCCTGATGGAGGAGTATCTGGACGGCCCGGAATACAGCGTCGAGTCCTTCAGCGCCGCCGGCCGCCACGTGGTCATCGCCGTCACCGAGAAGTTCACCGACCCCGCGCACTTCGCCGAGCTCGGGCACGCGGTCCCCGCCCGGCTCCCCCCGGCGGTCGAGGAGCGGGTGCGCGCGGCCGTCACCGGCTTCCTCGACCGGCTCGGCGTCAGGGACGGCGTCTGCCACACCGAGATCCGCGTCGGCGCCCGCGGCCCCCGCGTCATCGAGAGCCACAACCGGATCGCCGGCGACGCCATCCCCGACCTGGTGCACAGCGTCTACGGCATCGACACCGTCACGCTCGCCCTCGCCGCCCCCTTCGGGCTGGCGCCGCGGCTCCCCGACCGGCCTGAACCGCACGGCGGCGCCGCCGTACGCTCCCTGGTCGGCTCGCCGGGCGACACCGTCGAGTCGGTCGACGGCGTGTCCGAGGCGCAGGCGCTGGACGACGTGCTGGCGGTACGTGTCAGCGCCAAGCCGGGCGAGACCGTACGCCCGCTGCGGGACAACTGGGACCGGCTGGGCCTGGTCGCGGTGACCGGCGCGGACACCACCGCGGCCGTCGCGCGCGGGGCCGAAATCATCGCCGACGTGGTGCGGGTCCTGCTGAAGGATCCCGGCGGCCGGCCGGGCGTCGCCCGGGTCGCCGCGGTCAGCGACCGGACGGTGATCAGCGCATGAGCGTCCTGATCCTGCACCGCAACCCCTTCGCCGCCTTCCCCTACCGCCAGTGGCTGGACGGCCTGGCCCCCGGGCTCGACGCCGGCACGCCGTACGCGGGTGACATCGTCGTCCTCGCCGCCCGCGACAAGGTCGAGCTGGCCGGTGAGGAGGTCCCCGGCGACGCCGGCCACGGCTTCTCCCACCTGGAGGTCTTCGACACCCTGGACGACGCGGCGGTCCCGGCCCGGGCGCTCGCCCTCGCCGAGCAGTACGGCGTCACCCATGTCGTCGCCCACCACGAGGCGGACGTCGTCCTCGCCGCCTCCCTGCGCGAACGCCTCGGCCTGGACGGCGCCTGGAGCGCCGACATCACGCCCTTCCGCGACAAGCTGCTGATGAAGCAGCTGGCCGTGCGGGCCGGCATCGAGGTCGCCCCGCACGCCGCGCCCGCCACCGCCGAGCAGGTCCGCGACTTCGCCGCGGAGCACGACTTCCCGGTCGTGCTCAAGGACCGCTCCGGCTACAACTCCATCGGCCTGCGCATCATCGCCGACAAGGAGGAGCTGGACCTGCGACTGGCGCAGGCCTACGGCGACGGTTCGCGGGAGGACCTGCTCGTCGAGGCGTACGTCCCCGGGCGGATGTGCCACGTCGACGGCCTGGTGGTGGACGGCAGGACGGTGGCCGCCTGGCCCTCCCAGTACCAGTACGAGCTGGCCTCCTTCGGCGCCGACCCCGGCCCGCGTGTCGACCTGACACTCGACCTGGACGACCCGCTCACCCCGCGGCTGCTCGCGCTGGTCGAGGCGACCCTGGCCGCCCTGAAGCCGGCCGGCTCCCGGCTGCGCACGCACGCCTTCCACGCGGAGGTCTTCCACACCCCCGACGACCGCCTGGTGCTGTGCGAGATCGCCGGCCGCTCGGGCGGCGCCAAGATCCGCGAGGTCTTCGAGACGCTCTTCGGCATCCAGCTCGCGGTCCAGGTGACCCGCGCGGAGGCCGGCCTCCCGCTGCCGTCGGTCGAGGGCCCCACGGACGAGGCGGGCCTGTTACGGCCGCGCTGCATGTCGGGGCAGGTACTCACGATGAAGCGGCCCGGCCTGGTGCGGTCGCTGCCCGCCGTCCCTGCGGACGCCTGGGTGCGGGGCTTCTGGCTCTTCGCCGAGGAGGGCCAGGTCATCGCGCCGGCCGCCGGCTCGGCGGACTTCCTGACCGCGGCGGTGGGTTCGGCGCCCACCCGGGTGGAGTGCGAGGCGAGGCTCCGCGACCTGGGCGACCGCGTCATCGCGGCGACGGTGATCGAGCCGCGGCCCGAGGGTGCCGGGGCGGCGCCCGGGGGTGCCGGGGCGGCGCCCGGGGGTGCCCCGCCGCTGCCTCGGGGTGCCGCGCCGGCGTCGCACGAGGAGGGCGCAGCCCGGCCGGCGGATGCCTCATGACGCAGACACCGTCGTCCGTGCGCGTCAAGTACATGCTGGGCATGGTCGTCGACGCGACCGGCAGCGGGATGTACCTGCCCCTGTCGCTGCTCTACTTCCACCACGTCACCGGCCTGCCGCTCACCCAGGTCGGCGTGATCGTGACGACCGCGTCGGTGATCGGCCTGATCAGCAACCCGGTCGCCGGCATCCTCATCGACCGCTTCAGCGCCCGCGCCGTCCTGGTCGGCGGTTACGTGCTGCGCGCCGCGGCCTTCTGCACGTATCCCCTGGTGCACAACGGCGTGGTGATGTTCGCCGTCGTGCTGCCGGTCGCCCTCGGCGACACCTCCTACCCGCCGTCCATCCAGTCCTTCGTCGCGGAGATCGTGCGCGGCACCGACCGGGACAAGCTGCTCGCCCTGCAACGCAGCCTGCGCAACGCCGGGATGGGCGTGGGCGGCCTGCTCGCGGGCGCGGCCCTGGCCGTCGGCGACTCCGGCTACTACGTCGTGGTGCTCGGCGCGGCCGCCGGCTACCTGCTCTCGGCCGCCCTGCTCAGTACGATCCGCCCCGGCGCCCCCGCCCAGCCGGCCGGCGAGCGGGCGTCCCGCAAGGGCGGTTACCGGATGGTGGCGCGCAACCGCCCCTTCCTGAGCCTGACGCTGCTCAACATCCCCACCGCCTTCGGCTACATGGTCCTTTCGGTGGCACTGCCGGTCTACCTCACCCGTCAACTGGACGCGCCGGTCTCGCTGGTGGGCGTCCTCTACGCGGTCAACACCGTCGGCATCGCGGTGCTGCAGATCCCGGTCAGCCGGGTGCTGGTGAGATACCGCAGGACCCGGGCGGTGGCCCTCGGAGCAGGCATCTTCGCGCTGTCCTTCGTCACCTTCGCGGTGCTCGGCAGCCTGTCGAGCGGCGCCGCGCTGATCGCCGGGGTCTTCGCCGCGACCGCCACCTTCACCGCCGGCGAGCTGCTGCACGGCGCCATGGCCTCCGCGCTGGTCGCCCAGGCCGCGCCCGAGGAGACCCGCGGCCGGCACCTGTCGGTCTACCAGCTGTCGTGGGCGGTCCCCATCGCGCTGGCACCGACCGTACTGACCGCGCTGCTGTCGCTGTCGGCCACCGGGATGTGGCTGCTGCTCGCCGCGGGCACGGCGGGCTCCGCGCTGGGCGTGCTGCGCCTGGAGCGCACGCTGCCGCCGGCCGCGGTGCACCCGGTGCTGCCCGCTGCAGAACCCGCTCTGACCACCACCAGTACCGCACGAGAGGTTGCGTGACCGTCATGGGGATGTCCAGTTGGCGTGTACTCGGCGCGGAGGACCCGGAGTTCGCCCAGGAGGAGGTCGCGAGCCAGGGCGGTCTCGTCAGCCAGTTGCGGCCGCTGATCGCCGAGTTGAGCAAGCCGGGGGACCTGGTCTTCGACCCGTTCGCCGGCTGGGGCACGACCCTGGTGGCCTGCGCGGCCGAAGGGCGGCGCGGGGTCGGCATCGAGGTCAACCCGGCCCGCGCGGCGGAGGCCGGGCAGCGCGTCGCCCGCTTCCCCGAGCAGCGCATGCTCTGCGGCGACGCCCGCAGGCCGCCGCTCGACCCGGACACCGTGGACCTGGTCCTGTGCGACCTGCCCTACTTCGGCACCGACCTGGACCTCGACGCGCCCGACCCCGGCCAGCTGTACGCGCTGCGCGACTACGACGCCTACCTGGCCGCGCTCGACGAGGCCTTCACCGCCGTCGCCCGGGTGATGCGGCCGGGCGCGTACGCGGTCGTCGCCGTCCAGAACCGCCGGATCGCGGACCGGTTCGTCCCGCTTGCCTGGGACGCGGCCCGGGTGCTCGGCCGCCATCTGACCCTGGGGGACGAGCGCGTCCACCTCTACGACTGGCCGGTCAAGGACGGCGACGACCCGATGCGGACGAACCGGTCGCACGAGTACCTGCTGATGGCCAGGAAGTGAGCCACCCGCGGGGCCACCCGTGGAGCCGCCGCGCTCAGACGGCCTCGCCGTCGGCCGGGACGGTCACGGCCGAGGCGGCGTCCGCCAGGGACTCCGCCTCGGTGCGGGCCATCCGGTAGCCGAGCTGGAAGCGGTGCTGGGCGCCGTACTGCTCGCGCAGCACCGCGATGTGCCCCTGCACGGACCGCAGGCTCATGCCGAGGCGGCGGGCGATGGCCTTGTCGGAACGCCCCTCGATCAGCAGCGCCTTGATGGCCTGCCGCATGTCCGGCACGACCTCGCCCGCGGCGTCTGCGGCCCGCACCGGACGGAACGGGAACCGCTCGGCCCGCACCCACGCCCGCTCGAAGACGTCACCGAGGAAGGCGACGACGGCCCGGTCCCGGATCAGCGCGGCGCTGTCCAGGCGTTCGCCGCCCGGGATCAGGGCGATCGCGCCGTCCACGATGATCAGCGGGTCGAAGAACTCCGGCAGCGTACGCACCTCGACGCCGTGCGCCAGCACCTTCTGCACGTACTTCTTGGCCGGCTCGGAGAAGCGGGCGCTGTGCTGGAACAGCGTCCGCATCGCCACCCCGCGCGCCAGCGGCCCGCGCACCGTCGCGAAGGCCTCCTCCAGCGTGCCGCCGGCCCCCGGTCCGTCCGGCTGCGCGCTGAGAATCTCCCGCTCCGCCCGCCACAGCACCTCCCCGACCGCCTCCCGCACGGCCCCCCGCCCCTCGACGTACCGGATCCGCCCCCGCGCCTCCCCCGCCTCGCCGTCCCCGCCCTCGGCGAGGACCAGTCGGACCGCGGTCTGCGTGGCGTACCGCTCGAGGCTGCTGAGGGTGTCGGCGATCCGCAGCAGCGACTCCAGCGATAAGTTGACGGGCGTCGCGCCCCCTTGCGTCGATGTACTGCCTGCGCTCATGACATCGTCCTTTACCTGGATTTCCTCCTGGTCACGGTGCCGCGGCCACGGGCGCGTCCCCCCTCCCCGCCCCCCGGACCCCCTTCCCCCGGCCAGGCCCCCGCCGGCCCCGCGCACACCGATGCCGTTATGCCACACCCCACCCGCCCCGGCTTCTTCCCGGTTGCCCTCCACCGGGTCCCTCGCGCCGCGACCGCCCTCCAGAGCCCGCACCACGCGGACCGGCACCCACGGATCAGTGCTCACGTCCCGCCCACCGGAGTCCGGCAGGCGGGACGGCTCCCGTGGTCAGAACGAGTTCGCGTCGATCCAGCCGTCACCCATCGGGTCCTGCATGACCTCGCACATCGCGATGTTGTACGACCCCGTCGCGGTGGCGCTGCTGATGACCTTGCCCCGCGGGATCCCGGCGGCAGTGACTCGCGAACGCGAGCCGCAGGCTGATGCGTGCGGAATGCGTGCCGCAGGCCAGTGGCCTCCTCACCCTGACCGGGTGAGGAGGCCACTGGCCTGCGAAGAACACGAGTGGAGCCTAGGAGATTCGAACTCCTGACATCTGCCTTGCAAAGGCAGCGCTCTACCAACTGAGCTAAGGCCCCGCGTCGGAAACAGCGTACCGGGTCGGGTGGCGTGGGCCGAAACGGGATTGCGGGCGCCTAGGATGGTTTGCGGATTCGCAGGCGCAAATTTGGGGGGCGGTATGAACGGCTCGGGACAGGGCGGCTCGGGGCAGGACGCCGTGGACCGGGCGATGGAGGCCAGGGAGCTGCAGCGGGGGTGGTACGGGGAGCCGTTGGGGGAGTTGTTCCAGCGGCTGATCGGGGATCTGGGGCTCAATCAGGCGCGGCTGGCCGCGGTGCTCGGGCTGTCGGCGCCGATGCTGTCGCAACTCAAGAGCGGGCAGCGGGCCAAGATCGGCAACCCGGCGGTGGTGCAGCGGCTGCAGGCGCTGCAGGAGCTGGCGTGGCAGGTGGCCGAGGGGCGTACCGGGGCGCTGGAGGCGGCGGCCAGGATGGACGAGATCCGCGAGTCGGCGGGGTCCTCGGTGCTCGGCACGACCTCGCATCCGGCGGCCGCGGCAGCGGTCGCGCCCCGGCAGGTGGTGCGGGGCATCCAGGAGGTGCTGCGGTCGGTCGCGTCGGCCGAGGAGATCGAGCAGGCCGCCCACTCCCTCGCGCGGAGCCATCCCCACCTGGCAGAGTTCCTTCGTGTGTACGGCGCCGGGCGGACGAGTGAGGCCGTGGCCCACTACGAGGCGCACCGGGACTGACGTCAGCTGGACAGCACGGGGACGGCAGGCAGGACAGCAAGCAGGCCGGCGAGCAGGGGGAGAGCGGTACGCCATGGGTGAGGTCTTCGCGGGCCGTTACGAGCTGGTGGACCCGATCGGGCGCGGCGGTGCCGGCGCGGTCTGGCGGTCCTGGGACCAGCGGCGGCGCCGCTACGTGGCGGCGAAGGTGCTCCAGCAGAGCGACGCCCACGCGCTGCTGCGCTTCGTCCGCGAGCAGGCGATGCGCATCGACCACCCCCATGTGCTGGCGCCGGCGAGCTGGGCGGCCGACGACGACAAGGTGCTGTTCACCATGGACCTGGTGCACGGCGGCTCGCTGTCGCACCTGATCGGCGACTACGGGCCGCTGCCACCGCGCTATGTGTGCGTGCTGCTCGACCAGTTGCTGTCCGGGCTGCACGCGGTGCACGCCGAGGGCATCATCCACCGGGACATCAAGCCGGCCAACATCCTGCTGGAGGCGACCGGCACCGGCACCCCGCATGTGCGGCTGTCGGACTTCGGCATCGCGATGCGCCAGGGCGAGCCGCGGCTGACCGAGGCCGACTACGTGGTGGGTACGCCCGGATACTTCGCGCCGGAGCAGATGATGGGCGCGGAGCCGGACATCCCCGCCGACCTCTACGCCGTCGGCCTGGTCGCCCTCTACCTGCTGAGCGGGCGGAAGCCGGACTCGCGCGCGATCGCGGAGCGCTTCATGGCTGAGGGTGTCCCCGGGGCGCCGGTCGGGGTGCCCGAGCCGCTGTGGCAGGTGATCGGGGCCCTGCTGCGGCCGGACCCGCGGGCCCGCTTCCGTACCGCCACCGGGGCGCGCAAGGCGCTGGCCGGCGCCGTCGAGCTGCTTCCCGAGCCGCCGCCGGGGGAGGAGCCGGTGGAGATCTTCGACCAGATCGGGCCGCTGCCCGAGGGCTTCGGCCCGGACGGCCCGCTGGCGGCGGGCCCCGTCGCCGCCTCCGTACGCCCGCCCGCGCCGCAGGCGCCGCCCGCGCCGCCACGGCAGGCGCCGGAGCCCGCTTACGTCTCGGCGACGGCCGGTTACCCGCTGGCGGCGCCCGCGCATCCGCCGACCAGGACCGACGTCCCGGCACCGGCGGCGCCGCAGGCCGCGCACCCCATGCCGCAGCCGCAGCCGCAGCCCCAGCCGCAGCAGTCGTCGCCGACGCCGCAACCGCCCCGGCCGGCCGCCGCCGGGCCCGAGGCCGCACCGCCCGCCCGCAGGCGGAAACCGGGACCACCCGCCTCCGTGGTGATTCCGGTTCTCGTGCTCGCCGCGATCTGCTTCGCGGTCGGCTTCTACGCGCTGGCCGGCAGTTGACCCTCCGGTCGCGCGGACCGCGCGGTCGTCACCAGGAAGGCGGCGGCCCGAAGCCGGGCGGCGGCGGGGGCACTTGCCGCGTCACGGTGTCCGGCAGGGCGGCCGCACGGCGTCGTGCGGCCAGGATCCACACCGCGAGCGCCAGCACCAGCACGGTGCCCGCGCCGAGCGCGGCGAAGCCCAGGAACCGCTTGGCGGAATTACCGGCGGGCGAGGAGGCGGCGGACTGCGGCGAACCGTTCGCCGCGGACACGTCGTGCGCCCCGACGCCGATGCCGGCCGCCTTCGGGTCCTGCGCGTAGGCCGGCGCGGCCTGCGCCGAGCCCGTCACGTCGACCCGCAGCGTCACCGGCACCGCGCCGCTGACCGCCTTGGCCACATCCGGGTGCACGCTCACCGCGAAGTAGTACCAGCCCGCGTAGCGCACCCGGGAGACCTCGGTGTCGTCGGCCGCACGGTTGGCGTAGGAGACCGGGGCCAGTTGCTCGTACACCGAGGCCGGGGTGCCCGTGTAGGAGTGCTCCTGGTCGTCGATGAGCTCGCGCACCGGGCTGTAGGCGGCCAGCCGCACCCCGGAGCCGATGTAGGCGCCGCTGTCGGTGACCTGGGCGCTGGAGAAGTCCGAGAAGACGGTCGCCTGCTGGCCCCAGTCGACCGGGACCTTGTAGAAGCGGGTCTCGCCCGGCAGCACCTTGTCCTTCCAGATGCCGGTCCTGACCGCGGCCGCGGTCTCGAACGACGTGCCGCCGGTCGCCTGGTGCGGGGTGCCGCTGGTCAGCGGGGTGGGCGTGGCCGTGCCGGCGCCGGCCGGGGCGTGGCCGGCTGCCGCACCGGCCTTGAGCGGCGGTTCGAGCACGTAGCGCAGTTCGAGCGGCCAGGCACCGGGGTCCGATGCGCCGTCACTGGTGCGGTGCACCGACAGCGTGTACTGGTTGGCGTCCTGGCAGGAGGTGTCGACGCCTATCAGCCGGGCCACCGCGCTGCCCACCGGGCGTACGGCGCCGTCCGCCTGGAAGTGCGCGTCGACGCTGTCGCAGTCGTCGCCGTCGGAGCTCTCCAGCTTCAGCTCGATCCCGTCGCCGTAGGCCACCCGGGTGCCGGGCGCGGGAAGGGCGAAGGCGGAGGCGTAGGCGGAGGACTTGTCGTCCAGCGTGATGCCGTAGATGCGGGTCTCGCCGACCTTGATGGTGTCGCGGTAGGTGACGCCCGGCTTCATCGCGGGGGCGTCGGCGGTGGTGGCCGCGCCCGCGATCACCGTGCCCTGCGGCTGCCAGGTCGCCGGCGCCCCGGGCCCGCTGGTCGGGGTCCCGTCGGCGACGGCCTGCCCGCCCAGGAAACCCTGGAGCGCGGTCAGCGCCAGCAGCGCGGCGGCCGCCGTCCGGATGCCGCGCCGGGTGACCCCGGCAGAGGCGCCGCGTCCAGCCATGGATATGCCGGGCGTCGCGGTCGGCGCCGCCATGGATGCCGCGCTACGCATGCCGCCCCGCCGCGCCCCCGCGGCGGATACAGCGCGCTTCGTCGAGCTGCCCCGTCTCATGCCCCACCCCTTGTCGTACCGCTCCGCCTGCGGTGCGCCAGCGCCACCGCTCCCATGCCGGCCAGCGCGAGGGCGCCGCCCGTACCCGCTGCCACCAGGTCCATGCCCTTGATGCCGCCGCTGGAGGAGGCGGGCGCGGCCGCGTCGGAGCCGCCTTTGCCGTCGCTCTGTACGTCGCCCTGCGTTGTGCCGGGTACATTGCGCTGCACATTGCCGTGGGCGGCCAGGGCCGGCGCCTGATACTGCGGCCCGGCCAGCTCGGTCCCGGTGACGTCGACCCGCAGGATCACCCCCACCGCGGTGTTCCTGGCGAGCTGGGCGGCGTCCGGGCCGAGGCCGACCGCGATCCAGTAGTCCCCCGCGGTGTGGACGGTGGCCGCGTCGCCGTCGTCCACCCAGCGGTTGGTCCAGGTCACCGGGACGGTGCCGAGGCCCACCGACGCCGGCGTCCCGTTGTAGAAGCGGTTGTCGCGCGCGTCCGAGGCGTCCTCGACGGGCAGCCGGCCCGGTGCGTAGGCGCTGGTCGCCACGAAGGTCGACGCGCTGGACGAGGCGCTGTCGAGCACCGGCTCGTTGGCGAATTCGGCCGCGTAGGTGAGCTGTTGGCCCCAGCCGACGTGCACCTTGTAGTAGCGGGTCTGGCCCGGCAGCAGCCGGTCGCGCCAGACGCCCTTGGTGACCTCGGCGGCGTCGTTGAAACCGGTCCCGCCGACCAGGTCCTTCGGGGTGCCGGTCAGCGGTGCGGGCGCTTTCCCGTAGTCGGTCCGCGCGGCCGCGGCGACCGTACCCTCCGGCAGCGGGGCCTCGTTGTCGAAGCGCAGCTCGACCGGCCAGCGGCTGCGGTCGGAGGTCGCCGCGGTGGTGCGGTGTACGGAGAACAGGTAGCGGGCGGCCTCGTCGCAGTCGTCCTTGCCGTCCCGGCTCGGCACCCGGCTCACCGCACCGGTCAGCGTCATCGCGCCCTCGTGCTGGCCGAAGTGCGCGGAGTCCGAGCCGCAGGTGTACGAGTACGTCCCGGTGCCGGCCAGCTTCAACTCGATGCCGTCGCCGTAGTCGACGGGTACGCCCGGCTGCGGGACCGCCGTCGCGGACAGGTCGGCGGTGCTCGCCGCGTCCAGCCGCGCGGCGTACCACCGGGTCTCACCGGGGCCGATGGTGTCGGTGTACTGCCCGGGGCCGATGGGCGCCGCCTTCGCCGGGGTCGCCCCGCCGGTCACCGGATCGCCCGCCATGCGGTAGGCGTCGGCGCTCAGCTGCGAGGCACGCACCAGCTGGCGGGCGAGGGCGGCGGCGTCCGGGGCGTCGTAATAGGCGCCGTGGCCGGCCTTCGCGATGCATTCCAGCTCGTCGCGCGCGGCGCCCTTGACCTGGAAGCCGACCGTGTCGACCCGCAGGTTCAGGCCGTCGCCCGCGAGTGCCGCCGCCACGTCGCAGGGCTCGGGCGCACCGCAGTTGGACTCGCCGTCGGAGACCAGCAGGATCGTCCGCCGGCCCTGCGCCGGAAGGTCGGCCGCGGCCCTGGTCAGGGCGAGCCCGGTGGGGGTGTCCCCCTTCGGCTGCACGGCGCCCACCGCCTGCTTCATCGCCGCCCGGTCAAGCGCCGTGACCGGCTGGGCCAGCGAGGTGTCGTCGCAGCCGTGGGTCTTTCCCGCGCCGTAGACCCGCAGCCCGGTCGGATAGCGGTCGGGCAGCGCGTCCACCACGGAACCGACGGCGGCGCGGGCCGATTCGATCCGGGTGTGCCCCGAGCCGTCCGGGCCTGCCATGGAGCCGGACGAGTCCAGCACCATGATCAGGCTGCCGTCCTGACTCCCTGCTGCGGGCGGCGCCGCCGACGCCGTGGTCGCGGCGAGCAGGCCCGCCCCCGCGAGCCCGGCCAGGGCGGCGAGTCCGGTGAGCCCCGCGAGCAGCAGGCCGGCGGCCGGCCGCAGGAACCGCCCCGGCGGTGGTCGTCGTTTCATGGCGCCACTTCCCCCATCGTTTCCGCACACCCGCGTTGTCGTTTGCTCAAGCAAAGTATTTGATTTGCTGGCGCAAACTCAAGCGGCTGCGGTCACGGTCCTGCAACAACGAAGGTCCCGGCCGCAGAGTGCGGCCGGGACCCGGGGCGGTCGCGGCACCTCACGGTGCCGCACCGCCGTGCGTCACACGTTCGCGCCGGAACCCGCCGGGACAGCGTCAGTGGCTTCCGTCCACAGGTCCTGCTCGGCGCGGTCCGCCTGAATCTGTCGGTACACGAACAGCCCGGCGACGGCGGCCAGTGCGACCAGGAGAAACTTCTTCATCGCGTGACCTCCTCCTTCATGGGTGGGGACAGCATCTGACGCGCCCGACTATACACAGCAGCCGATACCGAACGGTGACCTGAGGTCGGCACGCCCTACCCCTATTTTCCACCCGCCACACCCGGAGCACCGAAATCGCCCCGCACCGGCAGGAATCCAGGGACCTGCCGGTCACGGCGCGGGATTGACGGCGGGCCGGTCCTGGAGTTCCAGGACCGGCAGCACCCGCCGCTGGTCGACCAGCCAGTACGCCTCCGCGTAGCTGACGCCCCGACCGGCGTAGCGCTGGTGTATCTGCTCGGCCGGCCACTCGGCCGGCGACTGGTGGGTCCCACCCGGCCAGCGAGACCCGCACCGGGACCGGGTCGGCATCCGTACGGGCCGGGTCGTTCACGCGCCGTGACGTCCAGGTCGAGAGCCGCCTCCGGCCCGGTCGGCGCGGAAGGCCTCCCACCCCAGGAACGCCCCCGGAAGCGTCGGCACCAGCACCACGACCAGCGCCGCCGTACTCCCCAGGTGGTACTGCCGGTTCAGCCATAACGCGACCACCACGGCCGCCAGCTGCCCCGCCGCGTACACGGCACCGACGCGTCTTGTCCGCGATCCCGCCATAGCGGCACTTTTACCCACCCGGCACGATGTCTGCCTGCGGATGCCGACTCCGGTAGCCGACCGTGACCCTCCGCGCATCTCTGCCCCGCGGAAGCGAACTGAGCGCCCGCCCATGCGAACAGCCCCTCACGGAATCCCGTGAGGGGCTGCTTGCGCTGGTGGGGCTACCAGGACTTGAACCTGGGGCCTCTTCCTTATCAGGGAAGCGCTCTAACCGTCTGAGCTATAGCCCCGCGCTGCACCGAAAGATTAGCGCACGGCGGGCCATGTCCCAAAATCGGTATCGCGCCCCCCGTCGGGGGTCCTACTCGTCCTCGGCCAGCGTCAGCTCGACGCCGCCCACGAAGCCGGCCGACAGGTTGTAGATGAAGGCGCCCAGCGTGGCCAGCGCGGTGGCCAGCACCACGTCGATGACCGCGATCACCGTGGTGAAGAGCATCACGCGGGACAGCGACAGGAAGGCCACCAGGTCGAAGCCGCCCTTGCCGCCCTGCTCGGAGGTGGTGGCGTCGCTGATGGTGGACCCGACGGTGCTGAAGACACCGATCGTGTCCAGCACCATCCACAGCACGGCCACCGCCACGATCGTGCAGATGCCCAGCGCGATGGACAGCAGGAAGCTGACCTTCATCACCGACCAGGGGTCGGCCTTGGCGATCCGCAGCCGGGCCTTGCGCGTACGCGGCGCCGTACGGGCGGCCGGGCGCGGGCGGCGTACTCCCGCTGCGGCCGGCGATCCGTGCCCGCCGGACGTGCCCGGCTTGCTCGGCGGCGTCCCGCGGTTCCCGTGCCCGGCCGGCGCGGCAGCCGGCGGCGCCGGCGGCGCGCCGGGCGGCGGCGGCGCGTACGCCTGCGGCGGCTGATGCGGCTGTGCCGGTTGACGGGTGCCCGTCACGGCGAATCCCCCCTCGTCCGGGCCGTTGAGGTCGGCCGAGCCACGGGCACCCCCGGACCTCCCGGCCCCACCCGCGGCGCCCGTGGCTCCACTCACGGCTTACTCCTCCGGTTCACCGGCCGCGGGCTGCCCGCCCTCGGCCGCAACGTCGTGCTCACTGTCGTGCACTGTGTCATCATCCTCGACGCCGACGATACCGGCCGCCTCAGGATCATCCTCTGCTTCGGCATTACGCGCGATACCGACCACGGCATCCCGCTTGCCGAGGTTGATCAGCTGGACGCCCATGGTGTCACGGCCCGTCTCCCTGACCTCGTTGACCCGCGTTCTGATCACCCCGCCGCTCAGCGTGATGGCGAGGATCTCATCGGTCTCCTCGACCACCAGCGCCCCGACCAGCGAGCCCCGGTCCTCAACGATCTTGGCTGCCTTGATCCCCAGTCCGCCGCGGCCCTGCACCCGATACTCGTCCACAGCCGTGCGTTTCGCATAACCGCCGTCGGTGGCGGTGAAGACGAACGTACCGGTCCTGACGACATTCATCGAGAGCAGTTCGTCACCCTCGCGGAAACTCATGCCCTTCACACCGGACGTGGCCCGGCCCATCGGCCGCAGCGCATCGTCCGATGCGGTGAAGCGGATGCACTGCGCCTTACGGCTGACCAGCAGCAGGTCGTCGTCGGCCGAGACAAGCTCGGCGCCGATCAGCTCGTCGAAGCCGCCCTCGACCTGGGCCTCCCGCAGGTTGATGGCGATCACGCCGCCCGACCGCGGGGAGTCGTAGTCTCTCAGCGCGGTCTTCTTCACCAGGCCGGACTTGGTGGCCAGCACCAGATACGGCGCCGCCTGGTAGTCCTTGATGGCCAGGATCTGGGCGATCCGCTCGTCGGGCTGGAAGGCCAGCAGATTGGCCACGTGCTGGCCGCGCGCGTCCCGTCCGGCGTCCGGCAGCTCGTAGGCCTTCGCACGGTAGACCCGGCCCTTGTTGGTGAAGAACAGCAGCCACTGGTGGGTGGTGGTCACGAAGAAGTGGTCGACGATGTCGTCCTGCTTGAGCTTCGTGCCGCGTACGCCCTTGCCGCCGCGCTTCTGCGAGCGGTAGTCCTCGGTCTTGGTGCGCTTGACATAGCCGCCACGGCTGATCGTGACGACGATGTCCTCCTCGGCGATCAGGTCCTCGATGGACATGTCACCGTCGAAGGGCACCAGCTTGCTGCGCCGGTCGTCGCCGAACTTGTCGACGATGGCCTGCAGCTCCTCGCTGATGATCTGCCGCTGCTTCTCGGGCGAGGCGAGGATCGCGTTGTACTCGTTGATCTTCGCCTGCAGCTCGTCGTGCTCGGCGATGATCTTCTGCCGCTCCAGGGCAGCCAGCCGGCGGAGCTGCATCTCCAGGATCGCGTTGGCCTGGATCTCGTCGATGTCCAGCAGGCCCATCAGGCCTTCACGCGCCACGTCGACGGTGTCGCTGCGCCGGATCAGCGCGATGACCTCGTCGATCGCGTCCAGGGCCTTGAGCAGGCCGCGCAGGATGTGGGCGCGCTCCTCGGCCTTGCGCAGCCGGAAGCGGGTGCGCCGGACGACGACCTCGACCTGGTGGTTCACCCAGTTGCGGATGAACGCGTCCAGCGACAGGGTGCGCGGCACGCCGTCGACCAGGGCCAGCATGTTGGCGCCGAAGTTGGTCTGCAGGTCGGTGTGCTTGTAGAGGTTGTTCAGCACCACCTTGGCGACCGCGTCCCGCTTCAGCACGATCACCAGGCGCTGGCCGGTCCGCGACGAGGTCTCGTCGCGGACGTCGGCGATGCCGCCGATCTTGCCGTCCTTGACCAGGTCGGCGATCTTCTGCGCCAGGTTGTCCGGGTTGGTCTGGTACGGCAGCTCGGTGACGACCAGGCACTGCCGGTTCTGGATCTCCTCGACCGCGACGATCGCCCGCATGGTGATCGAGCCGCGGCCGGTGCGGTACGCGTCCTCGATGCCGCGGCGGCCGACGACCAGGGCGCCGGTCGGGAAGTCCGGGCCCTTGATGCGCTCCATGAGCGCGTCGAGCAACTCCTCCGGGGTGGCCGAGGGGTTGGCCAGGCACCACTGGGCGCCGTCGGCGACCTCGCGCAGATTGTGCGGCGGGATGTTGGTGGCCATGCCGACCGCGATACCCGCCGAACCGTTGATCAGCAGGTTCGGGAAGCGCGCCGGCAGAACCGTCGGCTCCTGGTTGCGGCCGTCGTAGTTGTCCTGGAGGTCGACGGTCTCCTCGTCGATGTCCCTGACCATCTCCATGGACAGCGGCATCATCTTGCACTCGGTGTACCGCATGGCGGCGGCCGGATCGTTGCCCGGTGAACCGAAGTTGCCGTTGGAGTCCACCAGCGGCATCCGCATCGACCACGGCTGCGCGAGCCGGACCAGCGCGTCGTAGATCGAGGAGTCGCCGTGCGGGTGGTAGGTGCCCATGACGTCGCCGACGACGCGGGCGCACTTGTAGAAGCCCTTCTCGGGCCGGTAGCCGCCGTCGTACATCGCGTACAGCACCCGGCGGTGCACCGGCTTGAGGCCGTCGCGCACGTCCGGCAGCGCGCGGGAGACGATGACGGACATCGCGTAGTCGAGATAGCTGCGCTGCATCTCGGTCTCGAGCCCGACGGGCTCGACACGCAGTCCGCCGGACTCGTTGCGCAGTTCCCGCTCGGACGCGGGGACGTCGGGCACGGGTGGGATGTTGGGGGTCTCGTCGGCCATCGCTGTCAGATTGTCCTTTCACACGGCCAAAGTGGGGGCCGACTCAGATGTCCAGGAACCGGACGTCCTTGGCGTTGCGCTGGATGAACGAGCGGCGCGCTTCCACGTCCTCGCCCATCAGCACCGAGAACAGGTCGTCGGCCTGGGCCGCGTCGTCCAGCGTGACCTGGCCGAGCACCCGGTGGTCGATGTCCATCGTGGTGACCCGCAGCTCCTCCGCGTTCATCTCGCCCAGGCCCTTGAAGCGCTGGATCGAGTCCTCGCGGATCCGCTTGCCGCTCCCCTTGCCCAGCTCGACCAGCGCGTCGCGCTCACGGTCGGAGTAGGCGTACTCGAAGTCGTCGCGACCCCACTTGATCTTGTACAGCGGCGGGCGGGACAGGTAGACGTGCCCGGCCTCGACCAGCGGACGCATGAAGCGGAAGAGGAAGGTCAGCAGCAGCGTGTTGATGTGCTGGCCGTCCACGTCGGCGTCCGCCATCAGGATGATCTTGTGATAGCGCAGCTTGGTGATGTCGAAGTCCTCGTGGACCCCGGTGCCGAAGGCCGAGATCAGCGCCTGGATCTCGGTGTTCTGCAGGATCTTGTCGATCCTGGCCTTCTCCACGTTCAGGATCTTGCCGCGGATCGGCAGGATCGCCTGATACTGCGGATTGCGGCCGGACTTCGCCGAGCCGCCGGCCGAGTCGCCCTCGACGATGAAGATCTCGCACTTCGTCGGGTCGTTGGACTGGCAGTCGCTGAGCTTGCCCGGCAGCGACGCCGACTCCAGCAGGCCCTTGCGGCGGGTCAGGTCGCGCGCCTTGCGGGCCGCGACCCGGGCGGTGGCCGCCTGGATCGACTTGCGGATGATGTCCGCGGCCTCGGTGGGGTTGCGGTCCAGCCAGTCGGTCAGGTGCTCGTGCACGACCTTCTGCACGAAGGTCTTCGCCTCGGTGTTGCCCAGCTTGGTCTTGGTCTGGCCCTCGAACTGCGGCTCGCCGAGCTTGACCGAGATGATCGCCGTCAGGCCCTCGCGGATGTCCTCGCCGTTGAGGTTGTCGTCCTTCTCACGGAGCAGCTTCTTCTCGCGCGCGTACTTGTTGACCAGGCTGGTCAGCGCCGCGCGGAAGCCCTCCTCGTGGGTGCCGCCCTCGTGGGTGTGGATGGTGTTGGCGAAGCTGTAGACGCCCTCGCTGTACTGGCTGTTCCACTGCATCGCGACCTCGACGGAGAGCAGCCGCTCCTTGTCCTCCGCCTCGATGTCGATGACGGTGGGGTGGATCAGCTCACCCTTGCGCGAGTTGAGATATGTCACATAGTCGACCAGGCCGCCCTCGTAGTAGTACGAGACGGCAAGCGGCTTGCCCTCCTCGTCCACGTGGTCGGCGCGCTCGTCGGTCAACGAGATCCGCAGGCCCTTGTTGAGGAACGCCATCTCCTGGAAGCGCCGGGACAGCGTCTCGAAGGAGTAGTCGGTGGTCTCGAAGATGTCCGGGTCGGCCCAGAAGGTGACCGAGGTGCCGGTCTCCTCGACCGTCTCGTTCTTCGCCAGCGGCGCGGTCGGCACCCCCAGCTTGTAGTCCTGCGTCCAGCGGTGGCCCTCGGTGCGGACCTCGACGGCGACGCGCGTGGACAGCGCGTTGACCACCGAGACGCCGACGCCGTGCAGACCGCCGGAGACCGCGTAGCCGCCGCCGCCGAACTTCCCGCCTGCGTGCAGGACGGTCAGCACCACCTCGATGGCCGGCTTGCCCTCGGAGGCGACCATGCCGACCGGGATGCCGCGGCCGTTGTCGACCACCCGGACGCCGCCGTCGGCGAGGATCGTCACATCGATGGTGTCCGCGTGCCCGGCCATCGCCTCGTCGACCGAGTTGTCGACCACCTCTTGCACGAGGTGGTGCAGGCCGCGTTCACCGGTCGAGCCGATGTACATACCCGGGCGCTTGCGCACCGCGTCCAGGCCTTCGAGCACGGTGATCGCACTGGCGTCGTAGGACTTGCTGGATTTCTCGTTGGGGTTGCCGGAATCGGCCACGAAGCGCCCTTTCTGGCACAGCACGAGCCGGGTCCCGCGGGGCGGGATCGGCTGCGTCTTCGACATGTTCCGCTGGGGTACCCCTGCCGCGATGCCAGGGGAGGGCGGTGTGACATCAGTCTACCGGTAGCGCCGACATGAATGGGGCTTTGCCGGTACCTCCCTTCCCATGTGCCGCCCAAACCGGCCGCCGCCCGACTCCCTACACGCGGCCCCGGTGCCAAAACCGCTCACACGGGCCTCCAGGGCTTCCGGCTGTCAGGGTCCGGCTACGCTGAGCAGGGGCGCGCTCCGCCGATCGCGCGAGCGTACGAAAAGGGCCGCCGTGAGTACGGCGACCCTTCCCCGCGCCAGGCCCGTGCGGGCGCCCGGCAGCGGCCCGCTCAGCCGTACGTGTCCCCCGGGCCCCGGCTGCCGGGCGCCCGCAGCCGGCCGTAGTTGCGGGTCGGCGCCGCCGGGGCGAGCACCTTGAGCAGCTTGACCGTGCCGTGGCCGAGGTCGGCGTTGAGCCGGGCCACCAGGGTCGGGGCCAGCAGCCGCAGCTGGGTCGCCCAGGCCGTGGAGTCGCACTGCACGGTGAGCACCCGCGCCTCCTCGTCGTAGCGGTCAGGCGAGCAGTGCTGGGCGACCTCGGGACCGACCAGCTGCGGCCAGCGGCCCATCACGCCGCCGACCGCGGCCGGCGCCTCCCAGCCGCGCTCGGTGATCAGCCGGTTGATGGCCGCGCCCAGCGGCAGCGGGTCCCTGCCGTCCGCCCTCGCGCCGCTGCGCAGCCCGCCCCGCCTGGCCTGCTTCTTCTGTACGGCCGCGGCGCCCCTGGCCCTGGCCTGCTCCTTGGCCGCCCGCAGCGCCACCCGCGCCAGATCCACGCCCGACGCCTCAGGGGGCGCGGGCTGCTGGGGTACGTCGCCGGTCCCCGCCGTCTCGCTCACTGCCGAACCACCGTCCCGTTCTCCACCGCGAAGCGCGCCCCGCGCAGCACTCCCGGTACGTCGTCGTCCACCGCCGCGGTGACCAGCACCTGCTCGCCCGGCGCCACCAGCTCGGCCAGCCGCTCCCGGCGCCTGGCGTCCAGCTCGGCGAAGACGTCGTCCAGGACGAGCACCGGCTCCTCCCCGTCGGCGCACAGCAGCTCGTAGGAGGCCAGCCGCAGTGCCAGCGCGTACGACCAGGACTCGCCGTGGCTGGCGTAGCCCTTGGCGGGCATCGGGCCGAGCCTGAGCACCAGGTCGTCCCGGTGCGGGCCGACCAGCGTCACCCCGCGCTCGATCTCCTGCCGCCGTGCCGCCGTCAGCGCTTCGAGCAGCCGCTGGAAGAGCTCCTCGCGGCCGGTGGCGCCCGCCATCGCCTCGTCGCCGATCGAGCTGCGGTAGTCCAGGCCCACCGGGCCGCCGCCCGGCGCCACCTGCTCGTACGCCTTGTCGGCCAGCGGCTGCAGCGCCGCCACCAGGTCGAGCCGGTGGGCCAGCAGCTCGGCCCCGACCGTGGCCAGGTGCTGGTCCCACACGTCCAGGGTGGACAGGTCGGCGCCCTTGCCGCCGTGCCTGCGGGCCAGCGCGGCGGTCTTCAGCAGCGTGTTGCGCTGCTTGAGCACGCGTTCGAAGTCGCTGCGCACCCCCGCGAGCCGGGGGGCCCGGGCGGTGATCAGCTCGTCGAGGAAGCGGCGGCGCTCGCCCGGGTCGCCCTTGACCAGCGCCAGGTCCTCCGGCGCGAAGAGCACGCTGCGGACGATGCCGAGCAGATCGCGCGGCCTGACCTGGGAGGAGCGGTTGATCCTGGCCCGGTTGGCCCGGCCCGGGTTGATCTCCAGCTCCAGCAGCCGGCGGCGCTCCGCGTCGGCCGGTATCGCACCGGGCAGGCCGGGCGACCCCTGCACCACCTGGGCGCGTACCACCGCACGCTCGGCGCCGACCCTGACCAGCGGGGCGTCGGAGGCGACCCGGTGGCTGCCCAGCGTGGCCAGATAGCCGACCGCCTCGACCAGGTTGGTCTTGCCCTGCCCGTTGGGGCCCACGAAAGCCGTGACGCCCGGGTCGAGTGGGACCTCGGCCCGGGCGTAGGAGCGGAAGTCGGCGAGCGACAGGTGCGCTACGTGCATCGCGTGCTTGGCGCGTCGCCGCGCCGACCTCCCTGCTTGCTGTGTGGTGCGGGCCGCCTACTCGGCGGCGGTGACGGCGTGGCCGCCGAATTCGTTGCGGAGCGCGGCGACCATCTTCATCTGCGGCGAGTCCTCCTGGCGGGAGGAGAAACGCGCGAAGAGCGAGGCGGTGATCGCCGGCAGCGGCACCGCGTTGTCGATCGCGGCCTCCACCGTCCAGCGGCCCTCGCCCGAGTCGTCGGCGTAACCGCGCAGGTTGGTCAGGTGCTCGTCCTTGTCGAGGGCGTCCACGGCCAGGTCGAGCAGCCAGGAGCGGATGACCGTGCCGGACTTCCAGGAGCGGAAGACCTCGCGGACGTCGGTGACCGAACCCACGGCCTCCAGCAGCTCCCAGCCCTCGGCGTAGGCCTGCATCATCGCGTACTCGATGCCGTTGTGGACCATCTTCGCGAAGTGGCCGGCGCCGACCCGGCCCGCGTGCACCGCGCCGGAGTCACCCTCGGGCTTGAGCGCGTCGAAGATCGGCTGCGCCTTGGCGACGTCCTCGTCCTTGCCGCCGTACATCAGCGCGTAGCCGTTGGACAGGCCCCAGACGCCGCCGGAGACGCCGCAGTCGACGAAGCCGATGCCCTTGGCCGCCAGCTGGTCGGCGTGCTTCTCGTCGTCCGTCCAGCGGGAGTTGCCGCCGTCGACCACCACGTCGCCGGGGGAGAGCAGCTCGCCGAGCTGGTCGATGGTGGACTGGGTCGCGGCGCCGGCCGGCACCATCACCCAGACCACCCGCGGCCCGTGCAGCGAGTCCACCAGCTCCTTGAGACTGTGGGCGTCGGCGAGATCCGGGTTGCGGTCGTAGCCGATGACGGTGTGGCCCGCGCGGCGGATGCGCTCGCGCATGTTGCCGCCCATCTTGCCGAGACCGATGAGACCGAGCTCCATCACAAACCCTTCGTTCGAGGCGTCGCGGGCGCCCGGGATATCCGGTGGACGCCGGCCGCTGCCTGACCCTGAACCTGACCTGGGGATGAGCCTACGTCGGCCGCGGCCCGCGCCGCGGGTGGGCTCAGCCGGACAGCCGCACCGGCATGATCAGGTACTTGTACGCCTCGTCGGGTTCGGCGTCGACGGCCGCCCGTCCGCTGAGCAGGGCCGGCTTGGTGGAGGTGGTGAACGACAGCTGCGCGGCGGGGGAGTCGATCGCGCTCAGACCGTCGAGCAGGAAGGTCGGGTTGAAGGCGATCGAGATGTCGTCGCCCTCCAGCGTGGCGTCGACCCTTTCCACAGCCTGTGCGTCGTCGCTGGAGCCGGCCTCCAGGGTGAGCACACCCTGCTCGAAGCTCAGCCGCACCGGGGTGTTGCGCTCGGCGACCAGGGCGACGCGCTTGACCGCCTCGACGAAGGGCGCGGTCTCGATCACCGCGACGGAGGCGAACTCGGTCGGGAACAGCGTGCGGTATTTCGGCAGGTCGCCTTCAAGCAGCCGGGTCGTCGTACGCCGCCCCGCGCCCTCGAAGCCGATCAGGCCCTCGCCCGCGCCGGAGCCGGCCAGTGCGATGGACACGGTGTCACCGCTGGTGAGTGACTTGGCGGTGTCCTGGAGCGTCTTGGCGGGCACCAGGGCGACGGCGGAGATGTCGGCCTGCTCCGGCTTCCACAGGAACTCGCGGACCGCGAAGCGGTAGCGGTCGGTGGCGGCCAGCGTCACCGTGTCGCCCTCGATCTCGATCCGCACGCCGGTCAGCACCGGCAGGGTGTCGTCCCGGCCGGCCGCGATGGCGACCTGGCTGGCGGCGGCGGCGAAGACCTCACCGGGGACGGTGCCGGACGCGACGGGCATCGCGGGCAGCGCCGGATACTCCTCCACCGGCAGGGTGTGCAGCGTGAAGCGGGAGCTGCCGCAGACGACGGTGACGCGCACCCCGTCGGTGGAGATCTCCACCGGGCGGTTGGGCAGCGCCCGGGAGATGTCGGCGAGCAGCCGGCCGGACACCAGGACGGTGCCCTCCTCGTCCACCTCGGCCTCGACGGCGACCCGGGCCGAGACCTCGTAGTCGAAGCCGGACAGGCTCAGCTGGCCGTCCTCGGCCTTGAGCAGCAGTCCGGCGAGCACCGGCACCGGGGGGCGGGCCGGGAGGCTGCGGGCTGCCCAAGCCACTGCCTCGGCAAGTACGTCGCGCTCCACCCGGATCTTCACCGGAACCGCCTCCTGCTTGTTGCCAGCTGTCGGGGAACAGTCTGACGCACAGGACTGTCACTCGGAGCGGCTTGGCGTCAAGCGGCGACACGAGGTGCCGGGCGGCGAGGGCCGAGTTGTGCACAGCAGCCACTTCGAAGCAGTTTCCCCGTTCTCTACGTGTAGTCGTAGTAGTAGGGGTTGTGGATACCGTGGATAACCGGTTCCTGCGCAGGTCAGCCGGTGTTTTTTATCCCCAGAGCCTGTGGACGGCACCGGTGGACAACCAGGGGGTGCTGTGGACGGCCGAAAGTTGTGCACACCCCGTACACAGGCGACCCCGGGTTGTCCCCAGCTCCGTCCCCAGAAATACCCCGGTTCTCCCCAGGCCAATCCACCACGTTGGTGTGACGGCTTTCACTCTCCCGTGGGACAGAGCGCATTTCGTTGCCGAACAGTGGACAAAGATGTGGAGAAGTGGCCCCGAGCTGTGCACAACCGGCCTCAACCTGTGGGCGAGCGGTGGACAACCGGTCGGGGGGCCTTGTGGACAGCCGGTCCGTCCACAGTCTGTGGACACCGGTTACCCACATATCCCCACCCCACTGAGCAGCCCGTACGCCGTCGCGGGCAGCCCGCCTGTGGAGAGTATCTGGACAACTCCGGTGTCCCCAGGGTGTGGACAGACAAATCGCCGCGATCCTGTGGACAACAGGACCGCGGCGACGGGTAATCGAACAGAAGGCGGCGCGCGTCAGCTCTTGATGCGGTTGGTCAGCTCGGTCACCTGGTTGTAGATGGACCGCCGCTCGGCCATCAGCGAGCGGATCTTCCGGTCCGCGTGCATCACCGTGGTGTGGTCGCGGCCGCCGAAGAGGGCGCCGATCTTGGGCAGCGACAGGTCGGTCAGCTCCCGGCACAGATACATGGCGATCTGCCGCGCGGTGACCAGCACCCGGCTGCGGGAGGAACCGGACAGGTCGTCCACCGCGAGCCCGAAGTAGGCCGCGGTCTCCGCCATGATCGCCGTCCCGCTGATCTCCGGCACCGAGTCCTCGCCGCCCGGGATCAGGTCCTTGAGCACGATCTCGGTGAGCTGCAGGTCCACCGGCTGCCGGTTCAGGCTCGCGAAGGCGGTGACCCGGATCAGCGCGCCCTCCAGCTCCCGGATGTTGCGGGAGATCCGCGACGCGATGAACTCCAGGACCTCGGGCGGCGCGTTCAGCTGCTCCTGGACCGCCTTCTTGCGCAGGATCGCGATCCGGGTCTCCAGCTCGGGCGGCTGGACGTCGGTGATCAGGCCCCACTCGAAGCGGTTGCGCAGCCGGTCCTCCAGGGTGACCAGCTGCTTGGGCGGCCGGTCGGAGGACAGCACGATCTGCTTGTTGGCGTTGTGCAGCGTGTTGAAGGTGTGGAAGAACTCCTCCTGCGTCGACTCCTTGCTCGCCAGGAACTGGATGTCGTCGACCAGCAGGATGTCCATGTCCCGGTAGCGCTTGCGGAAGGCGTCGGCCTTGCCGTCCCTGATGGAGTTGATGAACTCGTTGGTGAACTCCTCCGAGCTGACGTACCTGACCCGGGTGCCGGGGTAGAGGCTGCGCGCGTAGTGCCCGATCGCGTGCAGCAGGTGCGTCTTGCCCAGACCGGACTCGCCGTAGATGAACAGCGGGTTGTACGCCTTCGCCGGCGCCTCGGCCACCGCGACCGCGGCGGCGTGCGCGAAGCGGTTGGACGCGCCGATCACGAAGGTGTCGAAGAGGTACTTCGGGTTCAGCCGGGCAGTGGGCTCCACCGCCCCGCCGCTGCCGCCCGTACCGCCGCCCCCCGCGCCGCCGGGCGGCATCGAGGATCGGTCGGGCCGCGCGGCGGGCGGCGGCGCCCCCTGCGGGGGATAGCCGCCGGAGCCGGGTCCGTAGGGGCGGTCGGCAGGGTGCGCCTGGTGCGGGACGGCCGGGTAGCCGCCGTCGAGGCGGTCGGGGCGGTAGCGGTCCCGGTCGCGGTCCCCGCGGCCGTCCCGGTGATCGAGGTCGTCGCGGTGGCCGCGGGGATCCCTCGGGTCGCGGTGGTCGCGCCCGTCGAGCCGCGGGTCCCGCTGGTCCCTCGGGTCGCGGTCACCGCGGTCACCGCGGTCGTCGCGCGGGTCGCGGCTGTCTCGATTGTCGCGATTATCACGTCCGTCCCGAGTGTCGGGATACGGATCGGGCCTGCGGTCCTGGAAACCCCCGCCGGCCGGCGCCCCCCAGTTCCCGAGCCCGGGCTGCTGCCACTCCTCGCCCGGCGCACGCGGCGACCAGTCGTCCGTACCGCCATCCGGCTGATCCTGGTAGGCCCGGCGCATCCGCGGCGCCTCGTCGTAGGGATCAGGGCCGCCCTGCGGCTGCTCGGGCAGGACGGGCGGCGGCGGGGCGCTCGGATCCTGCTCGCCGCCGGACGCGACGGCGATGGCGATCCCCACCGGGTGACCGAACTCGTGGCTGAGCACATCGGTGATCAACTGCTTGAGCTGCTGCCCTTCGAGGATCTTCTTGGCGTACTCGTTCGGCGCCGACAGCACGGCGGTGCCGGCCACCAGGGCCAGCGGCTGGATGCGCCGGAGCCACTCGGCGTGGGTGGGTTTCAGGTCCTCGCTGTCCACCAGCAGCTTCCGGAGCACTTGTGGCCACACTGCGGCAAGATCGGCGGATACGTCAGCCACAGGGCACGCTCTCTCGGGTTGCTTAGTTGCGTAGGTGGGGGCAGCGAACTCCCGCAGGCGTGTGGACCTCGGCAGGGGCGGGAAGAGTACGGAGTTCAGCCACGGTAATCAGCGCGGCGTGCGCGGTTCAAGTCGTTGTCCACAGGCTGTGTACAAATGGCGGGGCCGCGCCGCCGGGTTTGACCGGATGGCCTAGCCGCACGTACCGTATCGAGGTCGAGTTGTCGATGGCTGCTGCCGCCTGCCTACCGATGGGCGAGGATCTTCCGGAGCGTTAACGCTGCCGGGCGATCGTCAAGCGGTGCACCCGTTTGGTCCGCGAGCTTTTCGTGGGCGCACGGTGACAGCCAGGCGACGCCCCGCCGGACCCGATCTCTCCTGGAGCCCCCGAGTGAGCAAGCGCACCTTCCAGCCGAACAACCGCCGCCGCGCCAAGACCCACGGCTTCCGCCTGCGGATGCGCACCCGTGCGGGCCGCGCGATCCTCGCGACCCGCCGTGGCAAGGGCCGCGCGCGTCTGTCCGCCTGATTGCCTCAGGCCTGATGTCGTGCTGCCCACCGAGAATCGGCTGAGGCGGCGCCAGGACTTCGCGACGGCGGTTCGCCGTGGACGCCGGGCGGGCCGCCCGCTGCTGGTCGTCCATCTGCGCCGAGACGCCACCTACCCGCATCTGCCGGGGGAGAGCACTCCCCCGGCACGTGCGGGTTTCGTCGTGAGCAAAGCGGTCGGCGGGGCGGTACTGCGGAATCAGGTAAAGCGCAAATTGCGTCATCTCGTCCGGGCGCGTCTGTCTCTGCTGCCCCCCGGTAGCCTGGTAGTGGTACGCGCGCTTCCCGACGCGGGAGGCGCTGACCAAGCACAGCTGGCCCTCGACCTGGACGCCGCACTGGAGCGGCTGCTGGGCCGTGACACCCATGGCGACGCCGAGGGGAGGGTGGCTCAATGAAATACCCGCTGCTGGCACTGATCAAGCTGTACCAGTGGACGATCAGTCCATTGCTCGGCCCGGTCTGCCGGTACTACCCGTCGTGCTCCCACTACGGGTACACCGCGATCGACCGGCATGGCGCGGTCAAGGGCACCGCCCTTACCGCGTGGCGCATCCTCCGGTGCAACCCCTGGTCGCCCGGCGGAGTGGACCACGTCCCGCCGCGTAAGCGGCCGCCATGGCACGAACTGCTGCGCCGCACACTGCGGGGCGGCTCCGACGGGCCCGTCACGCCCGAGCCCACCGGACCCTCTCACGCCCAAGGAGCCTGACCGTGGGGATCCTGAACCCCCTATACGACGCAGTGTCGTGGATCATCGTCCAGTTCCACGCGTTCTACAGCCTGATCTTCGACAAGGACAGCGGCTGGGCGTGGGGTCTGTCCATCGTCTCGCTGGTGGTCCTGATCCGGATCTGTCTGATCCCGCTGTTCGTCAAGCAGATCAAGTCCACCCGGAACATGCAGGCGCTCCAGCCGAAGATGAAGGCGATCCAGGAGCGCTACAAGAACGACCGCCAGAAGCAGTCCGAAGAGATGATGAAGCTGTACAAGGAGACGGGCACCAACCCGCTCTCCTCGTGCCTGCCGATTCTGGCGCAGTCCCCGTTCTTCTTCGCGCTCTACCACGTGCTCAGCAACATCGCGAAGGGCAACGAGGTCGGTGTCATCCACACCAACCTCGTCGAGAGCGCGCAGCACGCGCACATCTTCGGCGCCCCGCTCGCGGCGAAGTTCCTGGACAACTCGGCGAAGGCCCACTCCCTCGGCGCCACGCTCGTCGATGTGAGGGTTGTCACCATCGTGATGATCCTGCTGATGTCGGCTTCGCAGTTCTACACGCAGCGCCAGCTGATGACGAAGAACGTCGACATGTCCGTGAAGACCCCGTTCATGCAGCAGCAGAAGATGCTGATGTACGTCTTCCCGCTCGTCTTCGCCGTCCTGGGCATCAACTTCCCCGTCGGTGTCCTCATCTACTGGCTGACCACCAACGTGTGGACCATGGGCCAGCAGATGTTCGTGATCTACCGCAACCCCACCCCCGGCAGCCTGGCCTTCCAGCAGCGCCAGGAGCGGCTGCGGGCCAAGGGCAAGTTGGTCGAGGCGCCCGAGGAGGTCGCCGCGAAGGAGGCCGTCGAGGTCGCCCGGGCGAACCGCACCCAGCCCAAGCGGCAGCCGAAGGCCAAGCGGGGGACCGGAGGCGCCGCAGGCGGCCCCGGAGCGCCCCGGGCCGGCGACTCGGCAGGATCGGACACCCCCGGCTCCAGCGGCGCCACGGCGGCCGATGTGCAGGACACGAAGCCTGCCGCGGGCGGCACCAAGCCCGGCGCCCCGAAGTCGGGCGGTGCCCCCAAGAGCGGTGCGCCCAGATCCGGTGGCGGCGGCAAGGGCAGTGGCGGCGCGCCGCGGGCCGGTGCTCCACGGGCGGGCGGCCAGAAGCAGGGCGGCGGCACGACGGGTAAGCAGTCCGGCGGCGGCAAGGGCAAGCCGACCAACCTGTCGAAGAAGAAGTAAGAGGAGAGTCCAGGCGTGAGCGACGTCAACACCACCACGGCACCCGACAGCAGCTCGTCCGCGACGCTGACCCGGCTGGAGCAGGAGGGTGAGATCGCGGCGGACTATCTGGAGGGGCTGCTGGACATCGCCGACCTCGACGGTGACATCGACATGGATGTCGAGGGTGAGCGGGCGTCGGTGTCGATCATCGGCGACACCTCCTCCCGGGAGCTCACCAAGCTCGTCGGGCGGGACGGCGAGGTGCTGGAGGCGCTCCAGGAGCTGACCCGGCTGGCGGTGCACCGGGAGACCGGTGAGCGCAGCCGGCTCATGCTGGACATCGCCGGCTTCCGGGCCCGCAAGCGCGCCGAGCTGGCACAGCTGGGCGCCGAGGCCGCAGCGGAGGCCAAGGAGAGCGGTCAGCCGGTGAAGCTGGACCCGATGACACCGTTCGAGCGCAAGGTCGTGCACGACGCGGTGGCCGCGGCCGGCCTGCGCAGCGAGTCGGAGGGCGAGGAGCCCCAGCGCAGGGTGGTCGTCCTGCCGGTCTGACCGGCTGTTCGCCCCGATCGATCGGCCCCGTCTGTTCGCAGGCGGGGCCGAGGCTTGTCAGCCTGGACAGAGACGAACGTGTGCGAGAACCGAGGAAAGGACAGTCCCGTGACGGAGGCAGCAGCGGAGCTTCCCGCGCCGCCCGAGCAGGCCGGGGCGGTGTTCGGCGACCGGTTCGCCGACGCGCTGCGCTACGCCGAACTGCTGGCGGATGCCGGGGTGCAACGCGGTCTGATCGGTCCGCGCGAGGTGCCCCGGCTGTGGGAGCGGCACCTGCTGAACTGTGCGGTGCTCTCCGAGGTGATCGACGAGAACGTGTCGGTGTGCGATGTGGGCTCGGGAGCCGGGCTGCCCGGCATCCCGCTGGCCCTGGCGCGGCCGGACCTGGAGATCACCCTGCTGGAGCCGCTGCTGCGCCGCACGACCTTCCTGGAGGAGGTGGTCCGGCTGCTGGGACTGGCCAACGTGGCGGTGGTCCGCGGCCGGGCGGAGGAGATGGTGGGCAAGCTGCCGCCGGTCGACGTGGTGACCGCGCGGGCTGTGGCGCCGCTGGAGCGGCTGGCCGGCTGGGGACTGCCGCTGCTGCGCCCGCACGGTGAGATGGCGGTGCTCAAGGGCGACACCGCCGAGGAGGAGCTCAAGGCCGCCCGGGCGGCGCTCGGCCGCCTCGGTGCGGTGAACGCCTCGGTGATCCAGGTCGGCGAGGGCGTGGTGGATCCGTTGTCCACAGTGGTCCGCGTGCTGGTGGGGGAAAGTCCTGGCGGAGTGCGCGCGGCCACCCGGCGGGCGAAGGCGGCCCGGGCCAGCCGGACACCGCGCGGCGGCGGCAACGCGGGGCGCCGGCGCCGCTGACCGGTCGCCGAGAAACGGCCAAAACGGCATAATCCGGAGTGTCTGCCGGGATACCGGCGCGGCGCGGCGCATCGTGTTCCACGTGAAACGTCGCTCACTGCTTCCAGGAGTCCTCAGCCGTGGCCGCGCCGCGGCCGAGGCGCGCGCCAACAAACCGACCAAGTCGAATTCGGCTGTGGATAACCGGGATTTATCCACAGCCGGCCGGGGCTCGCTGGTTCAGCACCCCTCGGGCATGGCAGGCTCTTCCCATAGCGAGCCTGAAGTCGAGGAGAGTGAGTCCTTGCGGTCCGACGCCAACATCGCGGGGCCGATGGCCGACCCGGTCCCCGGTCCCCGCTCAGCTGAAACAGCCGGGGGCCCACTTTCCGTGCCCCCGGGGTTCGGGAGCGATGTTTCACGTGAAACATTGCCTCCCATGGATGACACCCCGATCGGCCGTGCTGCCCAGATGGCCGTCGAGGCGCTGAACCGTACCGGTGAGGGACTGCCGAGACCCGCACAGACCCGGGTGATGGTGGTCGCCAACCAGAAGGGCGGGGTCGGCAAGACCACGACCACGGTGAATCTGGCGGCCTCCCTGGCTCTGCACGGAGCCCGGGTGCTGGTGATCGATCTCGACCCGCAGGGCAATGCCTCCACGGCGCTGGGGATCGACCATCATTCCGAAGTGCCGTCCATCTACGACGTGTTGGTGGAGAGCAAACCGCTGTCCGATGTGGTGCTGCCAGTGGCCGACGTGGAGGGGCTCTTCTGCGCTCCGGCGACGATCGACCTGGCCGGCGCCGAGATCGAACTGGTCTCGCTGGTGGCGCGGGAGAGCCGGCTGCAGCGGGCCATCGAGTCCTACGAGCAGCCGCTGGACTACGTCCTGATCGACTGCCCGCCCTCGCTCGGGCTCCTCACCGTCAACGCCCTGGTGGCCGGCGCCGAGGTGGTCATCCCGATCCAGTGCGAGTACTACGCGCTGGAGGGACTCGGGCAGCTGTTGAAGAACGTGGACCTGGTCCGCGCCCACCTCAACCCGAAGCTGCACGTCTCCACCATCTTGTTGACGATGTACGACGGCAGGACCCGGCTGGCCTCCCAGGTGGCCGAGGAGGTGCGCACCCACTTCGGCAAGGAGGTGCTGCGCACCAGCATCCCCCGGTCGGTACGCATCTCCGAAGCACCCAGCTACGGGCAGACCGTCCTGACCTACGACCCGGGCTCCAGCGGCGCACTGTCGTATCTGGAGGCCGCCCGGGAGATGGCACTGCGCGGTCAGCCGGGTGAGATGGCAGTCGCGTATGACCCGCAGGCGCCGGGCGAACAGCAGAACGAGCAGCACCCGCACAGCATGTCGGAGGGGATCCAGTGAGTGATCGACGCAGAGGGCTCGGCCGTGGTCTCGGCGCGCTGATCCCTGCCGCGCCGCAGGCAACCAGCTCGACGTCGGGGACCGCGCCGGTCCTGGTGCCGGACCGCGGGGTCGCGGCGGCCAAGGTGACGGGCCTGGTCGACCGCCGGCCGCCGGAGACCGTGTCACCGGTGGCGGAGATCCCTGTTTCACGTGAAACAGAGCCGGATCTCTCGTCGTCCCGCGTTCCGGTCTCCGGCGCCTACTTCGCCGAGCTGGAACTCGACGCGATCACCCCCAACCCGCGCCAGCCGCGCGAGGTGTTCGACGAGGACGCGCTCAACGAGCTGATCACCTCGATCAAGGAGGTGGGTCTGCTCCAGCCGGTGGTGGTGCGCGAGATCAGCGCGGACCGCTTCGAGCTGATCATGGGCGAGCGCCGCTGGCGGGCCTGCCGGGAGGCAGGCCTGGAGCGGATCCCGGCCATCGTCCGGGCCACGGACGACGAGAAGCTGCTGCTGGACGCCCTGCTGGAGAATCTGCACCGCGCGCAGCTCAACCCGCTGGAGGAGGCGGCAGCTTACGACCAGCTGCTGCGGGACTTCTCCTGCACGCACGAGCAGCTGGCCGATCGGATCGGCCGGTCCCGCTCGCAGGTCTCCAACACCCTGCGGCTGCTCAAGCTGTCGGCCCCGGTCCAGCGCCGGGTGGCGGCCGGGGTGATCTCCTTCGGGCACGCCCGGGCCCTGCTCTCGCTGGACGACTCCGAGGACCAGGACAAGCTGGCCCTCCGGATCGTCGCCGAGGAGCTGTCGGTCCGCACGGTCGAAGAGATCGTGAAGCTGATGAACAGCGAGCCGAAGAGCGCTCGTAAGTCAGCGGCGCCACGGGCCGGCCGCCGGGTCTCCCCGGCGCTCACCCACCTCGCCACCCGGCTCTCCGACCGTTTCGACACCCGGGTGAAGGTGGACCTGGGCCAGAAGCGGGGAAAGATCGTGGTGGAGTTCGCTTCGATAGAGGATCTGGAACGCATCCTCGGCGCGATGGCACCGGGCGAGGGCAAGGTGCTGGAGAACCGGCTGGAAGACGACGAGGCCGAGGACGACGACGAGTGACACCGTGGCGCCCCGGTTCTGACCACCGGGGTGCCACCGCAGTTCGTTCAGCGACAGGAATGGGGTCCTTGGCACATGGGCCGTCGGCTTGTACCGCTCACCCTCGACAACCTTCCCGACCTTCCCAAGCCCTGTCGGCGCTGCGTCTTCTGGGAGCTGGACCCGGTGAGCGGGGAGGCCGCAATCCAGGCGGGCAAGCCCGAGCTGGAGAAGGAGGCCTGGATCTCCGCGGTATTGCTGGAGTGGGGTTCCTGCGGCCGGGTAGTTTATGTGGACGAGATGCCGGCCGGATTCGTGCTCTACGCCCCGGCCGCGTATGTGCCGCGGTCGATGGCCTTCCCGACCAGTCCGGTGTCCGCTGACGCCGTCCAGCTGATGACGGCCCGCGTGCTGCCCGGCTATCAGGGCCAGGGCATCGGCCGGGTGCTCGTGCAGACGGTGGCGAAGGATCTGGTGCGGCGGAACGTCAAGGCGATCGAGGCGTTCGGCGACGCGAAGTGGTCGGCGCCGTCCTGCGTGCTCCCCGCCGACCATCTGCTGGCGGTCGGCTTCAAGACCGTCCGCCAGCACCCGCGTTATCCCCGGCTGCGGCTGGAGCTGCGCTCGGCGATCTCCTGGAAGGAAGACGTCGAGATGGCGATCGACCGGCTCCTGGGTGCCGTCCAGAAGGAACCGGTGCTCCGCCCGCTCTGACCTCGCCTGCACCCGACACGGCACGAACAAGGGTCGGCTCCCCGATCGGGGAGCCGACCCTTCGATGTTCCACGTGGAACAGTGCGCGTTCGGGGCCCTTGTCAGCCGATGAAGTCGGACAGGTCGCGAACGAGCGCGGCCTTCGGCTTGGCACCCACGATGGTCTTCACGACCTCGCCGTCCTTGTAGACGTTGAGGGTCGGGATGGACATCACGCCGTACTTCGCGGCGGTGGCCGGGTTCTCGTCGATGTTGAGCTTGACGATGGTGATCTCGTCGGGGTGCTCCGCCGCGATGGCCTCCAGCGACGGGGCGATCTGACGGCAGGGGCCGCACCAATCAGCCCAGAAGTCGACCAGCACGGGCTTGTCGCTGGCCAGAACCTCCTCGGCGAAGGTCGCGTCGGTTACGTGCTTGGGCGTGCCGGCCACGGCAGTCTCCTCAGGTTCGATACGAGCGGGCGGGGGGGGGGTAGGGATCAGGCAGCCTTCTCGGCGTCGCTGAGCGACGCCAGGTAGCGCTCGGCGTCCAGGGCGGCGGAACAGCCGGTGCCGGCCGCGGTGATCGCCTGGCGGTAGGTGTGGTCCACGACGTCTCCGGCACCGAAGACACCGGGCACGCTGGTGTGGGTGCTCGGCGCCTGGACGGTGAGATAGCCCTCCGGGTCGAGGTCGAGAACACCCTTGAAGAGTTCGGTCCTCGGGTCGTGGCCGATCGCGATGAACAGCCCACTGACGGGCAGCTCCGACGTCTCGCCGGTCTTCACGTTGCGCAGGGTCAGCCCGGAGAGCTTGCCTTCGCCGTGGATCTCGGCGACCTCGCTGTCCCAGACGAAGGAGATCTTCGGGTCGGCGAAGGCGCGTTCCTGCATCGCCTTGGACGCCCGCAGGCTGTCCCGGCGGTGCACGATCTTGACGGACTTGGCGAACCGGGAGAGGAAGGTCGCCTCCTCCATCGCGGTGTCGCCACCGCCGATCACGGCGATGTCGTGCTCGCGGAAGAAGAAGCCGTCACAGGTGGCACACCAGGAGACGCCACGGCCGGAGAGCTGGTCCTCGTTGGGCAGGTTGAGCTTCCGGTGCTGCGACCCGGTGGTGACGATGATGGTCTTCGCCCGGTGGACGGTGCCCGCGGAGTCGGTGACGGTCTTGATGTCGCCACTGAAGTCGACGGCGACCACGTCGTCCGGGACCAGTTCGGCGCCGAACCGCTCCGCCTGGGCGCGCATGTTGTCCATCAGGTCCGGGCCGATGATGCCGTCACGGAACCCGGGGAAGTTCTCCACCTCGGTGGTGTTCATCAGCGCACCGCCGGCGGTGACCGAGCCCTCGAAGACCAGCGGGCTGAGGGATGCGCGTGCCGTGTACAGGGCCGCTGTGTAGCCCGCGGGCCCCGAGCCGATGATGATCACGTTACGGACGTCGCTCACGGGTGTCTTCCTCGTCTCTGCGGACTGCGGTGGGGGCCCTGGCTGGACTCTCGTCGTGCCTAACGGATCCTACGGGGCTGGCATTCCCCCGGAGGCGAGGCGCCCCACGCCCAGCGCGGTGACCCCCGTGGACCCCTGGTCAGCTGCGCGGGTAGCTGTCCTGGAAGAGCACCCGGCCGGGGGTGTCGCCCGTGCAGGAGGCGGCCACCACGAAGGCGTCGACCCGGGCGGGGTCGGCAGGGTCGGGCAGGACCACGAGGAAGGAGTCGACGCCCTGGAAGGGTTCCCGGTCGGCGGCCACCGGTTGCCGACTTTGCTGCGTGGCCTGGAGCACGCATCCGGGCACCGTGACGACGGTGCCGTCGGGGGCGGTGACCCGGGTATCGCCTCGCGTACCCAGCATGGGCGAGGTGATACCGCCGCCCGCCGTCTTGCTGCCTGCCGCGCCGCCGGCCGACCCGCCGAGCAGCCGCGCCACCTCGTCGCCGACCGCGCTGGAGCTGCCGCGATCCTGCGTGCTGCTCTTGCGCTCCGCGCTGCTGTCGGCGCTGGTACTGCTCGGGCCGCTGTGCGACGCCAGCTCGTAGACCGCCCCGCCCAGTGCCATGACGGTGACTGCCGAGGCGGCGACCACCAGCAGGCCACGTCGCCGCCGACTGGCGCGACCGGGTCCGGTGGGTGCGGAGGGGCGACCCGCGGGTGCGGATGTTCCACGTGGAACATCCGCCGCTGCGGGAGCGTGCTGCGCCGGGAGCGATGTTTCACGTGGAACATGTGGCGGCGCGGTGTCCCGCTGCGCCTCGGCGGCGAGCGCCGTCTCGATCCGGGCGGCCACGTCCGGTGGCATCGGCTCCGGCTGCGGCAGATCGCCGAGCAGCTCACGGATCTCCCGCAGCGAGGCCAGCACCTCGCCGCACTGCTCGCAGGACTCGATGTGGGCGCGGACCTCCGCCGCCTTCTCCGGCAGCAGGATGCCCTCGGCCAGGTCGGAGATGTCCGCGACCTCGGGATGCGGGTCCTGGCCCGTGGTCGATGTCATCGGTGGTCACCTCCGCCCTGTTCCGTTCCTGCCGGTGGGACGGATGTCCCCTCCGTCCGGTTCCTTTCGCCGACCGGGCCGGCCCGGTCGCCGCCGCTCGCCCGCAGATGGCTGAGCAGGGGCAGCAGCCGCGCGCGGCCGCGGGCGCACCGGCTCTTGACCGTGCCCTCCGGTACGGCGAGCACTGCGGCGGCCTCCGCGACCGGGTAGCCCTGCATGTCGACCAGAACGAGAGCCGCCCGCTGCTCGGCGGGCAGCGTCGCCAGCGCGGCGAGGAGTTCGCGGTGCAGCTCGTCGCGTACCGCCGGCGCCTCGGCGGACTCGTGGGGTTCGAGGAGCGATTCGAAGTTCTCCTCGTCGGCGACCGGTGCGGTGCGACGGGTGGCGGCTCTGCGGGCCCGGTCCAGGCAGGCGTTCACCGTGATCCTGTGCAGCCAGGTCGTGACGGCCGACTGGCCGCGGAAGGTATGGGCGGCCCGGAAGGCCGACACCAGCGCGTCCTGCACCGCGTCAGCGGCCTCCTCGCGGTCGCCCAGCGTCCGCAGGGCGACCGCCCAGAGCCGGTCGCGATGCCTGCGGACGAGTTCACCGAAGGCGTCGGGCTCGCCCGCCACATGGCGGGCGAGCAGGGCGGTGTCATCGGCTTCGCCGAGCGGTATGGGCTCCATGGCCAGACTCCCCCGTCCGCGTCCGTCGCCGGTTCAGCCGGTCACGCTGATCTCCGAGATCTTGCCACGGAACCGGCCGTCCGAGTCCTTCGGGAGCTTGGTCAGCCAGACCAGCAGATAGCGGCTGCTGACCTGCCCGCCGGGCTTGAGCGTCACCTGCTGCGTGCCGGAGCCGGCGGCCACCTTCCGGAAGCCGTCGAGCCGGGTGGGCTGAGCGCTGGCGCCGGGCGCCGCCCACAGCTCCACGTCCGTCCCGGCGCCCAGCAGGTTCAGCTTCACGCTGCTGACGTGGTGCGAGCTGCCGAGGTCCAGGATCACCCCGACGCCGTCCTTGAGTCCGCCGAGGTTGGCCGTCGCGTAGCTCAGCGTCGTCCAGGAGGTCGCCGGGTCGTGGTCGGTGAGGTTGCCCACCTCGCCCGGGTTCTCGGTGCCGTTGCCCTGCGGCAGCGGGTCGAAGTCCTTGGCGCCGACGATCGTCAGGGGCCCGGCGGGCGGCGGCGCCGGGTTGTGGTCCGCCTTCGGCGAGGTGGTCGGGTTGCGCGGGGCATGGTTCTCGCGGGACTTCATGGCGTCGGCGAGCTGCCAGCTGCCGAGCCCGATGGCCACGATCAGCAGCGCGGAGACCGCCCACTTCAGCGCACTGCCGGTACGTCCGGGCAGGGCGGGCGGCGGAGCGGAGGGAGTGCTGACCGGCCCGCCGGCGGCGTAGCGAGTCGCCCCGGCAGGCGGCTGCGGCGGCTGCTGGAAGGCGGGCTGCCGGTAGATCGGGGCAGGGTGCTCGGGCGGCCGGATCCGCGGAATGCGAGCGATGGCCTTGGCCAGCTCCTCCGGGGTGGTGCACGGCGGCTCCTCGCGGGACGCGGTCGCGCCGTCATTGACCAGCGCGCGCATCGCCACGTCCGACATGCCGCGGTGGACGCCCGCACGCAGCTGGTCCGGAGCCACCAGGCCGACGCCCTTGGGCAGTCCGGCCAGGCCGTGCGCGTCCTCCTCGTAGGGCCAGCGCTGGGTCAGGGAGGCGTAGAGCAGCGCGCCGATCGCCTCGGTGTCCTGCCGCTGCGGCCGCTCGGAGTTCAGCCCGCGCAGCGCGGCGGCGACGGCCAGCCCGCGGATGCGGTACTGCCCGGAGCTGGTCCGCAGCACGGCTCCCGGGTCGAGCCGCAGATGGGCCAGCCCCTCGCGGTGTGCGGCGGCCATGCCCTGGGAGACCTGGCTGGCCATCTGGTAGGCCTCGTGCGGCTCCAGCGGGCCGGCTGCGAGCAGGTCGGCGAGGGATCCGGCGTCCGGCAGCCACTCGTGGATCACGTAGACCAGCTCGTCCTCCTCGACCGCGTCGAGGACCTGGACGAAGCGGGGATCGCCGAGCAGGGCCGCCGACCTCGCGGCGGCCAGCACCTGGCGGGACCGCGGGTGGGCGGCGGGGAGCAGATGGATACCGACGGCCCGCCGCAGTTTCTCGTCCACTGCACGCCAGCTGCTGAATCCGTCCACCCGCGTGACGCACTCCGCGAGCTGGTAGCGGCGGGCCAGCCGGTGGCCGCTGTGCAGCTCGGGCGCGGTGGGCTTCGGCTTGGCCTGGGGGCGGGGCTTGGTGGGTTGCGGCCGGTCGGGTTCGGGCGCAGCGGCTTCAGGTTCGGCTTCGGGCGTGCCTTCAGGCGTGGCTTCGGGCGCGGCCTTGTCGCCCTGCGCGGCTTTCGGCCCGGCGGGCTCCTGCTCAGCGGCTCCAGGCCGGGGCTCGGGCTCGGGGTCCGGCTCGGCCTGGGCGGCGGCGACCAGCACGGCGGTCTCGGTGGCGGGCTCCGCAGCGCTCAGCACGGCGGTCTCGGCTTCGGTCTCGGTGGCGGGCTCGGCGGCTTCCAGCACGGCGGTCTCGGCCTCGGGCTCGGCCGGCATGGGCTCGGCGGTGATCAGGGGGGCGTGCGCGGTCTGCTCCGCGTCGTCTTCGGTGTTCTCGGTCCGGTCCGCTGCGTCCTTGGCTGGGGTGCCGTCGCCGGCGGTGCCGCTGTCCTGGTCGTCCGTCGTCGTACCGCCGGGTGTGGCGCCGTCCTGCTGGGCTGCGGGCGGCGCCTCGCCGCCCTCATCGGCCACTCCGACGGCCGCCGTGCTCCGATCCGCCACCGTCGTTCCTGCCTCCCCATCCATTGCGCGACCCCACGTCGAGCCGATGACAATTGTGCCCACAGTCCGGCTCTATGCACGACACACGGCAGGCCGTGATGGTTGCGCGACCTCGGCAACGCCCGTGGGCTGACGTCGAATCAGCGGCCGAGCCGACCCCGGACCATGCCGATCATGCCGTTCAGCTCCTGGATCCGCATCCGCTTCGCGATGACCAGGAAGATCCCGCCCAGCAGGATGCCGCCGACCACCAGTGACGCCAGCGACCCGGTCACCCCGCCGCCCAGCCTCCCGCTGATGACATAGGCCGCGATCCCGGCCAGTCCCGCCGCCGGGATGCAGGCGCCGATCAGCCGGGCGTAGGTGCGGACCACCCTGCGGCCGTCCAGGTCGCCGCCGAGGCGGGCCCGGAGCCGCTTGACGGCCACCCCGACGCCGACCGCGTAGGCCAGGCCGTAGGAGAAGGCCATGCCCACCACGGCCCAGCGGGCGGGCAGCGCGACGAAGCAGAGGGCGGAGGCCGCCGCGTTGACGGCGGCCACGATCACCGTGTTGTAGAAGGGGGTGCGGGTGTCCTCGAAGGCGTAGAAGCCGCGCAGGACGACGTACTGCACCGAGTAGGGGATCAGTCCGGCGCCGAAGGCCATCAGGATGAAGCCGATGTTGCGGGCGGAGGCCTCGTTGGTGCTGGCGTAGAGGACGCCGCAGATCGGGACGCCGAGGGCCAGGAAGGCGAAGGCGGCCGGCACGATCGCGACCGCCGAGGTGCGCAGACCGTAGGAGATGTCGTCGCGGACCGCGGTGACGTCGCCGTCGGCCGCGGCCCGGGAGATGCGCGGCAGCACCGCGGCCATCACCGAGACGGTGATGATGGCCTGCGGCATCTGCCAGAGCAGCAGCGCGTAGTTGTAGCCGGTGATGCCGGTGCCCGGGTAGCCGCTCTTGTCGGCGTTGGCGCCGGCCCAGGTGGCGAGCTGGGTGACCACGACCAGGCCGGCCTGGTTGGCCAGCACGAAGAAGAACGTCCACTTGGCGAGCTTGGCGGCCTTGCCGAGGCCGTGGCCGCGCCAGTCGAAGCGTGGCCGGAACTTGAACCCGGCGTCCCGCAGGTAGGGCAGCATCGCCAGTGACTGGACGACCAGGCCGAGCAGCGTGCCGATGCCCAGCAGCCGGACACCGTCGGGCGAGATCGTCGTGGCGTCCAGCCGGGTCGAGCCGTAGGAGCCGTAGACCCAGATGAACATGCCGAAGGTGAAGATCACCACGATGTTGTTGAGGACCGGGGTCCACATCATCGCGCCGAACCTGCCGCGGGCGTTGAGCACCTGGCCCATCACCACGTGGACGCCCATGAAGAAGATCGTGGGCATGCAGTAGCGGGCGAAGGCGATGGCCACGTTGTACGTGTCCGGGTTGTCGGCGATCTTCGCGGACATCAGCTTGACCAGCAGCGGCGCGCCGAGCACGGTGACGGTGACGATGCCGCCGAGCGCGACCATGACGACGGTCAGCAGCCGGTTGGCATAGGCGGAGCCGCCGTCGTCGTCGTCCTTCATCGCGCGGACCAGCTGCGGTACGAACACCGAGTTGAGGCCGCCGCCGATGGTGAGGATGTAGATCATCGTCGGCAGCACGTTCGCGACCTGGTAGGAGTCGCTCAGGGTGGCGGCGCCGATCGCCGCGGCGACCACCAGGGTGCGCACGAAGCCGGTGACGCGAGAGACCAGCGTGCCGGCCGCCATCAGGGCGCTGGACTTCAGGATGCCGCCGGACCGGGTGGCGGTCGCCGCCCCGCCGGCGGCCGGCACCGCTGTGGTGGTGCCGGTGGCGGCGGCTACCTGCCCGGTGGTGCCCGTGGCGGCCGTACCTGGCCGCTGGACGCCTTGCGGCGGCTGCCCGGGCTGCTGGTAACCCTGCGGCGCGTACGGCTCCTGGTAGGGCTGCTGCTGCGGTTGCTGGTACTGCTCCTGGTACGGCTGCTGGTACGGGTAGCCGTAGCGCGGGTCGGCGTAGCGGGGGTCGACGTACTGCGAGTCGGCGTAGTGCGGGTCCGCGTACGGCTCGCCCTGGTAGAAGTCCTGGCCGTACCCCGGGTCCTGGTATATCGGGATCGAGAAGCCCGTGGTCTCGTTGGCCGACGGCGTGTGCGAGTAGGACGCGGGGTAGCCGCCCTGAGCCTGGTGGCCGCCCTGGTGGCCGCCCCCGTGCTGCGGGTAGCCGCCTTGTTGCGGGTAGCCCTGCTGCTGGTACCCGTCCTGCGGGCCGTAGCCGCCCTGCTGCGGATACGGCTGCTGGTAGCCGCCGGGCTGCTGCTGGGGGTACTGCTGCGGGTAGCCGCCGGGCTGCTGGCCGTCCTGCTGCTGGTAGCCGTCCTGCGGCGGCTGCTGGTCGCGGAAGAGGTGCGCGAAGGCGTCGTACTCCTCGCCCTGCTGCTGCTGTTCCGGTCCGCCTGCCGAAGCGCCCGTGCCCATGTACTGGGTTGCCGCGTTGTCCGGGTAGGGCTGCTGCTGGTGGCCGGACTGCTCCTGCCACTGCTGTGCCGGATCCGGCTGCTGATACGGATCGTAGGCATACGTGTTCTGCAGATAGGGGTCGGCAGGCGCCGGACGCTGCTCGGGCGAGGGAGGCATCTGGCCCGCAGAGTCGCGATCACCGTCATACGGCGCGTTCATCAGTGCCCCACCTTATTGTCCGCCGGCTACCCGTCCACCTTCTCACCTGTCGGTGAGGGCTCCGGGCTTTCCTGCCCGGTGTCAGTGGCAGGGTCACCCGGCTGCCCGGGGTCCGTGCCGTTCGCCTCTTCGTTCTCGCCGCCGTCGTCGTCTGTGCCGTCCACGTCGGTGCGCCGCTTACGCTGACGGTAGATCCGTACGCCCGCGAGCACCAGCAGGAGAAGTCCGGCTCCGATGATCAGCATCACCAGGTCGGTGACCTTGTTGATGTGGACCTCGAATCCGACGCCCGTGCTGGCGTACACGCCCTTGGCAGTGAAGAGGGCTGCGGAGACCTTGACCGTACCGTTCGCGTTCGCGGTGGTCTGGAACTTCAGGGTACGGGTGTGGCCGCCCTCGATGGCGATCGGCTGCTCGGCGTTCTTGATCTTCAACCGGATGTTCGTGCCCGATGTGAGCCGCAGTGTCAGGCCCTTCACCGGCTGGCCGAGCTCGTTCTTCACCGTGACCGGGATGGTGCCGCTGCGTCCCGACAGCGTCAGCGTGGTCTTCGGGATGATGTGCACGGCGTTGATCAGGCCGGTCAGGTAGTCGCCGATCGCGTTTCGGTAGTCCTCCGAGCCCGACGGGACAGCACGCCAGCTGTCGGACATCGAGCGCAGCACCGCGTTGCGGAACGGCACGGTGACGTGGTCCGGTGAGGTGAGGATCACCACGAAGTCGTTCAGGTGCTCCTGGATCGACTCGATCCAGGTGAAGGCCTCCGCCGGCAGCTCCTGCTTGCGCAGGCTGCTCGGGTAGGCCTTGCTCGACGGCACCTTGCGGTTGGCGTGCGCGTCAGGATGCGCCTTCGCCGCGTCGTCGAAGGAGACGGGCGAGACCCAGGGCGCGGTGGTGCTGTAGTGGATCGCCTGGGCCATGGCCTGCGCCTGCGCGGCGGTGGGCATCCGCTGCGGGGCCACCACGACAGTGCGCTGCTTCTCCGGCGCCTCCATGGTGATCATCAGCGTCTGCGCGATGAAGCTCTGCACGGCGAGGTCGACCTTCTGCGGGTCGTCCATGTCGCCGGTGAAGGCGGTGGAAAGGATCGCGTCGGAGACCACCGCGGTGGTGCCGCCGCCGATCGGCCGGGCGGCGTTCGGGGTGTAACTGAGGTCGCCGTCGCCGAAGGTGTCGCTGCGGGCGATGATCCGCTTGGCTCCCCCCGCGCGCGCCACCGAGACGATGGACGGGTCGATGGCGCCGTCCACCGGCCAGGCGACGTCGGCGGTCTGGCTGCCGCCGAAGATGGTCTGGGTGGTGGCCAGCCCGAGAGCGGTGGCGGTCTTGAGGTGGCCGACGGCGCCGGGGATTTTCCGGCCGTGGTGGGCGAGCGAGGCGATGTCGGTGTCGCCGAAGGGCAGCGCGATCACCTGCTCGCCGGCCACCGCGATCTTGAGGTCGTTCAGCCACTGCTTGGCGACCGCGCCACCGGTGCCCGCCGTGGTCTTGGTGACGTCACCGCCGGGCCCGGCGACCCGGTAGCCCTTGGTCATGAATTCGACGCTGGCGAGCAGGTCGGGGTCGACGACCCAGGTCACCGGGAGGTTCCTGGCCAGGTCGATCATCTGTCGCAGCCGGCCGCCCGGTCCGAGCTCCGTGGCCAGCTCGTCGTCCATGAAGATAGGGCTCACCTGGGAATCGGTGTCGCCGCGCGGTGCGACGTGCGACCGGTCGGTGAGCGGCCACAGATAGCTGATCCTGGTCTGCTTGCTGCCGCTGGTGACGGCGTCGCCGTACCAGGGCAGGAAGGTCCGCTTGATGCCGAGCACATGCGTGGTGGGTTCGGCCTTCGTCCGGCCGTCCAGCGTCACGCCCAGCTGGTAGACCCCGGCGTCGTCCAGGCCGAGAGCGGAGACCGGGACGGTGATGCTGAAGGACACGTGGCTGCCGGCCGGGATGTCGGAGACGGCGCTGGTCTGGTCGGGCACCTCGGGCCCGTCCTCGGCGTTGCTGTAGCCGGTGCGCGAGGCGGCACTCTTGATCGAGCTACGGGTGGTCAGCGCGCCGCCCCACGGCATCCGGATGCCGACATGGGCGTGGCTGATGGCGGACTTGCCGTCGTTGGTGAGCTTCCCGGAGATGACCACCGAGTCGCCCTTGACCGGGATGCGCGGGGTGAGGGAGTCCACGGACACCGAGGCGGTACGGGAGCCGCTGCCGGCCGCCGCCTGCGAGGGGGACGCCCCGGTGGCCTGCAGCAGCCCGGTGAGCAGCGTCGCACCCGCCACCAGCGCGACGATCCGTGCCGCCCGGCGGCGCGCCGAGGACGGGGGTTTCCCGGGTGACTGTGCCGCCTCGCCCACGCGTTCGCCCGTCCTCGTCATCTGTGTTGCTGATCGTCTGTCGCCGTGGTCCATCGGATGTGCGTGCTGGCATGTTAACGATCCGCGCTGTGTCGAAGTGCTGCGGACTGCTCCTTGGTACCAGCCGCAAAACCCGTGCGCGGGCGATGCCCGCGGACCCGTACCCTTTTACGTTGTGCCGAATGCCAACAATGCCGCTCAGAGCCCGCAGCCCCCGCGAGCCGGGCAGGCCCCTCACCGGGTCGAGCCGGTCGCCGAGGAGCTGGGCCACCGTTTCCGTGCCGCCGGATTCGCTCTCGCCCTGGTCGGCGGTTCGGTCCGGGACACCTTGCTCGGCCGGCTCGGCAACGACCTGGACTTCACCACCGACGCCCGTCCCGAGCAGGTGCTGAAACTCCTGCGGCCCTGGGCGGACTCGGTGTGGGAGGTCGGCATCGCCTTCGGCACGGTCGGGGGCATGAAGAAGGCCCAGGATACCGAGGGTGCGACCCGTAGCTTCCAGATCGAGGTGACCACCTACCGCAGCGAGGCGTACGACCGGACCTCGCGCAAGCCGGAGGTCTCCTACGGTGACACCATCCAGGAGGATCTGGTCCGCCGGGACTTCACGGTGAACTCGATGGCGGTCGGTCTGCCAGGGAACGACTTCATCGACCCCTACGGCGGCCTCGACGATCTGGCGGCCCGGGTGCTGCGCACGCCGGCCTCCCCCGAGGCGTCCTTCTCCGACGACCCGCTGCGGATGCTGCGTGCCGCCCGCTTCGCCGCCCAGCTGGACTTCGAGGTCGCCCCTGAGGTGGTCGCGGCGATGACCGCGATGGCCGACCGGATCGACATCGTCTCCGCCGAGCGGGTGCGGGACGAGCTGAACAAGCTGATCCTGTCCGACCACCCCCGCAAGGGCCTGCGGCTGCTGGTCGAGACCGGCCTCGCCGACCGGGTGCTGCCCGAGCTGTCGGCGCTGCGGCTGGAGCGGGACGAGCACTTCCGGCACAAGGACGTCTACGAGCACTCCCTGACGGTGCTGGAGCAGGCCATCGACCTGGAGGCCGAGGGGCCGGATCTGGTGCTGCGGCTGGCCGCGCTGCTGCACGACATCGGCAAGCCGAAGACCCGGCGCTTCGAGCCGGACGGCCGGGTCTCCTTCCACCACCACGAGATCGTCGGCGCCAAGCTCAGCAAGGCGCGGATGCTGCAGCTCAAATACCCCAATGAGCTGGTGAAGGACGTCTCCCGGCTGGTCGAGCTGCACCTGCGCTTCCACGGCTACGGCAGCGGCGAGTGGACCGACTCGGCCGTGCGCCGCTACGTACGGGACGCCGGCCCGCTGCTGGAGCGGCTGCACAAGCTCACCCGTTCGGACTGCACGACCCGCAACAAGCGCAAGGCGGCGGCGCTGTCGCGGACCTACGACGGCCTGGAGCAGCGGATCGCGGAGCTGCAGGAGCGGGAGGAGCTCGACGCGATCCGGCCCGACCTGGACGGCAACCAGATCATGACCGTGCTCGGGATCGCCCCGGGACCGGTGGTGGGCCAGGCGTATCAGTACCTGCTGGAGCTGCGGCTGGAGAACGGTCCGCTGGGCGAGGAAGCGGCGGCCGCGGCGCTGCGCGAGTGGTGGACCGCCCGGTCCGCCGAGTGATGTTTCACGTGGAACATCGCGACCGCCGGCCGCTCCGATCTCATCGGGTCGGCGTGCCTGCTCGCGATGTTCCACGTGAAACATCGCGCTCCCGCAGCATCGCGGCCGCGGTGGCGGCATAGACCAGCGCCAGCGCCACGACCAGCCCCGCCGAGCGCACGTCGGCGGGCAGCACCAGGGCCGCGATCGCTGCGGCGCCGACGAACGCCACGTTGAAGACGACGTCGTAGAGCGAGAAGACCCGGCCGCGGTAGGCGTCGTCGACCTGCGCCTGGACGACCGTGTCGGTGGCGATCTTGGCGCCCTGCGTGGCGATCCCGAGCGCGAAGGCCGCCAGCATCAGCGGAGCGACACTGAAGGACAGCGCCAGCGGAGGCAGCAGCAGCGCCGAGGCGGCCGAGCAGGCGATGATCCAGCCGGAGGTCCCCACCCGGGCGGTGGCCCAGGGGGTGACGAGTGCGGCGACGAAGAAGCCGGCCGCGGACAGCCCGACCGCCACCCCCAGCAGGCGCAGGCCCGCGTCGGTGTCGGACGGGTCGGACCACGCGTAGCGGCAGAGCATCAGCAGCATCACGGTGAGCGCACCGAAGCAGAAGCGCATCGCGGTCATCGCGGTCATCGCACGGGCGGCCGCAGGACGGCGGCGGAGGTGACGCAGTCCGGCCGTCAGGCCCTGTGCAGTGCCGGTCAGCGCGGCCGTGAACTGCGGGCGGACCTGGTCCGGCTCCGGGCCGAGCAGATCACGGCCCAGGGACAGCGCGGACAGCCCCGCGCACAGGTAGAGCACCGAGCCGAGCAGTACGGTGGCGGCGTTGGCCCCGTCGCCCTCGGCGGCGAAGAGATGCACGACGAAGGCGACGCCGCCGCCCACGGTCGCCGCGAGGGTGCCCGCCGTCGGTGAGAGCGCGTTGGCGGTCACCAGCCGGTCCGGGTCGACCACCCGCGGCAGCGCGGCGGACAGCCCCGCCAGGACGAAGCGGTTGACCGCGGTCACCGACAGGGCGGACAGATAGAACAGCCAGTCCGGCACCCGGAGCAGGATCAGCCCCGCGGTGCCGCAGCACAGCACCGCACGCAGCAGATTGCAGTACAGCAGGACCTGGCGGCGCCGCCAGCGGTCGAGCAGCACGCCGGTGAAGGGGCCGATGAGCGAGTAGGGGAGCAGCAGGACGGCCATCGCGGAGGCGACCGCCCCCGGCGAGGCCTGCTTCTCCGGCGAGAAGACCACGTAGGCGGCCAGCGCGACCTGGAAGACGCCGTCGGAGAGCTGCGAGAGCAGGCGTACGCCCAGCAGCCGGCGGAAGTCCGGCAGCCGCAACAGGTCCCGAAGATCGCGCAGAAGGCCCATGCGCACAGCCTCACACGACCGAGAAGGCCCCGGGCATGCGACCCGGGGCCTTCTCGGTAATCCGTCGGTCAGCGCGTCAGGGTGTCCCCGCGTCAGCGCCGCACCGGCAGGGGGCTGTTCAGCGCTCGACCTCGCCGCGGATGAACTTCTCCACGTTCTCGCGGGCCTGGTCGTCGAAGTACTGCACCGGCGGGGACTTCATGAAGTACGAGGACGCCGACAGGATCGGGCCGCCGATACCGCGGTCCTTGGCGATCTTCGCAGCACGCACCGCGTCGATGATGACGCCGGCGGAGTTCGGGGAGTCCCAGACCTCCAGCTTGTACTCCAGGTTCAGCGGGACGTCACCGAAGGCGCGCCCTTCGAGGCGGACATAGGCCCACTTGCGGTCGTCGAGCCACTGGACGTAGTCGGACGGGCCGATGTGGACGTTCTTCGCGCCCAGGTCGCGGTCCGGGATCTGCGAGGTGACGGCCTGCGTCTTGGAGATCTTCTTGGACTCCAGGCGCTCGCGCTCGAGCATGTTCTTGAAGTCCATGTTGCCGCCGACGTTCAGCTGCATGGTGCGCTCCAGCACCACACCGCGGTCCTCGAAGAGCTTGGCCATCACGCGGTGCGTGATGGTGGCGCCCACCTGGGACTTGATGTCGTCGCCGATGATCGGCACACCGGCCTCGGTGAACTTGTCGGCCCACTCCTTGGTGCCGGCGATGAAGACCGGCAGGGCGTTGACGAAGGCGACCTTGGCGTCGATGGCGCACTGGGCGTAGAACTTCGCCGCGTCCTCGGAACCGACCGGCAGGTAGCAGACCAGCACGTCGACCTTGCGGTCCTTGAGCACCTGGACGATGTCGACCGGGGTCTCGTCGGACTCCTCGATGGTCTCCCGGTAGTACTTGCCGAGGCCGTCGAGGGTGTGGCCACGCTGGACGGTCACACCGGTCTGCGGCACGTCGCAGATCTTGATGGTGTTGTTCTCGCTGGCGCCGATGGCGTCCGCGACATCGAGGCCGACCTTCTTCGCGTCAACATCGAAGGCAGCCACGAACTCGACGTCACGAACGTGGTATTCGCCGAACTGGACGTGCATCAGACCGGGCACCCGGGAATCCGGGTCGGCGTCCTTGTAATACTCGACACCCTGTACCAGCGACGTGGCGCAGTTGCCCACACCGACGATGGCTACGCGAACCGAACCCATACCCGTTGCTCCCTGTGTAATCGTCACGCGGTTCCCCGGGCTTCGGGTCGGCCGCCGTTCTCTTGGTTGGTGTTGTCGTTGTCGTCCCGCTCGTCGACCGGACGCTCGACGCGTCCGGCCCGCTCGGTCTCGATCAGCTCATTGAGCCAGCGGACCTCGCGCTCCACCGACTCCATGCCGTGCCGTTGCAGCTCAAGCGTGTAGTCGTCGAGCCTTTCGCGGGTGCGGGCCAGCGAGGCCCGCATCTTTTCCAGGCGCTCCTCCAGGCGGCTGCGCCGCCCTTCGAGCACCCGCATCCTGACGTCCTTGGACGTCTGGCCGAAGAAGGCGAAACGAGCGGCGAAGTGCTCGTCCTCCCAGGCGTCGGGGCCCGAGTGCGCCAGCAGCTCCTCGAAGTGCTCCTTGCCCGCGGCGGTCAGCCGATAGACGATCTTCGCCCGGCGGCCGGCGAGGGGCGCGGCGGGCGGACCGATGTCCACCGCCGGTTCCTCGATCAGCCACCCCAGGGTGACCAGCGTCTTCAAGCAGGGGTACAGACTCCCGTAGCTGAAGGCGCGGAACACCCCGAGGGAGGTGTTGAGCCGCTTGCGCAGCTCGTACCCATGCATCGGAGACTCGCGCAGCAGACCGAGAACCGCGAATTCGAGGATTCCGGAGCGCTTGCTCAATCCCTCGTCCCCTCGTTCACGCTTCTTTCGATCCGATGTATCGAGTCGATACATCGCGACGATAGAACGGCGCGAGACATCACGCAAGGCGGCTGGTGGTGACCGGCGTCACATCGGCAAACCTGTGAGCTGTCAACCGCCCTTTATGTGATGAACGTTCGCATCACGTGTCTTTTGGTCGTGCGTACTCTGTTCGCCATGCAGAGCACCGGGAACCCCGCGCCGTCGGCGCGCGTCTTGATCCTTGGTGCCGTGCGGCCCGACACAGCCGCACGCAGGGGGACCGACCGGATTGTCACCGATGCCTTCAGGCGATCCCGCCTGTCGAGGAGTAGCTGTTCATGAGCGAGCACCGTCGCAAGCCGCCGCAGTCGCCTGCCGGCGGCCGTGCTGCCGCCCGGCGAGGGGGACCGCAGCCGACGCCCCCGTCCTCCGGCGGCCGCCCGGCTGCCGGCGGCCCCCCCGCGGACGCCCGTGGCGGACGCGGGACGCCGACCGGTTCGCCGAGCGGTGCCCACAGCGGGCCGTCCGCAACACCCCCCGGTTCCGGGGGCGGTGGCGAGCCCTACCAGGGCAGGGCCGCGGCACGCCGTGCCACCCAGGGCCGTAGCGGTGGCCGGCGCAGGGGCGCGGGTGGCGGCCCCGGGGGTCCCGGCGGCCCGGGAGGGCCCGGCACGGGCGGCCCCGCGGGCCGCGGCGGCCGCGGTCCCGGACGGCGGCCGGCCAAGAAGCGCTTCATCGACTACCCGCGGTTCGGCAAGGAGGGCTGGCGTCACTGGATGCCGTCCTGGCGCCAGGTCACGGCGATCTTCGTCGGCTGCGTCGGCACCCTGGTCGGCATCGTCGGCATCGCCTACGCCATGGTCGACGTCCCGAACGAGAACAAGGCGGCCATCGCCCAGAACAACGTCTACTACTGGGCCGATGGCAGCCGCATGGTGACCAGCGGCGGCGTCAACCGGCAGAACATCCCGTACGAGAAGATCCCCAGGGCGATGCGCTACGCGGTGATCTCGGCGGAGAACAAGACCTTCGAGACCGATTCGGGTGTCGACCCGACGGGTATCGCCCGCGCACTGTTCAACATGGCCAAGGGCGGCGAGACGCAGGGCGGCTCGACGATCACCCAGCAGTACGTCAAGAACACGATGCTCGACCAGTCGCAGACGATCAGCCGCAAGTTCAAAGAGCTGTTCATCTCCATAAAGGTCGGTGCGAAGCTCAAAAAGAACGACATCATCACCGGCTACCTGAACACCTCATACTTCGGCCGCGGTGCCTACGGCATCCAGGCAGCCTCGCAGACGTACTACGGCATCGACGCGGAGGACCTGAACCCGAGCCAGTGCGCGATGCTCGCCGCGCTGCTCAAGGGGCCGACGTACTACGACCCCAACGGCAACCCGGGCATCGACCCGGCCGCGAACGCCGACGCGAACACCGCTCGGGCCAAGGACCGGTGGGAGTCGATCCTCAACAACGAGGTGCGCTTCGATCACATGACCGCGGCCGACCGCGCGCAGTACACGAAGTTCCCGATGCCGCAGGGCCTCAAGGCGCAGGCCGGGATGAACGGCCAGATCGGCTATCTCGTCGACACTGCGAACAACTACGTCACCACGCACTCGAAACCCAAGATCACCCAGGCCCAGCTCGACAAGGGTGGCTTCCAGATCTACACCACCTTCCAGAAGGACAAGGTCAACGAGCTCAAGACCTCTGTCGAGAAGGTGCGTGCGCAGAAGATCAAACCGGGCGCCGGGCACAAGTACACCGGCAGTGACCACACCTTCGACGGTGACGCCGACACCAACGTCCAGTTCGGTGCGGCCTCCGTCGTCCCCGGCGACGGCAAGATCGTGGCGATCTACGGCGGCGCGGGCTACGACAAGGGCGAGTTCACCAACAACGCCGACACCAAGGGTGTCCCGGTCGGGTCGACGTTCAAGCCGTTCGTGCTCGCCGCGGCGATGACCTACGGCACCAACTACAGCGACAACAAACCGCTGACGCCGGACAGCAAGTACAACGGCAACGACCTGATCCCGATCATGGATCACAACGGCAAGCCGGTCCTCACCAAGGAAAACACCGTCTTCAAGCAGAAGAACGAGTCGGGCAAGAAATGGGGCTACATCACCCTGAACAAGGCGATGGAGCAGTCCATCAACAGCCCGTTCGTCCAGCTCGGTGAGGACGTCGGCCTGGACAAGGTCGAGGAAACGGCCATCAGGGCCGGACTGCTCAAGGACTACATGGGGGACCTGGTCGCCTCCTACTCCATCGGCACCGCGACCCCCAGCGCGATCCGGATGGCGAACGCGTACGGCACCTTCGCCGACTCCGGTGCGGCGGTCGAGCCGTACTCGGTGACCAAGCTGCTCCACGACGGCGACGACGACCACGACTTCCAGAAGCCGGAGCGGACGAAGTCGCCGGCGCTGAGACCTGACGTCGCCAACACCGTGACCAAGGTGCTGCAGAACGTGGTGAAGAAGGGTACGGGTATGAATGCGCTGGCCCTGGGACGTACCGCGGCCGGCAAGACCGGTACCACCGACACCCCGGGCGGTACCCGCTCGGCGTGGTTCGTCGGCTACACCCAGCAGCTGTCCACCTCGGTGGTGATGTTCCGGCAGAACACCAAGGAGAAGATGCTGCTGCCGATGAGCGGCACCGGCGGTCCGGACTCCACCACCCACGGTGGTGACATCCCGGCGACCATGTGGACCGACTACATGAAGGCGGCCCTCGGCAACCAGCGCGACCCGGGCTTCCCGGAGCCGGGCAAGATCGGCGACGGCAAGACGATCAACGAGGCCGGCGCCCCGACGCCGACCCCGTCCATGACGCAGCCGCCGACGACCACCCCGCCGCCGCCCACCGACACCCCGCCCACGACGGCGCCGCCCACGAGCTCGCCGACCTGGACGCCGCCGACGAACACCTCGCAGCCGCCCACACCGCCGGACTGCAACATCTTCAACCCCAACTGTCACGACACGACCCCGCCGACGTCGCCGTCCAGCCCACCGACGAGCGGCCCACCGGGGCATCACACGAAGGGACCTGACACCGGCGAGTGAGCCGCACCGGACCCCGTGGCAGTCGGCAGCTGACATGTCGACCGCCACGGGGTCTGCTGCGTCCACAGTCCGGTACGGCAGGATGTCGGCATGACGAGCGTGCGCGATCGCGAAGAGGACGGCCTCCCGGAGCTTCCGGTGCGTCCCACCGACGAGGACCCGCTGGCCGCCACGGCCAGTGAACTCATCGGCGGGCCGGCCGGCAAACACGCCGGGACCGGCGGCCACCGCTGGTGGAACGCCCTGCGCGTGATGGTGCTGATCGTCATCGGCATGTTCGCGCTGGGCATGGTGCAGAAGGTGCCCTGCTACGACGGCGGCTGGTTCCAGGGCGGGGACCCGCAGTACATCCACGCCTGCTACTCCGACATCCCGCACCTCTACCACGACCGCGGTTTCGCCGCCGACGTGGTGCCGTACTTCGACAGCATTCCCGGGTCCATCTCCGGCAGCGGTTTCCACCACCTGGAATACCCGGTCCTCACCGGGCTCTTCATGGAGGTCGCCTCCTGGCTGACTCCGCACGGCGGCAGTATGGAGCACCGGTCCCAGATCTACTGGATCGTGAACTCCGGCATGCTGCTGCTCTGCGCGATCGCGCTGGTGGTGGTGGTCTCCCGCACCAACCGGCGGCGCCCGTGGGATGGCCTGTTCATCGCCCTGTCCCCCGCGCTGGCGCTGTCCGCGACGATCAACTGGGACCTGTTCGCGGTGGCGCTGGCGTCGGTGGGCCTGCTGCTGTGGGCCCGCAGCCGGCCACTGGCCGCCGGTGTGCTGATCGGCCTGGCCACCGCCGCCAAGCTCTACCCGGTCCTGCTGCTGCTCGCGATCGGCCTGCTCTGCCTGCGCGCGGGCAGGATGCGGGCCTTCGGCACGGCGCTGGCGGGCGCGGTGGGCGCCTGGCTGGTGGTCAACCTGCCGGTGATGCTGCTGGCCAGGTCCGGCTGGGCGGAGTTCTACGACTACAGCCGTAGCAGAGGCGTCGACTACGGCTCGGTGTGGCTGATCATCATGCAGCGCACCGGCAACCCGCTCAGCGGCGTCAGCGCGTACGTCGCCGCGCTGCTGATCCTGCTGTGCGCCGGGATCGCCGCCCTGACCTTCTACGCGCCCCGGCGGCCACGGCTGGGCCAGATCGCCTTCCTGGTGGTGGCCGCGCTCATCGTCAGCAACAAGGTCTACTCGCCGCAGTACGTGCTGTGGCTGCTGCCGCTGGCGGTGCTCGCCCGGCCGCGCTGGCGCGACCTGCTGATCTGGCAGGGCGCCGAGGTGCTGTACTACGTCGCGATCTGGATGCAGCTGGCCTATGTCACCGGTGGCACCAAGCACCACGGCCTGTCGGCCGACGGCTACCACCTGGCGATCGCCCTGCACCTGCTGGGCGTGCTCTACCTGTCCGGGGTGGTGGTCAGGGACATCCTGCTGCCGCAGCACGACGTCCTGCGGCAGGACGGTGAGGACGATCCTTCAGGCGGGGTGCTCGACGGAGCCGAGGACGCCTTCGTCCTGGGCTTCGTCCCCGAGGAGGGGCGGCATCCGTACCCGCAGGAGCCGGCCGCGAGCGGTGTCGGGAGCGGCAGCGGGACCGGCAGCTACGACGCCTGACGGTCCACGATCCGGTCGAACTGGGTCGTGGTGTGCCGCAGGTGCGCCACCAGCTCGTCACCGACGGCGGGCGGTGCCACATCGCCCGGCAGGAAGAGGATCGAGACCTGCATGTGCGGCGGCTCGGCGAACCAGCGCTGCTTGCCGGCCCACACGAACGGCGACAGGTTGCGGTTGACGGTGGCCAGGCCCGCCCTGGCCACCCCCTTGGCCCGCGGCATCAGGCCGTGCAGCGCCTTGGGCGCCTCCAGGCCCACACCGTGCGAGGTGCCGCCGGCCACGACCACCAGGTGGCCGTTGTCCGTGGCCTTCTCCTGCCGGTAGCCGTACCGCTCGCCCTTGGCGATCCGGGTCACGTCGAGCACGGCGCCGCGGTACTCGGTCGCGTCGTGGTCGCCGAGCCACATCCGGGTGCCGATCCTGGCCCGGAAGCGGGTCTGCGGGAACTGCTGCTGGAGAGCGGCCTGCTCGGTCGCCTTGAGATGGCTGACGAACATCGTGTGCAGCGGCAGCCTGGCCGCCCGCAGCCGCTCCATCCAGGCGAAGACCTCCTCCACCGCGTCGCTGCCGTCGGTGCGGTCCAGCGGCAGGTGGATCGCGAAGCCCTCCAGGCGGACGTCGTCGATCGCGGTGTGCAGCTTGCCCAGGTCCTCCTCGGCCACCCCGTGCCGCCGCATCGAGCTCATCACCTCGATGACGACCCGGGCGCCGACCAGCCCGCGCACGCCCTCCACCGAGGAGACCGAGCGGATCGCCCGGTCCGGCAGCGGCACCGGCTCCTCGCCGAGCCGGTAGGGGGTCAGGACGAGGATGTCGCCGCCGAAGTAGTCCTTGATCCTGGCCGCTTCGTAGGTGGTGCCCACCGCGAGCATGTCGGACCGCAGCCGGGTCGCCTCGTCGGCGAGCCGTTCGTGGCCGAAGCCGTAGCCGTTCCCCTTGCAGACCGGGACGAGACCGGGGAACTGGTCGGCCACCTGGTGCTGGTGGGCACGCCAGCGTGCGGTGTCGACATACAGGGTGAGCGCCATGGCCTGATCAGGACCTTCCTATCGGGTTGCCCCCCGGACTTCGGTCCCGAGGGAGAGTCGGCCGGTCAGCGGCGCGACATGTAGATGTCGAGTGCCTTGTGGAGCAGCTTGTTGAGCGGGAAATCCCACTCGCCCAAGTATTCGGCAGCCTGCCCGCCGGTGCCCACCTTGAACTGGATCAGACCGAACAGGTGGTCGGTCTCGTCGAGCGAGTCGCTGATGCCGCGCAGATCGTAGACGCTGGCGCCCATGGCGTACGCGTCCCGCAGCATCCGCCATTGCATGGCGTTGGAAGGACGCACCTCGCGCTTGTGGTTGGCGGAGGCGCCGTACGAATACCAGACGTGCCGGCCGACGGTGAGCATGGTGGCCGCGGCGACCGCCTCGCCCTCGTGCACGGCCAGGTAGAGCCGCATCCGGTTGGCGTCCTCGGCATTGAGCTTGGTCCACATGCGCTGGAAGTACGACAGCGGGCGCGGGCGGAACTGGTCGCGCACCGCGGTGATCTCGTACAGCTGCTGCCAGGCCGGCAGGTCGTCGTAGCCGCCCTGGATGACCTGGACCCCGGCCTTCTCGGCCTTCTTGATGTTGCGGCGCCACAGCTGGTTGAAGTTCTTCAGGATGTCGTCGAGCGAGCGGTTCTCCAGCGGCACCTGGTAGACGTAGCGCGGCTGCACGTCGCCGAAGCCGGCGCCGCCGTCCTCGCCCTGCTGCCAGCCCATCCGGCGCAGCCGCTCGGCCACCTCGAAGGCGCGCGGCTCGATGAAGTCGGCCTCGACGTCACGCAGCCGCTTGATGTCGGGGTCGGCGATGCCCGCCTTGATCGTGTTGGCGTCCCACCGGCGGATTATCACCGGCGGACCCATCTTGACGGTGAAGGCGCCCTGCTGCTTCAGGTGCCGGAGCATCGGCTGCAGCCACTCGTCGAGATTGGGCGCGTACCAGTTGATGACCGGGCCCTCGGGCATATAGGCCAGATAGCGCTTGACCTTGGGCAGCTGCCGGTAGAGGACCAGGCCCACGCCGACGAGCTGGCCGCCCTTGACCGGCTGGCCGGGCTGCTCGTCGAACCAGCCGAGACTCTCCGACCGCCACTCGGACTTCACGTCGGCCCATGCCGGGACCTGGCAGTGGCTCGCCGAGGGCAGGCTCTGGATGTAGGCCAGGTGCTGCTCTCGGCTGATGGTCCTCAGGGTCAGGCTCATGCGGGGCGCTCCCCATGCTCACGACTGCGGGCTTATCTGGCCCGAAGCCTACTGTGCAGGGGGAGCCGTCCCACCAGCCCTGTGGACAACGGCGCGGCTTTCCACAGGCCCCGCCGTCCGGTCGGCGCAGCTACCAGAGCCCGCCGGTCAGGCCGCCGTGCGCCACTCCGAGGTAGAAGCCGACCGCGGCCGCGCCCAGGCCGATGATCAGAACGAAGCGCTGGGTCGTGGTGGCGGAGATGAACTGGCCGTAGCCCCCGGTGAAGATCCCGACCAGGCCGCTCCACGAGCTCAGCAGGTGCTGGCTGTCGAAGATCGACGAGATGGAGGCGATGGCGCCGAGGATCAGCGTGACGATCGCGAGCGTGTTGACCAGCGGATGCGGCCGGCCGTCGGTGTTGAAGGTGAGCTGGTGGCTGTGGAAGGTCAGCTGATGGGTCCGTTCCGCGTGCTGTGCCATGGGGCACCTCCGTGACGGAGAAGTGGCGGGCTGTAGCGCCCGCGCACCCGATGTGTACAGATTGCGGGCATAAGGGGGCGGATTTCAACCCGGGGGACCGAGGCGGGTAGTCTGTACGGTCTGCACCGGTGTCTGCGCTGGGCTGAACCGGGCAGTCCGAGGTTTTCCTTCGGCTGTCAGTGGCCCGCGTTACCGTTGCGACGCAGATACAAACCCTCCTGCCACGGAAACGCCGTGGCCGCTGAGTCCAAAGGAGGCGGGTTCCACTATGCGTCACTACGAGCTCATGCTCATTCTCGACCCCGATCTTGAGGAGCGCGCTGTCTCCCCGCTGATCGAGTCCTTCCTGTCCGTCGTCCGCAATGGCGGCGGCAGCGTGGAGAAGGTCGACACCTGGGGCCGTCGTCGTCTCGCCTATGAGATCAACAAGAAGCCCGAGGGCATCTACTCGGTCGTCGACCTCAAGGCCTCGCCTGATGTCGTCAAGGAGCTGGACCGTCAGCTCAACCTGAACGAGTCGGTGCTGCGGACCAAGGTCCTCCGTCCGGAACTGCACTAGTCCGGACTTCGAGTAGCAGTCAGTCAGCACTGCCCAAAGCCAGTCGAGAGGTCACCCCATGGCAGGCGAGACCGTCATCACGGTCGTCGGCAATCTTGTCGACGACCCCGAGCTGCGCTTCACCCCGTCCGGTGCGGCGGTCGCGAAGTTCCGCGTCGCGTCCACTCCCCGCACCTTCGACCGGCAGACCAACGAGTGGAAGGACGGCGAGAGCCTGTTCCTGACCTGCTCGGTCTGGCGGCAGGCGGCGGAGAACGTCGCCGAGTCGCTTCAGCGAGGCATGCGCGTCATCGTGCAGGGCCGGCTGAAGCAGCGGTCCTACGAGGACCGCGAGGGCGTCAAGCGGACGGTCTACGAGCTGGACGTCGATGAGGTCGGCGCCAGCCTCAGGAGTGCCACGGCCAAGGTCACCAAGACCAGCGGCGGTGGCGGTCGTGGCGGCCAGCAGGGCGGTTACGGCTCGGGCGGCGGCCAGGGTGGCGGCAGCTGGGGCGGCGGCTCCGGCGGCCAGCCGGGCGGCGGCGGTGCTCCCGCCGACGACCCCTGGGCCACCAGCGCACCGGCCGGCGGCGGCCAGCCGGGCGCCGCAGGCGGCGGGCAGGGTGGCGGCGGCTGGGGCGGAAGCCCCGGTTCGTCCGGCGGCGGCTACTCGGACGAGCCGCCCTTCTAGGGCGGACCCTCACACACTTCGTGATCGCATAGGAGAATCACCATGGCGAAGCCGCCCCCGCGCAAGCCGAAGAAGAAGGTCTGCGCGTTCTGCAAGGACAAGACCGTGTACGTGGACTACAAGGACACGAACATGCTGCGGAAGTTCATTTCCGACCGCGGCAAGATCCGTGCCCGCCGCGTCACCGGCAACTGCACGCAGCACCAGCGCGACGTCGCCACGGCCGTCAAGAACAGCCGTGAGATGGCGCTGCTGCCGTACACGTCGACCGCTCGATAAGGAAAGGGTGACCAGATAATGTCCAAGATCATCCTTACCAACGAGGTCAGCGGCCTCGGTGCCGCCGGCGACATCGTCGACGTCAAGCCGGGCTACGCCCGCAACTACCTGATCCCGCGGGGCTTCGCCATCGCGTGGACCAAGGGTGGCGAGAAGGACGTCGAGCAGATCCGTCGTGCCCGTCGCATCCGCGAGATCCACTCGCTGGACGACGCGAACGTGGTCAAGGCGCAGCTGCAGGCCGTCAAGGTCAAGCTGAGCACCCGCGCCGGTGACACCGGCCGGCTCTTCGGCTCCATCACCCCGGCCGACATCGCTGCGGCGATCAAGACCGCCGGTGGTCCGGTCGTCGACAAGCGCCGGGTCGAGGTCGCCGCGCCGATCAAGACGCTCGGCGCGCACAAGGTGTCGGTGCGCCTGCACCCCGAGGTCGAGGCTGTCCTCGACCTGGAGGTCGTGGCGGCGTAACGCCCCCTTTGCTCGGCATGTTCCACGTGGAACACCAGGGCCGGGTGCCCCCGCGAGGGGGTGCCCGGCCCTGGCACATGTCCGTGCGGGCCGTGTCTCCGCCCTGTGGTCGGGTGCCCCCCGGCGGGAGGCCGCGGCTCAGCGGGCGGCGCCCGTGATGATCCAGCGGCCGGAGCGGGCGCGCAGCCACAGGGCGGCGAGCCGGGTGAGCATCATCAGCGCCATGGCCCACCACAGGGCGGTCAGACCCGCCCCGAGCGCCGGCACCGCGAAGGCGGCAGGGGCGAAGACCGCCAGCGTGGCCAGCATGGACCAGGCCAGATACGGCCCGTCCCCGGCGCCCATCAGCACCCCGTCCAGGACGAAGACCACGCCCGATACCGGTTGCGAGACCGCGACCACCAGCAGCGCGGACATCAGCGCGTCCTGGACGGCCGGGTCGGAGCTGAACAGCGGCCCGATCAGCGGCCGGACCAGAGCCACCAGCAGCCCCAGGACGACACCGCAGGCCACCCCCCACTCGATCATCCGGCGGCAGGCCGCCCGGGCGCCCTCGGCGTCCCCGGCGCCCAGGTAGCGGCCGATGATCGCCTGGCCGGCGATGGCGATGGCGTCCAGGGCGAAGGCGAGCAGCGACCACACGGTGAGGATGATCTGGTGGGCGGCGATGTCGGTGTCCCCGAGCCGCGCGGCGACCGCGGTGGCGATCAGCAGGACGGCCCGCAGGCTGACGGTGCGCACCAGCAGCGGCAGTCCCGCCCGGGCGCAGGCGCGGATCCCGGCGGTGTCCGGGCGCAGCGCCGTCCACCAGCCGCCGGCCCCGTCACCGGTCTGCCGCCGGATGCCGCGGACGACCACCCACAGGTAGACCGCGGCCATGCCGTTCTGTGCGATGACGGTCCCCCAGGCGGAGCCGGCGATACCGAGCCCGGCGCCGTAGACGAGGGTGGCGTTCAGGCCCGCGTTGGCGGTGAAGCCGCCGATGGCCACCACCAGCGGGGTGCGGGTGTCCTGCAGGCCGCGCAGCACTCCGGTGGCGGCCAGCACCACCAGCATGGCCGGGATGCCGAGCGAGCTGATCCGGAGGTAGTCGGCCGCGTAAGGGGCCGCGGTACCCGAGGCCTCGAAGAGGTCGACCAGAGCGGGGGCCGCGGGCAGCACCGCCGCGATCACCAGGCCGCCGAGCAGCAGAGCCAGCCAGATGCCGTCGACTCCCTGCCGCAGCGCGGCCGGCAGGTCGCCCGCACCGACCCGGCGGGCGACCGCGGCTGTGGTGGCGTAGGCCAGGAAGACGAAGACGTTGACCGCGGTGGTGAGCAACGCGGCGGCCACGCCGAGCCCGGCGAGTTGTGCGGTGCCCAGGTGGCCGACGACCGCGCTGTCCACCATCACGAAGAGCGGTTCCGCCACGAGCGCGCCGAACGCGGGCAGGGCGAGGGCGACGATTTCCCGGTCATGCCGACGCCGTCCTGACGGACGGCGCTCGCTGTCGGGCCCCGGGCCGCGGGGCCCGGGTTCCTGCTTTTCTGGCGGCTCGACGACGGGATTCACAAGCACAGCTTAATCGTCCACAAGTAAGAGGTGAAGGCCCAGAAGGATCCTTACCGCTGACTGCGTAGAGTGATCTCCTCCGCGTTGTTTGTGGCGATCTTGGTCCGGGTGGAAAAGTTTTTCTCCTGCACAGGCTATGGATGAAGAAGGTGCAGGTCAGAGCGCATCTTTGCGGGGGTCTCCCGGGTTGTCCACAGCACTGTCCCAAGGGCTGTACACAGGTTGAGGGCAGTTCTCCACAGGTATGCCGCCGTCGTCCACACCCCCTGTGGATAACCGCCTTGGTCCAGGCCGTCGCTGGCCCTACCGTGGACCCTCCCGCCGCCGCGCCGCGAGCGCTGCCGGGTGGATCGAGGAACGGAGCGGTGCCATGAAAGAGTGGCACGCACGCGGGGTCCGGCCGGACCGGTCGGACGGGAGGAGGTGGCGGGGGTGACCCAGCCCGAACCCGCCGACGACGCGTGGCCGGACCTCCCGCCGGACGACCGCCAGGGCCCGCCGCCCGGGGTCAGCCCGTTCCGCAAGAAGTCCTCCTCCGACGACAACCGCTACTCCGAGGGCGGCGGCGGCTTCGAGCGCGTCCCCCCGCAGGACCTCGACGCCGAGCAGTCCGTGCTGGGCGGCATGCTGCTGTCCAAGGACGCCATCGCCGACGTCGTCGAGGTACTCAAGGGCGCCGACTTCTACCGGCCCGCCCACGAGACGATCTACACCGCGATCCTCGACCTCTACGCCCGCGGTGAGCCGGCCGACCCGATCACCACCGCCGCCGAGCTCACCAAACGCGGCGAGATCGCCCGGGTCGGCGGCGCCCCCTACCTGCACACCCTGGTCAACGCGGTCCCCACCGCGGCCAACGCCGAGTATTACGCCGAGATCGTCCACGAACGGGCGGTGCTGCGCCGGCTGGTCGAGGCCGGCACTCGTATCACCCAGATGGGATACGCCGCCGACGGCGACGTCGACGAGATCGTCAACAACGCCCAGGCCGAGATCTACGCCGTCACCGAGCAGCGCACCTCCGAGGACTACCTGCCGCTCGGCGACATCATGGAGGGCGCCCTCGACGAGATCGAGGCGATCGGCTCCCGCAGCGGCCAGATGTCCGGCGTCCCCACCGGCTTCACCGACCTGGACTCCCTCACCAACGGCCTGCACCCCGGCCAGATGATCGTCATCGCGGCCCGCCCCGCGATGGGCAAGTCCACCCTCGCGCTGGACTTCGCCCGTACGTGCTCCATCGCGAACAAGATGCCCAGCGTGATCTTCTCGCTGGAGATGGGCCGCAACGAGATCGCCATGCGCCTGCTGTCCGCCGAGGCCCGCGTGGCGCTGCACCACATGCGCTCGGGCACCATGACCGACGACGACTGGACCAAGGTCGCCCGCCGCATGTCCGACGTCACCGAGGCACCCCTCTACATCGACGATTCGCCCAACCTGTCGATGATGGAGATCCGCGCCAAGTGCCGCCGCCTCAAGCAGCGCAACGATCTGCGGCTGGTCGTCATCGACTACCTCCAGCTGATGCAGTCCGGCGGCTCGCGCCGGCCCGAGAGCCGCCAGCAGGAGGTCTCCGACATGTCCCGGAACCTCAAGCTGCTGGCCAAGGAGCTTGAGGTCCCCGTCATCGCGCTGTCCCAGCTCAACCGCGGCCCCGAACAGCGCACCGACAAGAAGCCGATGGTCTCCGACCTGCGCGAGTCCGGCTCGATCGAGCAGGACGCCGACATGGTGATCCTCCTCCACCGCGAGGACGCCTACGAGAAGGAGTCCCCCCGCGCCGGCGAGGCCGACCTGATCGTCGCCAAGCACCGCAACGGCCCCACGGCCACCATCACCGTGGCCTTCCAGGGCCACTACTCCCGCTTCGTGGACATGGCCCAGACCTGACCGTCCGTTTGTCGGTTCCGCCCCGGCGTGTCCCTTTCCGCGTCGCCGTGTCCCCTCATCGGCGCTTGGGTCAGAGTTCACGGAACGGCAGATCGGTGCCTCCGCTCGATCGAGTGGAGTGCGGTGTCCGCCGAGACAGCGGACGGGCACGCTCGCCCGGATACCGGAAGTCCGAGCCGACTCACACGCAACTGGGCGATCATGTCGAAGTGACCATCGCCGACCCCACCGAGTTCTGCTCCGCCAGTCGTGCCGCCGTCTACCGCGCCGTCGAACGCCATCAGGACATCCGCGTCGTCGGTTTCCGAGGGGCAGTGACGTGCTGCCATACGCCTACCGGGTCACGAAGTACAACCCCGCCGACCGTGACCAGCGCGGGCACTACGCCGGCACTGAGCCCGCGACGAGCGACCACGGGCCGGTCGAAGCCGCCTATCTTCACGCCGTCGCCGCCTTCGCCGAGGACATCGGCGTCGAGCAGCTGGCCGTTCGCGAGCCGCAGCTCGGAGGCTTCGCGCATTTCGGTCTGGAGCCACCGGTCGACGGCGGGACCAGCACCTCTGTCTCGCCAGCACCCGACCCTGCGAGGGTGCGCTGACCCGCACCCGCGCGCTCGGCCTGATCCCGGAACGCCTGGACGCATCGCCCTACGACTTCGCCCCCGACGATCCTGAGTACGTGCAGCGTCCGGCCGACGCCGACTTCTGTGCCCGCCTGCACTGGACCGTCAGCGCCCACCGCACCGCGCTCCTGGAGGAGATCTTCGCCGCCAACGCCTCCCGGTGGCACCGCTTGACCCGCGACACCATCGAGACCGTGCGCTCCGAGCCGGCCCCACGCTCCCAGTTGACGGTCTGGCCGGACCTGCTCACCGTCGACACGGCCGTGGCCGCTCTCCCCGGCGAGGGCCTGGTGGAGGTCGTCTGGGAGGACGAGGACGGGCAGATCACGAGCACGGTCGTGGACGTGACCCAGTTCGAGGCACTGATCGCCCAGCTCGCCAGCGCGCGTGCTGCCGGAGTCGTATCCATGGATGCCGGTGAAGATCTCCCGCTGTTCACCGCTGTGCTCCCGGACAGCGACGGTGTTCTACGGGCTCGCTGGCAGACCGGACCGACGCCCAGCGACCGGGACTGGGCGTTCTTGAAGACCCTGCGGCGCGGCCAGGTCGTCACCGGCACGGTGACATCCATCGCCGGCTTCGGTGTCACCTTCGTGGACATCGGCGGCTTCACCGGGATGATCAACGTTCCGGAGCTTTCCTGTCGTCCCTTCAATCAGCCGTCCGACATCGTCAGCGTCGGCCAGGAGATCACCGCCGAAGTCCCCGACGTCGACATGGTCTGGGAACGAGTGCCGCTGTCACTGCGAGCAGTCCAGGAGGACCCGTGGCCGCAGGTCGCGCAGCGTCTCGGGCAGGTGGTCACTGGACCAGTCGCCGAAATCGTCCCGTTCGGCGTCTTCGTCCGCATCGAAGACCGAGACGACGGCTTCCAGGGCCTCGTGCACACCAATGAGCTGGATCAAGCGCCGGAAGACGTTGAGGTCGGCGACGTGCTCGCAGTGAAGATCATCGGGGTCTATCTCCCTCGGCGCCGCATTGCCCTGTCACAGAGGCAGGCCGACCAGTGACGACGTGGACGCGCTGCTACCGGGACGAGGCCCGAGGCGTCCGAGCGGGACAGCTATCCGCCACCTGGGCCGACTTCGGCGCAGGGCTCGTCCTCCTGGACCATGCGGGCGAGGAGACCCATGAGCTGGGTCCGCTCGGCGGGGGTCAGGGCAGCGGTCAGCTCGTCGTTCGCCTCACGGCCCAGTTTCTCCGTCTGAAGCAGGCGGCGTTTCCCGCTAGGCGAGAGGGCGATGGCGTTCTTGCGACGGTCCTTGGCGTCCGGCGTCCGGGTCACGAGGCCATCGTTCTGGAGGTCGTTGAGGATCGCGACCATGTCCTTGGGGTCGATGCTCAGGCTGCGGCCCAGCTCGGCCTGGGACACGGGGCCCAGTTCGGCGACGGCCGACAGGACGGCATGGTGCATCATCCGCATGCCCACCTGGGCGAGGGCTTCGGCGACGAGCCGGTGTCCCCGAGCTGCGGCACGGCCCAGGAGCCAGCTGGGGAGGGAGCGGATACGGGAGGGAGCGCGGGGGGTCTCGGACATGGCGCCAGACTAGTCAGAAAATTATTGGAGTTCCCTACGACCTTTCGCTATCGTTGGGTCTCCCAATGACTTGGAGGCGTGCATGCGGCGGATTCGTTTTTACGAGTACGGCGGTCCGGAAGTGCTCCGCGTCGAGGACGCGGACGCCCCGGAGCCCGGCGCGGGGGAACTGCTGGTCCGCACGGAGGCCATCGGTGTGACCCTTCCCTCCGTGCGCAAGGTTCGCGGCGAGGGCGGCAGGACGCCGCTACCGGGAGTCCTGGGGGGCGAGGTCGCCGGAACGGTGATCGCACTCGGCTCGGACGTGACGGATTTCGCGGTCGGCGACCGCATCACGTCGCTCACTTTCAACGGCGGCTCGTATTCCGAACTGGCCATCGCCCCCGCCTTCATGGCGAGCCGCATACCGGACGGAGCGAGCGCCGTTCAGGCCGTCGCGCTCGTGCGCAGCGGACACGTCGCCCTCGCCGCCCTGGCCACGGCCCGGCCTCTTGTGAGCGAGTCGGTCCTCATCACGGGCGCCGCGAGCGGAGTGGGGCATCTCGCGGTCCAACTGGCCAAGCTGCAGGGCGTTGAACGGGTCGTCGCGGCCGTCAGCTCGCACACCAAGGCGGAGTTCCTCCGCGGTCTCGGCGCCGACGAGGTCGTGACCTACGACAGCGAGCAGTGGGGTGAGCCGGCCGACGTCGTCCTGGACGGAGTCGGCGGAGATCTGCTCCCACGCGCCGTCTCCGCGCTTGCGCCCGGCGGGCGACTCGTCTTCTTCAACTCGGGCGGCGGCACCGTCCCCGCCTTCGACCTCCTGGCAGGATCGAAAACCATCACCGGCCTCACCATGGCCAGGTTTGCCGGCACTCGGCGCGAGCTCTACGACCGGCATGGCGAGGAGCTGTGGAAGCTGACCCTGTCCGGGCAGCTGCGGCCGGCCGTTCACGCCCGGATTCCGCTGGCGGACGCGGCACGAGCGCACGAGATCATCGAAGCCCGTGCCAATCTCGGCAAGGTCGTTTTGCTGCCCTGACGCGTGGCCGCTGCGGCCTGGGGGCCCAGTAGGTGCCCTGAACCGGCCGAGGGTCGGTCAAGCCGCCTCTGATCCCGCGGACGCCTTCGCTGGCGCGGCCCTCATTTGCCTTCCTAGGGCACCTAGGTTAAAACTAGGGCCTCAAGGATCCTGGGAGGGTGCATGGTGCGGGCGGGGCTGACGGTGGAGCGGGTGACGATCGCGGGCGCGGAGCTGGCGGACGACGTCGGGCTCGACCAGGTGACCATGTCGCAGGTGGCGCGGCGGCTGGGTGTGAAGGACGCGAGCCTCTACACGCATGTCCGCGGCCTGGAGGATCTGCGCGGTCGGATCGCCCTGCTGGCGGCGGACGAGAAGACCATCCGTATCGCGGAGGCGACCGCGGGGCGGGCGGGCAGGGACGCGCTCGTCGCGTTCGCGAACGCCTGGCGGGAGTACGCCCACGCGCATCCGGGCCGCTACATGGCAACGCAGACCCCGATGCAGATCGACCCCGAGCTGGTGGCGAAAGCGCCCGGACCACGGCGCGCGGTCGAGCTGACGTACGGCATGCTGCGCGGCTACGGACTGGCCGAGCCGGACCTGACCGACGCGGTCCGGTTGCTGCGCAGCACGTTCCACGGGTTCGTCGCCCTGGAAGCGGCGGGCGGCTTCGGGCACGAGCGTTCGCCGCAGCGGTCCTGGACGCGCGCCCTCGACGCGCTGCACGTCCTCCTGGAGAACTGGCCCCCGTCCCGAGAAGGAGAAACCTCATGACCGACCCGACCATCGGCAGCCTGCGGGTGAACGGTGCGACCCTGCACTACGAGGTGCGAGGCCAGGGCCCGCTCCTGCTGCTCATCCCCGGCGGGACGGGCGGCGCGGCATCCTTCGACGCCATCGCCGGCGACCTGGCCGCCGAATACACGGTCGCGACCTACGACCCGCGCGGCATGTCCCGCAGCACGCTGGACGACCTCGACGCCGAGCAGCATGTGGCCGAGCACGCCGATGACGCGTTCCGGATGCTGGAACTGCTGTCGCCCGGTGAGCCTGCCCTGGTGTTCGGCGGCAGTTCGGGTGCGATCGCCGCCCTGCACCTTCTCACCGCCCACCCCGAACGCGTCGCCCGAATTGTGGCGCACGAGCCGCCAGTAGTGGAGGTGCTGCCGGACGCGGCGGGTCATCGCGCGCTCATCGCACACGTGCAGGAGACGTTCCGTACCGAAGGGCTCATGCCGGCGATGGCCGTGTTCGCCGCGGGCCTGCAGAAGGACGGCGACACGACCGAGCCGAAGGCCGAGCTGAGACTTCCCCCCGAGGCGGCGGCGCGGGCCGAGCGGACGATGGCCGACCTGCCGTTCTTCGTCGGTCGCATCGTGCCCGGCTTCATGTCCTACGAGCCGGACATCCGCCGGTTGGTGGGCCTGTCGGACCAGCTCGTGATCGCCGCCGGCCAGGACTCGCGCGGTGAGCTGCCCTACCGCTCCGCGGCCTTCCTGGCCGACCGTCTCGGCACGGAGCTCCAGCACTTCCCCGGCGGCCACATCGGACTGACCACGCACCCCGCAGAGTTCGGCGAGCACCTGCGGAAGGCCTTCCGAGCCTCGACCTGAATCGCGCACGACCTGGTCGACTCCGCCGGAGGCGGCCGAAGAAAGGGGCCCGATTGCTCGCGCCCTTGGCGTTAGGGTGCGTCTCCGACGTCGCGTCGCGGACAGGGCGGCTGCCAAGTGAAGCGAGTGCCGTCGGGGCAGCGGACCACGTCGCGCGCCAACGCCCCGCAAGGCCCTTGGAGATGGACAAGGTTGTCGCTGCCCGGCGATACACTCCGCTCACCAGAACCGCACGACTCTTCGAATCGTCGCTGGTTCAGGGATTCATTGCTTGAGATCCCATGGGGGGATTCGTGTCAGAAACACAGCCGGTACGGCCTCAGCGCCGGCGCCGCCTCGTCGCGGTGTGCACAGCCGGCATTCTTTCCCTCGGCGCCTTCGCGCTGGGGACGGGCGCGCAGGCCGCGGAGCCCGGCGCGCACCACAGCATCAAGCAGCCGGCCCTCTCCTCCGGTCAGCAGCCGCACCTGGTCAAGCCGAAGGCGACCGGGAGCAGGAAGTCCACGCTGTCGTCCGGCGTGGCCAAGGTGGCCACCCCGGCACCGCAGCGGTACGACATCGACGGTGACGGCTACGGCGACCAGCTCTACCGCGGCAACGACGGCGCGCTGTACAACTCACTGGCGACCACCGAGGAGCCGCTGGCCGCCAGCCCGGAGAAGTACCTCGACATCCTCACCCCCGGTGACCTGAACGGTTCGACCGGGCCCGAGGTCCTTGCTGTCACCACCACCGGTTCGCTGGAGCTGTTCACCCCGGGGAACTTCCCCAGCTACGCGTCATGGACCGGCGGCGGGTGGAACGCCTACAACAAGCTCGTCGCGGTGGACGACGTCACCGGTGACGGCAGGGCCGACATCATCGCCCGGACCTTCGACGGTCAGCTCTACCTGTACCAGGGCACCGGCAACGGTTCCGCGCCGTTCAAGGCAAGGGTCCTCATCGGTGGTGGCTGGGGCGCGTACGACCAGCTGGCCAGCCCCGGGGATGTCGACGGGGACGGCATCAGCGACCTGGTCGCCCGCACCTCCGCCGGCACGCTCTACCTCTACAAGGGCACCGGCAAGGCCTCCGCGCCGTACGCGGCCAAGACAGCCATCGGCGGCGGGTGGAACACCTACAACCAGATCATCGGCCTGGGCAACGACCCGTCCGGTGCCGCCGTGCTGTGGGCAAGGACGCCCGCCGGCACGCTCTACTACTACCCGCCCAGCGGGCACGGGGGCTTCGCCCCGCGGCACCAGTTCGGCACCGGCTGGACGCTGGACATGTTCGCCGGCCAGGGCAGCAACCCGTTCTGGGGCAAGAAGCAGATGATCGCGGCCACCCCGAACGGCACCCTGTACTGGTACGAGGCCAACCAGGCCGGCGGCTTCTTCGCGCGCCAGCAGCTCAGCGACGACGGGGGCTGGGCGGGCGAGTTCACCCTGACCTTCGCCAACGCGCTGACCAGCAGCGGCAGGCCGCAGCTGCTCGACCACTACAAGAGCGACCTTTACAACGTCTACGCGGACTACAACCTCATGTCCAGCGGATGGAGCAGCTACAACCTGATCATCGGCCCCGGTGACCTCAGCGGCGACGGCAAGGGCGACCTGCTGGGCCGGGACACCTCCGGCAAGCTCTACCTCTTCCGCGGTACGGGCAGCGGCCTCGGGCTGGCGGGCCGCCAGCTCGTCGGCGGCGGCTGGGGCGCGTACAACGCCATCGTCGGCTCCGGCGACTTCAGCGGCGACGGCCGCGCCGACATCGTCGCCAGGACCGGCGACGGCACGCTGTACCTGTACAAGGGCACCGGTGTCGCCTCGAAGCCGTTCGGCTCCCGGATCAAGATCGGCACCGGCTGGGGTCAGTACACCAAGCTCGCCTCGCCCGGCGACATGGACGGCGACGGCCGCGCGGACCTGCTCGCGGTCAACTCCGCCGGCACCGCCTACCGCTACAGCAGCACCGGGACCGGGCAGTTCAAGGCCCGTGCGACCGTGGGCGGCGGCTGGAACGCCTACAAGCGGCTCTACTGAGCCCGCCGGGGCTCCGGGCCTCCGCCGAGATCTGAAGCCTGCGTGACGGCGGCGCCCGCACCGAACCGGTGCGGGCGCCGCCGTCACGTACCTGCTGACGGGTCGAAACTCCCTGACGCCCGGTCAAGGCCCACCGGATCCCACGAGGTGACGGGCTAACGTCAGGTGGTGGACAACTCTCAGATCACGATCAAGCTCACTTCCGACGAGGCGCTCGTCCTCTCGGACTGGCTGGAGCGGATCCAGACGACGGATCTCAGTCGTCTGGTCGACGATGCCGCTACCTGGGCTCCGATCCACAAGATCGCGGGGTCGCTGGACAGGACCCTGCCCGGCATCTTCTCCGACGGCCACGCCGAGCGGCTGGACGCGGCACGGCGCCGTCTGAGGGAGACCATGGGCGGCTCCCCCCAGGGGCAGAGCGGCTGACCCGAAAGCCGGCCCGGCACTTACGGAGGTGTCCCCGGGCCCGGTCCGGGTTTGGTGTGGAGGATCTCGCGGGCCTGCTCCGCGGCGCGGAAGATGCTCTCGCTGACGAAGTCGATGAAGCGGGCGATGTTCTCCAGGCGCGCGGCCGCGGGGGTGTCGGGACCGAGGATGCCGACGCCCTGCCGTGCGGTCTCGGCGAGCTGCGCGTTGGACCGGGCGCCGGCGATCATCGACTGGTACCAGACGTCGTCGTCGACGACGTAGCGCTCGCGCCGGCCTTCGTCCCGGTCACGGCGCACCAGGCCCTGGCTCTCCAGGAAGGTGATCGCCCTGGAGACCGAGGCCGGGCTGACCTGGAGGTGCCGGACGAGTTCGGACGCGGTGAGGCTGCCCGCTTCGGTGGTGCAGAGGCAGACCAGCACCCGGGCCATCATCTTGGGCAGGCCCGACTGCATCAGGAGCGTGGTGAACGTCTCCTCGTACGCGCGCACGGCCTCCGCGTCCCGTCGGTGGGCCTGCGCGGGTGCCTCCGGGCCCCGGGGCGCGGCCGGCCTGCGCCGGTGGGTGCGGTGCTCGGTGGCCCGGTGGGCCAGGTCGGCGCCGCCCGCGGCGTGTCCGCCACGCTGGACGCCGGGACCTCCTACGGCCGGATCGACAACGCTCTCAAGAACGCCGACGGCGCCGCGGACCTGACCATCCGCGCGACCACCGCCTATGGCGACATCACCGCCCGCAGCCTGTGAGGCGGGCAGGTCAGTCGGTCATCACCAGCCAGCGGTGACCGTCGATGAGTTCGCGGACCGCGTCCAGGTGCCCGGTGTGGCACGCGGTCTCCGCGATGACGTGCAGCAGGATCTCGCGGTGGCTGTGGATGTTCTGGTCGCCGAAGTGCTCGGTCGGCCACCAGGCGGGGGCGGCCTCCGCCGGGGTGGCGGTGATGATCGCGTCGGCCAGGGATATCTCGTGGCGGTAGCGGTCGAGCACGGCGGCGGCCGGCAGCCCGGGATCCACCTGCCAGGCGTCGGGCTCGTCACCCAGCGCGGCGATGACGGCCGGGTCGCCGGCCAGGACCGCGCCGAACCAGAAGCGCTCGACGTCCAGGGCCAGATGCCGGACCAGTCCCAGACAGGTCCAGCCGGACGGCAGGACCGGGCGGCGCAGGTCGGCCTCGTCGAGGCCGTCCAGGGCGCCGAGCACGTGCTTGCGCCGGCCGTTCAGGCAGTCGAGCAGGGCTTTGATCTCGGGGCCGGGCTGCCCGGCGGTCGGCTCGGTCATGGCGACACGGTACAACCGGCCCGTTGCGGGTCCGCCACGCGCCCGGAGCCGTTGTCGCAGCGGCTCCGGGCACGTCCTTCCCGGGGAGGGGAAGGGTCAGGTGGTCGTCCAGACGAAGGTCGCCGAGCCGGTGGCACCGGCCTGGTCCCGCGCGGTGACCGTGACCGTGTAGCTGCCGGCCCTGCTCGCCGTGCCGGTGAAGCGCCCGCTGGTGCTGAGCGAGATGCCGGGCGGCAGGCCGGACGCGGTGTAGGTGTGGTGCGCGGCGGCGTCGGCCGGGTCGAAGGCCCAGTCGACGGCGGAGTGCACCGGGCTGCTCATGCCGTGCGGGTTGGGCACGGACAGCGGCGCCGCGGTGGCGGGTGCCGCGGAGTCCGCGGCGGCCGCCTTCGGGGCGAGGGCGGCGGCGATGGCGCCGTTGACGGTGGCCGGCACGGTGAGCGTGCCGGTCTGCGGCAGGTTGCGGGAGGAGTCGCCCACCAGGATCTGGTAGCTGCCCGCTGCCGTGGTCCAGTTGTTGCTGCCGGTGTTCCAGAAGGCCAGGTCATGGGTGCTGACGGTGAAGGTCAGGGTCTGCGACTGGCCCGGGTTGAGGGTGACGCGCTGGTAGCCGCGCAGCTGGTGCACCGGCTCCCCGGTGGACGCCGGGTCGCCGACGTAGAGCTGGGCGACGTCCGTGCCGGCCCGCGACCCGGTGTTGGTCACCGTGACGTGGACGGTGGCGTTGCCGCCACTGAGCGCGCCGACCTGCAGATTGCTGTAGCCGAAGGTCGTGTACGACAGGCCGAAGCCGAACGGGAAGAGCGGTTCGATGTTCCTGGCGTCGTACCACCGGTAGCCGACGTCCAGGCCCTCGCTGTACTGCACCTGCCCGTTGGTGCCGGGCCACTGGGCCGCGGTGTTGGCGGGCACGTCGGCCAGCGACTTCGGGAAGGTCACCGGCAGCTTGCCGGACGGGTTGACGTCGCCGAAGATCAGCGCCGCCATGGCCGTGCCGATCTGCTGGCCCGGGTAGAAGCCCTCGAAGACGCCCGCGACCTGGTTCAGCCACGGCATGTTGATGGCGGAGTTGTTGTTGAGCACCACGATGGTGCGCGGGTTCGCCGCCGCCACCTGGGCGATCATGTCGTTCTGCTTGACCTGGCTGCCGCCGTTGTCGGGCAGGTCCAAGGTGGTGGTGTCGTGCTCCTCGTTGCCGTAGTTGTCGCTGGCGTAGACGATCGCGACATCGGAACTGCGGGCCAGGGTGACGGCCGCGGACAGATTCGTCGCGTCGTTGTACTGCACGGTGGTGCCGGTGCCGGCGACCCGGTTCTGGATGCCGGTGATCGGCCAGACCGTTCCCGAGCTGGTGGTCGTGGCGCTGCCGCCGCCGATGGACTGCACTCCGGCGCCGCCGTCCCAGCCGATCACCGCGATGGAGTGGGTGGTCGCAGTGGACAGCGGAAGGATGCCGTTGTTCTTGAGGAGTACGGCGCCCTCCTCCGCGCCCTGGAGCGCGACCTGGACATGGGCGGGCGTGGTCACGGTGGCGTCCCGTGAACCGCTCGGTGCCTTGTCGAACAGCCCGAAGGCGAAGAACTGCGTGAGCAGCCGGCTGACCATGGTGTTGAGCGTGGTCTGGCTGACCGTGCCGTTGGCGACGGCCTGGGCGAGGAAGTCGGCGAAGAAGTAGCCGTTGGGCATCTCCACGGTCAGGCCCGCGTTGGCGGACTCCACCGTGGAGTGGGTGCCGCCCCAGTCACTGGTGATGAAGCCGCCGAAGTTCGCCTGCTGGTACAGGGCGGTGTTCATCAGGTCCGGGTTCTGGCAGGCCGGCACGTTGTTGACGATGCTGTACGCGCACATCGCCGCGGCCGGCGACCCCTGCTGCACCGCTGCCTGGAAGGCGGGCAGGTACAGCTCCTGCAAGGTCCGCTTGTCGACGATGACCGTGCCGGCCGGGTTCTCGATGTTGTAGACGGCCACGTGCTTCATCTCGGCCATCACACCCTGGCTCTGGATGCCCTTGATGTCGGCGGTGGCCATCTGCCCGTTGAGGTACGGGTCCTCGCTGAAGGTCTCGAACGAGCGGCCCCAGCGCGGGTCGCGGACGATGTTCAGCGTCGGGCCGAGCGCCACCTGCACGCCCTTGCCGGCGAACTCCGCGCCGATCGCGGCGCCGTACTGCTGTTCCAGTGCGTTGTCGAAGGTGGCCGCCGAGGCGTTGGCGGACGGCATCTGGGTGACACCGCCGAGTCCGTCGCCGACGCCGTGCGGGCCGTCCTGCAGACCGATGTTCGGGATGCACAGCGACGGGATGCCGGTGATGTTGCCGATGTACGGCGAGGCGTTGTTGTTGCCGTGCAGGATCGACACCTTCTGCGCGGCGGTCATCTGCGCCATGACCTGCGAGACGCGGGTCGAGACCGGCGCGGTGGACCCCACCCAGGGGCAGCTGCCGTCGCCGCCGCCGGGCGGCGGGGTGGTGCCGCCGCCACCGGCGGTCAGCAGGGTGAACTCCCACAGGGAGTAGCCGTACTGGGTGGCACGGACGGTGCCGTACATCCGCACGTAGCGGCCGGTGGCGTTGAAGGAGAGGTTCTCCACCCCGCCCGGGCCGTTGGTGGTGGAGTACACGGTGTTCCACGTGGAACCGTTGTCCGAGACCTGGATCTGGTACGCCTTCGCGTAGGCGGTCTCCCAGCTCAACTGGGCGCCGCAGAGCGCCTGCGAGGAGCCGAGGTCGACCTGGACCCACTGCGGGTCGGAGGCGGCGCTGGACCAGCGGGTGCCCGCGTTGCCGTCGAAGGCGGCGGACGCCGGGGTGCCGGCGTTCTCGGTCGAGGAAGCGGTGGCGGGCTTGCCGAGCGCGACCGTGGTCGTGCCGCAGGTGGCCGGCGGGGTGCCACCGCCGCCGGAGCCGCCGTAGACCTGGAACTCCCACAGCGAGTAGCCCCACTGGGTGCCGCGTGCCGTGCCGTACATCCGCACGTAGCGCCCGGTGCCGGTGACGTTCAGCGTCTGGACGCCGCCGGTGCCGGTGGTCGTGGAGTAGATGCTGTTCCACGTGGAACCGTTGTCCGACACCTGGATCTGGAAGGACTTGCCGTAGGCGGCCTCCCAGTTCAGCACCACCTGGGTGATCGGCTGGCTTGACCCCAGGTCGACCTGGAGCCACTGCGGGTCGGAGGCGGCGCTGGACCAGCGGGTGCCGGTGTTGCCGTCGACCGCCGCGCCGGCGGTGAAGGCGTCCTGCACGGACGAGGCCGTGGCGGGCTTGCCCTGCGAGAGCAGCACCGGCGTGGCCGCGCGTGACGAGGTCGCCACGATCGACAGATAGGCCGAGGCGATCATCACCAGGATGAGCAGGGCGATGGCCTGCGGTGACTGTCGGAAACGTTTACGGGATATGGAGAGCCCTTGTGGGGTGACCCTCATGTGTCTGCTCCTACGTGTCGGAAGGCAACGCGCGAGTGTGGGGGGTGGTAGGAGGAACCGCCAGCGGGCTGAGAGCGCTCTCTGGCAGTGGTGATATCTACGCCCGGCCCTGGGGGGTGTCAACCTTTCTGACACGGGGTGGGCGGGGAAACCGCCTGTCTTGACGGGGAGTTGACCTGGGGCCGCCCCTGCCCCCGCTGCGGCCCGCCCGGGTGGGAGCCTGGAGGGATGGACGAGGACAGGCAGGCGGACCGGATCACGGCCGGGTTGGAGGGCGTCCCCGAGACGCTGCTGTGGAATCTCTACCAGCGGTCGGTGGAGGCTGCGCGGGTCGGCAGCCGCCTGCTGGACGACCCGCGTTCGGTGGAACTGGTCGAGCGGATCGACTACCCCTTCGAGCGGTTCGCCGGCGACGGCATGGCCCAGTGGCACGCGCTGCGGATCGCCTGCCTGGACGCCGAGGTGCGCCGCTTCCTCGCCGCACATCCCGGCGGCACGGTCGTCGCGCTCGGCGAAGGCCTGGAGACGCAGTTCTGGCGGGTGGACGACGGCCGGGCGCACTGGCTGACGGTGGACCTGCCAGAAACGGTGGCCCTGCGCGAGAAGCTGCTGCCCGACGACCCGCCGCGCCGCCGTACGGTCGCCTGTTCGGCCCTCGACCTGCGGTGGATGGACGAACTCGACGCCGGCACGCCGCCGCAGGATGTGCTGGTGACCGCCCAGGGCCTACTGATGTACCTGCCGCCGCGCGAGGTCAAGCGGCTCATCGCCGCCTGTGCGGAACGCTTTCCCGGTGGCTCGTTCCTCTTCGACGCGCTCCCGCGCGGCATGGTGGCCCGCAACCAGGCCGGCGCCCTGGACACCGCAGGCGGCTATCGCGCCCCGCGCTGGCAGTGGGGCATGGACACCAGGGAGTACCCCAAGGTGGCCACCGCCTCCCCGCGGATCGCCGAGGTGCGCAGCCTGCCGCTGCCGCGCGGCCGCGGCCTCTACGCCGTCGCCCCGATCTCCCATCTGCTGCCCGGGGTGCGGTCGATGCGGATGTCGATCGTGTCGGTGCGCTTCGGCCCCGCCGACTACCGTAATGACGCGCGGGCCTGACGCCCCGCGGCAGCCAAGCGCGGAGGGACGGCTACGAGTGAGTGCGGACACCGGATCGGGGAGTGGCGGCGGCACGGGCGGCACGGACGAACTGCTGCCCGGCACCCGGCGGGCGTTGCTGCACCGGGTGGCGGTGGGGCAGCGCGACGGGCGCACCCCCTCGCTGGTCGGGGCGGTGGTACGGGACGGCGCGCTGGTCTGGTGCGGTGCTCGCAGCATGATCGAGGGCCACGCCCCCGACGCGGACACGCAGTATCGCATCGGCTCGATCACCAAGTCCTTCGTCGCGGTGCTGGTGATGCGGCTGCGCGACGAGGGCCGGCTGGACCTGACCGACCCGCTGGGCCGCCATCTGCCGGAGGTGGCGGCGTCCTGGGCGGATCCCGGTCAGGCCGGGCTCGACGCGGCCGGGCTGTCGGCGGCCCGGCAGCTGACGGTGGGCCAGCTGCTCAGCCACACCTCGGGACTGGCCTCTGAGACCCCGGGCCCCTGGTGGGAGCGCACCCCGGGCGCGCTGCGGCCCGAGCTGGCGGATGTGCTCGGGCCCGACCCGGTCAAGCACCCGGCGGGCCGCCGCTACCACTACTCCAACCCCGGCTTCGCGCTGCTCGGCGCGCTGGTGGAGCAGTTGCGCGGGGTCTCCTGGGGCGAGGCGCTGCGCGCCGAGGTGCTCGATCCGCTGGGCATGGCGCGCACGACGTTGCTGCCGCAGGCCCCCGCGGCGGGCGGCTTCGCCGTCCATCCGTGGGCGGATGTGATGCGGCCCGAGGCCGTACAGGAGACCGGGCGGATGGCGCCGGCCGGGCAGTTGTGGTCGACGGCCGGTGATCTGGCCCGCTGGGCTGCCTTCCTGACGGCGGGTCGGGAGGGGGTGCTGAGCGCGGCGACGCTGGAGGAGATGCGGCAGCCCGCCGCGCCGCCCGAGCCCACCGACCCGGAGGGCGGTTACGGGCTGGGGTTGCAGCTGGCCCGGCGTGGCGGCCGCCAGCTGGTGGGGCACACCGGTTCGATGCCCGGCTTCCTGGCGTCGCTCTGGTTGAGCCCCAAGGACGGTGTCGGCGCGATCACGCTGGCGAACGTGACCTCGGGCCCGCAGATCGGTGCCATCGCCGCTGACCTGCTGGCGATCACCGCCGACGCGGAGCCGGGACTGCCGGCGGCCTGGCGTCCGGCGGACACGCTCGGCCCGGACCTGCTGGAGCTGGCGGGCCCCTGGTACTGGGGCACCCAGGCCTTCGTGCTGCGGATCGACGCCGACGGCGGCCCCAGCCTCGCGTCGCTGACCGGCCAGGGCCGCGCCACCCGGTTCCACGTGGAACATGACGGGACCTGGACCGGTCGCGAGGGTTATTACGCAGGTGAGACGCTGCGGGCGGTCAGCGGGCCGGACGGTACGGTCAGCCATCTCGACCTGGGGTCCTTCGTCTTCACACGTGCGCCCTACGATCCGTCGGCTCCGCTTCCGGGGGGCTTCCCGGGCTGGCACTGACCGCGGCCGGATCCCCCGCCGCCGAGTCCGCCACGGCAGCAGCCGCGCCGAAGCCTCCCGGGGACCTGAGCAGCACCGCCGCTGCCAGGGCCGCCGCGGCGAGCAGGCCCGCGGCGACCAGGAAGGCCAGGTGGTATCCGCCGGTCAGCGCGGCGGCCTGCGGGTGGTCGGCGGCGGTCAGGTGGTCGGTGCGGGCGGTGGCCAGCGCGGCCAGCACGGCCAGGCCCAGGGCGGCACCGATCTGCTGGGCGGTGTTGAAGACGCCGGAGATCAAGCCGGCGTCGGCGGGGGTGGCGTCCGCCATGCCGAGCGACATCAGGGCCGGCATCGCCAGCCCGAAGGCGGTCCCGAAGACCAGCGTCGCCGGCAGGATGTCGGTGACGTACGAGGCGTGCCCGGCCGGCACCCGGGCCAGCAGCAGGAAGCCGCCGGTGAAGAGGGCCAGGCTCGGCAGCAGCACTGCCCGCTCGCCGAAGCGGGCGCCGAGCCTGGCGGAGAGCGCCAGCGACATCACGCCGATGACGAGCCCGGTGGGCGCGATGGCCAGGCCGATCCGCAGCGGGTCGTAGCCCAGCACCCGCTGGAGGTAGAGGCTGATCATGAACTGGAAGCCGAAGGCGCCGGCCACCATCAGCGCCTGCACGATGTTGGCGCCGGTCACCAGCCGGGAGCGGAAGAGCCGCGGCGGCATCAGCGGCTGTGCCGCCGTGGCCTGGCGGACCAGGAAGCCGGCCAGCAGCGCCAGCGAGACCGCGCTGAAGCTGACGGTGGACGCGGACGTCCAGCCGTGGTCGGTGGTGCCGACGATGGCGTAGACGCCGAGCATCAGGGCCGCGGTGACCAGCAGCGCGCCGGGTGCGTCCGCGCCGCGCACGGGGTTGCCGGATCCGGCGGCGGGGCTGTCGTCCGGCAGCAGGCGCAGGCTGAGCACGGCGGCCGCCGCGCCGATCGGCAGGTTGACGAAGAAGATCCAGTGCCAGTTGACGGCCTGGGTGAGGACACCGCCGGTCAGCAGTCCGAGCACGCCGCCCGCCGACTGGACGAAGCTGTAGACGCCCATGGCCCGGCCGCGGCCGTTCGGGTCCGGGTAGAGGGCGATCACCATGCCCAGGCTGACCGCGGAGACCATCGCTCCCGCCGCGCCCTGGACGAACCTGGCCGCGATCAGCAGGCCGGCGGAGTCGGCCAGGCCGCAGGCCAGGGAGGCGGCGGTGAACGCGGCCAGCCCGCCGACCAGGACGCGGCGGCGGCCGATGAGGTCGCCGATCCTGCCGGACAGCAGCAGCAGGCCGCCGAAGGCGACGAGGTAGGCGTTCACCACCCAGGCCAGCGCGGACTGGGAGAAGCCCAGGTCGTGCTGGATGGACGGCAGCGCGACGGTCACGATCGTGCCGTCCAGGATGATCATCAGGGTGCCCGCGCTGAGCACGCCGAGGGCGGCACTGCGGGAGCGGGAAGACAGTGGCATGGGGTCGCCTCCTGGCGGATGGGTAGCCAGGAGCGACCGTAGCAGAAGGTTTCGTTGGAGACTATCTATTACGGGCTTAGGTGTCGCGCCGACGGCCGCTCACGCCCGGGCCTGCCGCGGACGGCGCACCCCCTGCACCCCTTCCGGGTGCTCCGCCGGCGCCGCCAGATGGCCGGTGACCAGCCGGTTCAGCGCCGAGACGAAGGCGGAGCGCTCCGGCTCCGGCAGCGCGGCCAGCACGTCGTCGTGCACCCGGTCGACGATCTGCTGCCCGGCGGCCACCACGTCCGCGCCCGCCTCCGTGACCCGGATGATCCGCGCCCTGCGGTCGGTCGCCGACGGCACCCGCTCGGCGAGCCCGGCCCGCTCCAGCTGGTCGACGGTCACCACCATCGTGGTCTTGTCCAGGTCGGACAGCTCCGCGAGCTGCGCCTGGGTCCGCTCGGTCTGGGCCGCGTGCGCCAGCACGCAGTGCGCCCGCGGCGACATGCCGATCTCGGCGAGGGCGGCGGTCATCTGCGTGGTCAGCACGTGGGCGGTGTGCTGCAGCAGGAACGACACGTCGGCGGCCGAGCCGAGGGCGCCCTGCGGGGGCGCGGCCGCGGGGATGAGGGCGGAGTCCTGGGTCATGCGACCGAGGGTAGCAAAATAGGTCCGCAACGGGACGATCCCGTAGCGGACCTATCAGTGGGGCGGCCGGACGGCCTCAGCCCAGCTCGGGGCCGAGCAGCCCGAGCACGCCCTCGATGTTCGCGTCGAGGTAGTGCCGCAGGGTCAGCGGCACGATGCCCACCGAGGCGATGCCCATCCTGCTGAACGGCACCCGCACCACCTCGTACTCCCCGCACGGGTTGTCCACCTCGGGGCCGTGCCGGCGGTCGAGATCCATCGACTCCAGCCGGCAGGCGAAGAAGAACTGCACCTTCACCCCGTGCGAACCGTCCTCCGCGATGTGCTCGACGGTGTCGACGAAGGCGGGCACCACGTCGGTGATCTTGGCGCCGAGCTCCTCGTCGATCTCGCGGTGCAGGGCGGCGAGGACGCCGGCGTCGTCATCCTCGACCCCGCCGCCGGGCGTCACCCAGTACGGCGCCATGCCGGGCTTGGTGCGTTTGATCAGGACGAGCTGGTCACCGTCGAGGACCAGGGCACGGGCAGTGCGCTTGACCACCGGGCGGGTGGCGGGGCTGGGGTGCGAGTCCGGGGGCATGCCAGACATCTGCCGCGGCGGGCCCGGGGGCAAACGTGCCCGCGGCCGTCAATCGAGGCGTTCGGCCGGGCCGCGCGCGCCCTGGCGCACCGCGGGCCCGGCCGGTCCGCGTAACGCGCCCGCGGCCCTCACGCCGTCGCCGCCGCGTCCAGCGCGCGCAGCACGTCGGCCACGATGTCCTCCGGGTCCTCGATGCCCACCGAGAAGCGGACGAAGCCCTGCGGCACGGCGTCGCCGCCCCAACGGGCACGCCGCTCCGCGGTGCTCTGGATGCTGCCGAAGCTGGTGGCCTCCGACGTCATCCGCAGCGCGGCCAGGAAGCGTTCGGCGTGTGCCTGGTCGGGCAGTGTGAAGGACACCACACTGCCGAAGCGGCGCATCTGCCGGGCCGCCACCGCGTGCGAGGGGTCGGTCGGCAGGCCCGGGTGCCGCAGGTCGGTCACCTCGGGGCGGGCGAGCAGCGCCGTCGCCAGAGCCACGGCGTTCGTGGCCTGCCGGTCCACCCGCAGGGCGAAGGTCGCGATGGAGCGGTGGGCCAGCCACGCCTCCATCGGCCCGGGAATCGCGCCGACCGTCTTGCGCCAGTACCGCACGCCCGCGGCCAGGTCGGGGTCCCTGGTGCTGACATAGCCGAGCAGCAGGTCACCGTGGCCGCTGAGCGCCTTGGTGCCGCTGGCCACCGAGAAGTCCGCACCCAGCGAGAGCGGCCGCTGGCCCAGCGGCGTGGCCAGCGTGTTGTCCACGGCGACCAGCGCGCCCGCCGCATGGGCCGCGTCGGCCAGCCGCCGGATGTCGCACACGTCCAGCCCGGGATTCGACGGCGTCTCCAGCCACACCAGCGAAGCGCCCTCCAGCGCGGCCAGTTGCGCGTCGCCCGCGGTCGGCGCGAGCCGCACGGTCACGCCGTAGGACTCCAGGCGCTCGCGCAGCGCGCGCGTCGTCTGGTAGCTCTCGGACGGCAGCAGGACCGTCTGCCCCGCCTTCACCTGCGAGAGCAGGACCGCCGCGACGGCCGCCATGCCCGAGGCGAAGACCGCCGTGCCGACCTCCGGGTCGCCCGGCGCCTCCAGCTCGGAGATCGCCTGCTCCAGGCGCTCCCAGGTCGGGTTGTCGTCGCGGCCGTAGAGGTAAGGGCCGCTCGCCTCACCCGGCAGGTGGTAGTGCGAGACGAAGACCGGTCCGGGCAGCGAGGGTTCGTACGCCGTCGATGGCGGCCGGCCCGCGTGCACGCTGCGCGTGCTGTCGCCGCGACCACCGCCGTGTCCGGCGCCGCCCGGAGCGCCGCCGTGTTCACCGTCCCCCGGCCCCCCGGGAATGTCCGTGCCCCCCGGCGCGCCGCTCACTCGTCGTCCGGCAGGACGACGTGCAGGGCCCAGGACACGATGCTGACGATCAGACCGCCGACCACCGCGGTCCAGAAGCCGTCCACATGGAAGTCCAGATCCAGCTTGCCGGCCAGCCACGACGTCAGCAGCAGCATCAGGGCGTTCACCACCAGCGTGATCAGCCCCAGGGTGAGGATGAACAGCGGGAAGGACAGCACCTTGACGACCGGCTTCACCAGCCAGTTCACCACGCCGAAGACCAGCGCGACCAATATCAGGCTGAGCACGGCGCGGGAGGTCGAGTCGCCGGTCAGGGTGATGTCCTTGATCACCCAGGTGGCAACGCCGAGCGCTCCCGCGTTCGCCAGCGTTTTGACGAGGAAATTCTTCATGGTGTGATCGTCGCAGACCTGATCTGCAGGGCAAGAGACGGAACAGAACCGTAGCCCGACCGCAGCGGAGGAGTGGCGATGAAGGTGTTCCGGCTGGACGACCTCGACGCGGAACGAGCCGCGAATCAGGGCGCTTACCTGCGCTTTCTCAAGGAGCCCCACATGTCGGCGGGGCTCTACGCGCTCAAGGCGGGGGAGAGCGACCCGCAGCAGCCGCACGCGCAGGACGAGGTGTACCTGGTGGTCAGCGGCCGGGGCGCGATCACCGTCGGTGAGGAGACGACGACCGTCGCACGCGGCAGCGTGATCTACGTACCGGCCGGCACCGTCCACCGCTTCCACCACATCACCGAGGATCTCAGGGTCATGGTGGTGTTCTCCCCGCCGGAACCCTAGGGGTGCGTTCAGGGTCGTATCCGGCGTCCTCGGCCCCCACATCGGGTGCGAGTGGCTTTACAGTCGATGTATCGGCGGATGAACCGCCGGACCGACCCCGGTGCGGGGACGAAGGAGAGTCAAGGCGTCATGGACAAGCTGCTGAAGGGCCTGCCGTGGTGGGTCAAGTGGGTCGCCGTACCGGTGATCGCGCTGGTGGTCTTCGGTTCCCTGGTCGCGGCCCTGGTGAGCTTCGTGATCGGCCTGCTGTTCAAGCTGGTCGTGTTCGTGATCCTGGTCGGGGCACTGGTCCTGGTCGTGAAACGCGTCACGTCCGGCGGGTCCTCGAAGTCGTCGAAGCGCGATTGGTGACGGCCGCCGCGACCCCCCGCCCCTCATTTCCCCCGCCGCCGGTGGCCCCCGCCGCCGGTGGCCCCCGCCACCGGCGGCGGCCGTACGTACCCCGCCGCCGTGCCCGTCGGTACGTCCCCCGGCCCGGCCGGCCGCCGCAGGCCGGCGGTCCGCGCTGACCACCAGTGCCGCGAGCGCCGTCGTCAGCGGTACTGACGCGACCAGGCCGATACTGCCGACCAGGGTCCTGACGATCTCCTCGGCGACGACGTGGTCACCGGCCGGCGTCCCGGCCGCGTCGGTGTCCGGTGCCGCCCCCGAGGCCTTGCAGGAGATCGCGACCAGCTGCACGACCCTGCCCTGCCGGGTCTGCTGGTCGAAGCCGACGCCGGTGCGGGCGTGATGCGGCGCCCCGCCCGGCCGCAGCACCACCAGGCCGACCACCACGGCCGCGGCGAACGGCACCAGCACCGCGGCGATGACCCGGCGCAGCCGCCGCGCGGCACCGGGCCGCGCGTATGGCCGTGCCCGTGCCCGCCGCCCTGGTGGGGGACGGCCGGCCCGGACGCCGGGCGGTGCGCTTGCTCATGGGGCGAGGAGTCCACCGGCCGATCACCGCAAGGTCCCCTGGTGCCTGTATGCAGCCAACCGCTACCGTTGGCAGCACCTTTGCAAACGCGGGAGCTCGGAGCACCGGGCTGAGAGGGCGCTGACAGCGGAAGCGGCTACCACGCCGCCGCCACAGCTGCGCCGACCGCCGAACCTGTTACCGGGTAATGCCGGCGTAGGGAGTAGGTCTCATGACCACGCAGGACGCACGCACGCGCGAAATCGGCTGGCACAAGGCGTATCTCACCGGGTCACGGCCGGACATCACCGTCCCGGTCCGCCAGGTGCACCTCACCAACGGGCGCGATGTGACGCTGTACGACACATCAGGCCCCTACACCGACCCGTCGGTGCGGACCGACGTCCGGCGGGGCCTCGCCGCGGTCCGGGACAACTGGATCATCGGCCGCGGCGACACCGCGGAGTACGCGGGCCGGCCGGTCCGCCCCGAGGACGACGGCATCAAGCACACCGCACCCCGCGGCGGCCTGCGGAATCTCGACGCGGTCTTCCCCGGCCGCCCGCGGCTCCCCCGGCGCGCCCGCGACGGGCAGCCGGTCACCCAGCTCGCCTACGCCAGGCGCGGCGAGATCACCCCGGAGATGGAATACGTCGCGCTTCGCGAGAACGTCCCGCCGCGGACCGTACGCGACGAGATCGCCGCGGGCCGGGCCGTCCTGCCGGCCAACGTCAACCACCCGGAGACCGAGCCGATGATCATCGGCAAGCGCTTCCTGGTGAAGGTCAACGCGAACATCGGCAACTCCGCGGTCACCTCCTCCATCGAGGAGGAGGTGGAGAAGATGACCTGGGCCACCCGCTGGGGCGCCGACACGGTCATGGACCTGTCCACCGGGCGCAACATCCACACCACCCGCGAGTGGGTGCTCCGCAACTCCCCCGTCCCGATCGGCACCGTCCCGCTCTACCAGGCACTGGAGAAGGTCGACGGCCGCGCCGAGGAGCTGACCTGGGAGATCTACAAGGACACCGTCATCGAGCAGGCGGAACAGGGCGTCGACTACATGACCGTGCACGCCGGCGTGCTGCTGCGCTACGTGCCGCTCACCGCCCGGCGCAAGACCGGCATCGTCTCCCGCGGCGGCTCGATCATGGCCGCCTGGTGCCTGGCCCACCACCGGGAGAACTTCCTCTACGAGAACTTCGCCGAGCTCTGCGACATCCTCGCCGCCTACGACGTCACCTACTCGCTCGGCGACGGCCTGCGCCCCGGATCGGTCGCCGACGCCAACGACGAGGCGCAGTTCGCCGAACTGCGCGCCCTCGGCGAGCTGAACTCCATCGCCAAGAGCCACCAGGTGCAGACCATGATCGAGGGCCCGGGCCATGTCCCGATGCACAAGATCAAGGAGAACATCGACCTCCAGCAGGAGATCTGCGAGGAGGCGCCGTTCTACACCCTCGGCCCGCTGACCACCGACATCGCCCCGGCCTACGACCACATCACCTCCGGCATCGGCGCGGCGATGATCGCCTGGTGGGGCACCGCGATGCTCTGCTACGTCACCCCCAAGGAACACCTGGGCCTGCCCGACCGGGACGACGTCAAGACCGGCGTGATCACCTACAAGATCGCCGCCCATGCCGCCGACCTGGCCAAGGGCCACCAGGACGCCCAGGCCTGGGACGACGCCCTGTCCGACGCCCGCTTCGAATTCCGCTGGGAGGACCAGTTCAACCTGGCCCTCGACCCCGACACCGCCCGCGCCTTCCACGACGAGACGCTGCCGGCGGAGCCGGCGAAGACCGCGCACTTCTGCTCGATGTGCGGGCCGAAGTTCTGCTCGATGAAGATCTCCCAGGACATCCGCCGCGCCCACGGCGGTACCGAGGCCGAGATCGAGGCGGGCATGGCGGCGAAGTCCCGCGAGTTCGCCGAAGCGGGCAACCGGGTCTACCTGCCGCTGGCGGAATCCGCTCAGTGAGCCGCGCCGTGGCCCCGGGCGCGAGGCGTGCGGCCGGGGCCGCGGCCGCCGGATGCTCCTATAGATGTCAAGCGGCAGGAGCAAGGTCGGTTTGTGTGGCTTGTTCGGTCGGTGTGCTGGTCAGGGCGCGGTAGACCTCGCGGGCGACGAATCGTTTGAGGCAGCGCATGATGTCCTTTTTGGACAGGCCTTCCTTGGTGCGGCGTTCGACGTAGGTGCGGGTGCGCTCGTCGTAGCGCATGCGGACGAGCACGATGGTGTGCAGGGCGTTGTTCGCGGCCCGGTCGCCGCCTCGGTTGAGGCGGTGGCGGTGGGTGCGGCCGGAGGATGCCGGGATCGGTGCGACCCCGGCCAGGTGCGCGAAGGCGGCCTCCGAACGCATACGTTCGGGGTTGTCCCCGGCCGAGACCAGCAGTTGGCCGGCGGTTTCGGGGCCGACGCCGAACAGTTCCAGCAGTGCGGGAGCGGCCTGCCGGGTCAGCGGACCGAGTTCCGCGTCCAGCTCGGCGATCTCGGCGTCCATCGCCTGGTGGCGGCGGGCCAGGCGGCGCAGGGCTGCCCGGGTGGCGGTCAGCGGGCGGGACAGGTCGTCGCCGGGCCGCAGCCGGGCGAGCGTGCGTATCAGCGTGGCCCGGTCCACTCCCGCGACCTGCTCGCGCAGCATCGCAGGCGCCGAGACCAGCAGGCCCCGGATCTGGTTCATCGCCTGGGTGCGGGCCTTGACCGCGCTGCGGCGAGCGGTCCGCAGCACGCGCACGGCCTCGACCACGCCGTCCCGGCTCTTGGGGGTGCCGGTGGCCCGCCCGGACAGTACGGCTGTCGCGGCGGCGTAGGCGTCGATCGGGTCGGACTTGCCCTTCATCCGCCGGGTTTTGCGGTCCGGACGGTCGACATCGATGACTGTGACTCCTGCGGCGGTGAGCACCCGGGCGAGTTCGGCCCCGTAGGCGCCGGTGCCCTCCACACCCACCGCGGCCAGCTCGCCGAGTGAACGCATCCAGGCCAGCAGATCCCGGTAGCCGCGGATCGTGGCCGGGAACTCCTGGTCAGCCAGGTGCCGGCCGATGGTGTCGATCACCGCCGCGTGGTGGGTCAGGCCGTGGGTGTCGACTCCGCCGGTGATCTGCGGGCCGTCGTGCGTCATGCTGGTCATGTCCGTCCTTGTGGCGTGTCCGTTCCGAGGGCGGCACGCGCCGGTCGGGCGGGTGGACAAGACAGTGACGGGGCTTCTGGACCAAGCTCCTATGAAGTCACAAGCGCCCGTCCGGCCGCGTGCGTGGTGACGCCCGGCGGGCCGACAAATCCCAAACAGGACAGTCGAGACGTCAGTCAGTTGGCGAGTCAGGCCCACCCGTAGCGTCACCACGAACATCATCACTGTCAGTTGGGGGCGGCCGGCGGGCCCCAGCCGACCGTGGAGAAGCTGTGCCACAGGCCGAGGGAGACCACCGCGCTGGTGGTGAGGGTCGTCGCCAGGTAGGAGCTGGGGCGGCCGACCGGGTCGGTGCAGGAGGCACCCCTGTGCAGGACGATGTCGATGGCGAGGCCGTTGCTGACCCGGTCCACCCCGAGCGGCGCGAAGGCGTGGCACTTGCCGTGGATCGGGTTGCTGATGGTCTGGGTGAAGGTTGCGCCGCGAGTGGCGGTGATCTGTCCGGCCGAGGTGTCGGAGCAGCCCGTGGCCGCCCACACCAGCGGGACGATCGTGCTCAGGGCGGCGAGCGTACGGCGGACGCGCATGGACCTCTCCCGTCTGACCAGGTACGGGATGAGTCAAACAACGCCAGGTGCCGGGCGCGACCGGGGTCGGCCAACCGGGGGGCGCGGTGTCACTCGGGCGGAGGGGGCCGCGTCCGGCCGGCCGCGCGGCAGGCGGGCGGGACCGTGCCGCCACCGCGACGGCCTCACTCGGGCGCGTGGTCCGGTCCGCCGAAGTCCGGGCTGCCGAAGTCGGGACTGCTGAAGTCCGGACTGCTGAACCGCGGCCCGGCGGCGCGCGGCTGCGGGTCCTGCGGGGAGGAGAAGTCGGGGCGCGAGTAGCCAAGGCGCGGCATCCGCGGCACGGAGGGCGCCCGGACCGGCGCGACGGGGGCCGTGGTGTCGTTCAGCGCGTCGTCGAGGAAGGGCAGCAACCCGCGGTCGAGCAGCGCCTGATGCCAGGCCTCCCGGGCCCGTACGACCTCTGGCGGCATCCTGTCGGCCGAGTCGTGGATGGCGGTGGAGCCGGTCCGCAGCGCGGTCAGCAGCAGCCCGATGCCGCCCAGGACGATCGACGCGGCGGTGACGGCGGCGAAGAACCAGCCAGCCGTGCGCAGCGGCGAGGCGATCGCGGGCTGCGGGTGGACCGCGGCCATGGAGTAGCCGATCAGCAGGAAGATGACCGCCGCGGCTCCGGCGAGCAGCGGCGTCAGGACGGCGATGACGGCGGCCAGGCCGGCCCCAGAGCCGGCACCGTCCGCGACGCCCATGGCGGCGTAGCCGAACGCCCGGCTGTCGCGGGACTGCGCCGCCTCACGTACCGCCTCCCGCGTCTCGGCGCGGATGGTGCGGTACACGTCGTACTCGTCGGCCGCCTGCACGCTGATCTGTTCGGCGGCGGCCAGCGCAAGGGTGCGCAACTGCTCGGAGTTCAGCGGCAGGCCGCTGCCTGCGGTGCCGGTCGGCCCCGCGGGGCCGGCGGCACCGTCCTCGTCCAGAACGATGCGCAGTGCCTCGTCCAGTACGTGCTCGAAATCGGGGCGGTCTTCGTTGAGCAGGTGTGGGGCGGTGGTCATGTGCATCCCCCGATGCTCCGACTCCCCGGGCGAGGCCGGTGTTCCGTGGGAGGAACGGGCTCGGCCGGCCGGATGCGCGGAGAGCGGTGTGCCTACGGATAAAGCGATGGTAGAGCGGGGAGGTCAGACCGTGACAGGGTGCAACCAGGAAATGTGGAGGCTAGCCAATCAGCGGGAGTTGGGCAACCAGCAGACGTCCTTCCATGGTGACGCCGCCGTCCATCGCCACCGCGAGGCTGTCCGCGTAGATCATCGGGCCGCTCACCGCGTAGCCCCGTTCCTCGCCGTCCTGCGGCACTTCGCCGCCGGCCTCGCCGAGCAGGTAGGGGATCGGGCTGTGCCCGTGCACGACCCGCTGACCTCCGTAGACGCCGAGGATCTCGCGGGCGGCCTCCGGGCCGTCGTCCCCGCGGAAGGCGAAGCGCTTGGTGAGTTTGCGGAACAGGTCCCAGCACTCGTCGGCGTCGTTGCGCTGCAGGACGCCGGTGATGGCGTCGTTCATCTCTTCGATGCTGCTGCCGTAGTCCAGATACGCGGTGGTGTCGGAGTGCATCAGCAGGTGGCCGTCGGTGAGGTGGGCGGCGTCCAGCCGGGAGATCCAGGTCAGGTGGCGGTCCTCGAGCCGCTCCATGTCGGAGGGCTGGCCGCCGTTGAGCCGCCAGGCGGCGAGGAAGGAGGCGGTGCCGCCGACGGAGTTGACCGGCGTGTCGCCGAAGCGGTGGGCGCCGAGCAGCAGCAGTTCGTGGTTGCCCATCAGGGCGCGGCAGTATCCGCCGGCCGCGGCGGCTTCGGCGGACAGCTGCATGACCAGCTCGATCACCCCGATGCCGTCGGGGCCGCGGTCGGTGAAGTCGCCGAGGAACCACAGCCGGGCGCTGCCCGCCGACCAGTGGCCCTCGCTGTCCACCAGTCCGCGTTCGGCGAGCGCGGCCAGCAACTCGTCGAGGTATCCGTGCACATCGCCGACGACGTAGAGCGGCCCAGGACGCTCCGGCCGGTCGCCGACGGTCTCCGAGGGGTCGGCGAGCACCGGCAGGTCGTGGGCGGTGGGGGTGTACTCGGCGGGGATCAGCGAGCCGTCCTGCTCGGTGGGGTCGTACGGCCGGGGCGGTGCGGGCACCGTCGGGGCGTGCGGGGGCGCGGGCGGCGCGCTGTCGAAGGCGGGGACGGGCGGTGGCGCGGGGTAGCCGCCGGCCGCGCTCTGCTGCCCCTGGGCGTAGCCCGCGGCGGGTTGGTGCTCGTGGCCGTAGCCGCCGGGCGCCTCCCGCACGTGCTCGTAGCCCGCGGCGGCCGGTTCGTGTTCGTAGCCGCCGGGCGTGTCGTACTGCGCTGCCGCGGCGGCGCCGGTGTCGTACCCGACGGCTTCCGCCGTGCCCGCGGCCTGGTCGAACCCGGGCGCGGGTGGGACACCCAGCGCGTGCTCGTAACCTGCCGCGCGCTCAAAAGCCGCCTCGGGACGCCAGCTCTCCGCGGTCCCGGGCTCGGCCCCCTGACCTGCCCCCTGAGTCATCGACCCCTCCACGATCGCGCCGCCATCCGCCCATCATAGGAATGACGCTGTCGCGTTGTGACATACCCGGGCAGCTGGATTTCGCACGGTACAGACAAAACACCCCGTAGGCACCGCCGGAATACGAAGGCTTGACGAAGGACGGTGCCGCGCGTCGCCGTTCTGGGGCGCCGTCCGACGGTAGCTAGCCCTCGCCCCGGGCCGGGGCGCGGGGTGGGCTGACGGTGGTGCGGTGGGTGCGGCGCTGCGAGGACGTACGGATGATCAGCTCGGTCGGCATCACCTGCTGCACGGGCTGCGCGGGTCCGACGCCTTCGATGGCGTCGATGAGCAACTGCACGACGGCGGTGCCGATCCGGCGGGGTTTCAGCGACAGGGTGGTGATGGGCGGTTCGGTGGCGGCGTAGCCGGTGCTCTCGCTGCAGCAGACCAGCAGCAGGTCGTCGGGCACCCGCAGGCCGTAGCGGCGGGCGGCGGCGAGCAGGTCGGTGCCGTTGGGGTCGAAGAGGCCGTAGACGGCGTCGGGGCGGTCGGGCCGGGCGAGTAAGCGGTCCGCGGCGACCGCGCCCGCGCACGGGTCGTGCGCCGGGTAGGCCTCGTAGACCGGTTCCTGGCCGATGCGTTCGCACCACTCCAGGTAGGCGGTGGTCGACAGCCGGGTGTACGTGTCGGTGCTGGTGCCGGTGAGCAGGCCGATCCGCCGGGCGCCGGCCGCCGCGAGGTGGTCGAGGATGCCGAGTACGGCCTCCTCGTGGTCGTTGTCGACCCAGGCGTGCACGGGCAGGCTGCCGGCCGGGCGGCCGTCGCTGACCACCGGCACGCCCTGCCTGACGAGTTCGGTGACCACCGGGTCCTGGTCGGAGGGGTCGACGACGACCGTGCCGTCCAGCGCCACGTTGCCCCACACGTCGTGCCGGGAGGAGGCGGGCAGGATGACCAGGGCGTACCCGCGGGCCAGCGCGGCGGAGGTGGCGGCCCTCGCCATTTCCGCGAAGTACGCGAATTCGGTGAAGGTGAACGGTTCTTCGCCGTATGTCGTCACCGTCAGGCCGATCAGGCCGGACCTGCCGGTGCGCAGCGTGCGGGCGGCGGCGGAGGGGCGGTAACCCAGCCGGTCGGCGACCTCACGGACATGGCGTCGGGTGGCGTCGGGCAGTCGGCCCTTGCCGTTGAGCGCGTCGGAGACAGTCGTGATCGAGACGCCGGCGGCAGCGGCGACATCCCTGATCCCCGCCCGCTCCAGCCGGCGTCCGACGGGCCGGCTCGCCTGGTGATTCCCTGCTGCTGTCATGGCGTTGCCGATAGTAGGGCGGCGCTGGTCCGCTCGGCCGCCACCCTGCTGGGCACCAGGAAGGAAGGTTTCTGCATGATCGAAAACGTTATGCAAGGTGGAATATGCGGTTGGCAGGGCGGGAGTTGAGGCGATACGGGCGCGAGCACGGCGATCCATCGGCCATTGGCCCAACGGAAGGCGTCACGCCAACTCACTCCTACGGGGGACGCGCGCCACCCCGCGCGCCACCGGAGCATGGGCCGGGGCACGGCTCGCGCGCAAGGCCGCGCGCTCGCGGCAAGGCCGGCCTACGGCCGCCGGACGCCACCCCGGGGGGTGGCGCGGCAGGTGCCCGGCGGCGGTCCTGGCGAGCGGTCAGGAGCACTGTGGTGCAGGGCACTCCCCAGGTCGGCGCGGTGCTCGTAGGGTGTGGCCATGAGCCCCGAGACCCCGAAGCTGCGCCCGGAACTGGACGGTATCCCCACCTACAAGCCGGGCCGGCCCCCGGTGGTGGAGGAGGGCATGCCGGCCTTCAAGCTGTCCTCGAACGAGAACCCGTACCCGCCGCTGCCCGGTGTGCTGGAGGCGGCGGCCGCCGCTGCGGCGTCTTTCAATCGTTATCCGGACTTGGCATGTTCCGCGCTCACCGGCGAGCTGGCGGCGCGTTTCGGGGTGCCGGCCGGGCATGTCGCGACCGGGACCGGGTCGGTCGGGGTGGCGCAGCAACTGCTGCAGGCGACCGCGGGTTCCGGCGACGAGGTGATCTACGCCTGGCGGTCCTTCGAGGCCTATCCGATCATCACCCGGATCACCGGTGCCCGGGCGGTTCAGGTGCCGCTGGACGCCGCCGAGCGGCACGACCTGGACGCGATGGCCGACGCGATCACCGAGCGGACCCGGCTGATCTTCGTCTGCAACCCCAACAACCCCACCGGCACCGTGCTGCGCAAGGCGGTGCTCGAACGCTTCCTGGACCGGGTGCCGGACGACGTGCTGGTGGTGCTGGACGAGGCCTACCGCGAGTTCAACACCGACCCCGACGTGCCCGACGGCACGGACCTCTACCGCGAGCGGCCGAACGTGGCGGTGCTGCGGACCTTCTCCAAGGCGTACGGCCTGGCCGGGCTGCGGATCGGTTTCGCCATCGCGCACGAGCCGGTCGCGGAGGCGCTGCGCAAGACCGCGGTGCCCTTCGGGGTGAGCCAGCTCGCCCAGGACGCGGCGGTGGCGAGCCTGCACGCCGAGCCCGAGCTGCTGGAGCGGGTCGCGCGGCTGGTCGTCGAGCGGACCCGGGTGTCCGGCGAGCTGACCGCGCAGGGCTGGACGGTGCCGGAGACGCAGGCGAACTTCGTCTGGCTGCGGACGGGGGAGCACACCGAGGCCTTCGCCCAGGCCTGCGAGCGGGCGGGCGTGATGATCCGGCCGTTCCCCGGCGAGGGCGTACGCATCTCGGTCGGCGAGACGGCGGCGAACGACCTGCTGCTCCGGACCGCGCAGACGTTCCGCAAGGAGATGTGACCGGCTCCCGCTCCATCGGGCACTCCCCGACCGCCAGGAAAGCGCCTCTGAGCTGCGCATTCGCCCCCTGACCACCCCCCGGTGGCAGGGGGCGAACGCATGTGCGTGATACTGCTTGTGAATGAGTTCACGTTCACAAGCGCGACGCAAAGGAGACGTATCGTGCAACTCGCACTGGAGCCACTGAACGTCGCCAGGTGGCAGTTCGGCGTGACGACCGTCTACCACTTCCTCTTCGTCCCCCTGACGATCTCGCTCTCCGCGCTCACCGCGGGCCTGCAGACCGCCTGGGTGCGTACCTCCAAGGACAAATACCTCAGAGCCACCAAGTTCTGGGGCAAGCTGTTCCTGATCAACATCGCCATGGGTGTGGTCACGGGCATCGTCCAGGAGTTCCAGTTCGGCATGAACTGGTCGGACTACTCGCGCTTCGTGGGCGACATCTTCGGCGCGCCTCTCGCCTTCGAGGCACTGATCGCCTTCTTCTTCGAGTCGACCTTCGTCGGGCTGTGGATCTTCGGCTGGGACAAGCTGCCGAAGCGGATCCATCTGGCCTGTATATGGATGGTCTCGATCGGGACGATCCTGTCCGCGTACTTCATCCTGGCCGCCAACTCCTGGATGCAGCACCCGGTCGGCTACCGCTACAACCCGAAGACCAAGCGGGCCGAGCTCACCGACTTCTGGGCGGTGCTGACCCAGAACACCGCGCTCGCCCAGTTCTTCCACACCATGTCGGCGGCGTTCCTGACCGGCGCCGCCTTCATGATCGGGATCGCCGCCTACCATCTGGCCCGCAAGCAGCACATCGCCGTGATGCGCTCCTCGCTGCGGCTTGCCCTGGTGGTCGCGGTCGTCGCCGGAGCGCTGACCGCGATCAGCGGCGACACGCTCGGCAAGGTGATGTTCAAGCAGCAGCCGATGAAGATGGCGGCGGCCGAGGCGCTGTGGGACGGCCAGAAGGGCGCGCCCTTCTCGATCTTCGCCGTCGGCGATGTCAACAAGGGCCACAACGAGGTCGCCATCGACGTCCCCAACCTGCTGTCCTTCCTGGCCACCGACAACTTCACCTCCTATGTCGGCGGCATCAACGACGTCAACAAGGCCGAGCAGCAGAAGTTCGGCCCCGGCGACTACCGGCCGAACATCCCGGTCGCCTACTGGGGCTTCCGCTGGATGATCGGCTTCGGCGTGGTCTCGATCGGGGTCGGCGCGGCCGGGCTGTGGCTGACCCGGCGCCGGCTGTGGGTGGCGCCCGAGCACCGGACCGGCGAGGACGAGGTGCCGCGGCTGATGCTCACCAGAGCCACCCGCTTCGGCCCCGGACTGTCCCGCTGGTATTGGCGGCTGGCGCTGCTGACCATGGTCTTCCCGCTGATCGCCAACTCCTGGGGCTGGATCTTCACCGAGACCGGCCGCCAGCCCTGGGTGGTCTACGGCGTGCTGCGCACGCGCGACGCGGTCTCCCCCGGGGTGTCCATCGGGGAGGTGCTGACCTCGCTGATCGTCTTCACCGGCCTCTACGCCGTCCTCGCCGTCATCGAGGTCCGGCTGCTGCTGAAGTACGCCAAGGCGGGCCCGCCGGAACTGACCGACGCCGACCGGCGGCCCCCCACCCGTATCGGCGGTGACAGCGGCGGCGCGGACGCCGACGACCGCCCGATGGCCTTCTCGTACTGAGCGGCAGGAGGAGAGATCATGCATCTGCACGACGTCTGGTTCGTCCTGATCGCCGTTCTGTGGACCGGGTACTTCTTCCTGGAGGGCTTCGACTTCGGGATCGGCGTCCTGACCAAACTGCTGGCCCGCGACCGCACCGAGCGGCGCGTGCTGATCAACACCATCGGCCCGGTCTGGGACGGCAACGAGGTCTGGCTGCTCAGCGCGGGCGGCGCGACCTTCGCCGCCTTCCCCGACTGGTACGCCACCCTCTTCTCGGGCTTCTACCTGCCGTTGCTGGTGATCCTGGTCTGCCTGATCGTGCGCGGAGTCGCCTTCGAGTACCGCGCCAAGCGGGACGACGAGCGCTGGCAGCGCAACTGGGAGCACGCGATCTTCTGGACCTCGCTGCTGCCGGCCTTCCTGTGGGGCGTCGCCTTCGCCGACATGGTGCACGGCGTGAAGATCGACGCCCACAAGGAGTACGTGGGCGGGCTGTTCGACCTGCTGCACGGCTACGCCCTGCTGGGCGGTCTGGTGACGCTGGCGCTGTTCACCTTCCACGGTGCCGTCTTCGCCTCGCTCAAGACGGTCGGCCCGATCCGGGAACGGGCCAGGGCGTTCGCCACCAGGACCGGCGTGGTCGCCGCGGTGCTGGCGCTGGCCTTCCTGCTCTGGACCCAGGCGGACAGCGGCAACGGCCGCAGCCTGGTCGCGCTGATCGTCGCCGCCGTCGCCCTCGCCCTCGCGCTGGGTGCGAACGCCGCGGGACGGGAGGGCTGGTCGTTCGCCTTCTCCGGGATGACCATCGCCTCGACGGTCGCGCTGTTCTTCCTGAGCCTTTTCCCCGACGTGATGCCGTCCTCGCTCGACAGCGCCTGGAGTCTGACGGTCAGCAACGCCTCGGCGACGCCCTACACGCTGCGGATCATGACCTGGTGCGCGGCGGTCGCCACCCCGCTGGTGCTGCTCTACCAGGGGTGGACCTACTGGGTGTTCCGCAAGCGGATCGGCACGCAGCACATCGCGGCAGGCCAGCCGCCGGTCGGGCCGCCAATCGGACTGCCGGGTCAGCCGGTGGGCGGGGCGTCGGACACCGCAGCGGGGCAGCCCGCGGAAGGCGCGCACTGATGTTCCACGTGAAACACGTTCGCCGCGAAAGGGGATGTTCCACGTGAAACCCGTCGATCCGCGACTGCTGCGGTACGCGCGCACCACCCGGGTCTTCCTGGCGGGCACGGTGGCGCTCGGTCTGGCGGGGGCCGGGCTGATCGTCGCGCAGGCGACGCTGATCGCCGACCTGGTCGTCGGAGGCTTCCAGCACGGGGAGGGATCCGGCCGGCTGGGCGGCGACCTGCTGTGGCTGGCGGCCGTCTCGGTGGGCCGGGCCCTGGTGGCCTGGCTGACCGAGCTGTGCGCGCACCGGGCCGGTGCCGCGGTCACCTCGCAGCTGCGCAACCGGCTGCTGGTGCAGGCGACCGCACTCGGCCCCGGCTGGCTGACCGGCCGCCGCAGCGGCGAGCTGACCACGCTGGCGACCCGCGGCATCGACGCGCTGGACGACTACTTCGCCCGCTACCTGCCGCAGCTGGGCCTCGCCGCGGTGGTGCCCGCGGTCGTCCTGGCCCGCGTGCTGTTCGCCGACTGGATCTCGGCGCTCACCATCGTGCTCACCCTGCCGCTGATCCCGCTGTTCATGGTGCTGGTCGGCTGGGCGACCCGGGAGCGGATGGACCGGCAGTGGCAGCTGCTGGGCAGGCTGTCCGGGCACTTCCTCGATGTGGTCGCCGGCCTTCCGACGCTCAAGGTCTTCGGGCGGGCGAAGGCGCAGGCCGACAGCATCCGCGCCATCACCGGCGACTACCGCAAGGCCACGCTCAGGACGCTGCGGATCGCCTTCCTGTCGTCCTTCGTACTGGAGCTGCTGGCCACCATCTCGGTGGCCCTGGTGGCCGTGGACATCGGCATGCGGCTGGTGCACGGCGAACTGTCGCTGCGCACCGGGCTGCTGGTGCTGGTCCTGGCGCCGGAGGCGTATCTGCCGCTGCGGCAGGTGGGAGCGCAGTATCACGCCGCCGCCGAAGGGCTGGCCGCAGCCGAACAGGTCTTCGGGGTACTGGAGACCGAGCCCGCCGTCGTGCCCGGCAGCGCCCCCGCACCCGACCTGCGGACCGCCACCGTCCGGGTCGAGGGCCTCGCGGTACGCAGCGAGGGCGCGCTGGCGCCGACCTCCTTCACCCTCGCGCCCGGCGAGACGCTGGCCGTGACCGGCCCGAGCGGGATCGGCAAGACCACCCTGCTCAGCGCTCTGCTGGGCTTCGCCCCGGCGGCGCAGGGCCGCATCCTCGTCGACGGCGCCGACCTCGGCTCGATCGACCCCGCGTCCTGGCACCGCCAGATCGCCTGGGTGCCGCAGCACCCGCACCTCTTCGCGGGCACGATCGCGGACAACGTCCGGCTGTCCCGGCCGGACGCCGGTGACGCCGACCTGCACGCCGCGCTCGCCGCGGCCGGCGCCCTGGGCTTCACCGCTCCCGACGACGTCATCGGTGAGGACGGGGCCGGGCTGTCCGCCGGTCAGCGGCAGCGGATCGCGCTGGCCCGCGCCTTCCTCGCCGACCGGCCGCTGCTGCTGCTCGACGAGCCCACCGCCAACCTCGACGGCGACACCGAAGGGGCGCTCATCGCGACCCTGCGGGAGCTGAGCCGGGGCCGGACCACGATCCTGGTCGCCCATCGGCCGGCCCTGCTGTCGCTGGCCGACCGGGTGCTCGCACTGACCTCCGCCGCCGCCCCGCACTCCCCTGCGGAAGGCTCGCCCTCGTACGACGGCGTGCGGGGCGTCCCCGCGGTCGCCGTTCCGGCCGGGCCGCAGACGCCGACCGCCGACATCGCCGAGCGGCGAACGCGCCGGGCCGGGGTGCGGGGCCTGCTCGCCACGGGCCGGGTACGCGGCTTCCGCGGGCGGTTCGCCGCGGCCTGCGGGCTCGGAGCCCTGGCGCTGCTGTCCGCGGTCGGGCTGATGGGGACTTCCGGGTGGCTGATCAGCCGGGCCTCGCAGCAGCCACCGGTGCTTTATCTGATGGTGGCCGTCACCGCGACCCGGGCCTTCGGTATCGGGCGGGCCGTCTTCCGCTACGGCGAGCGGCTGGTCGCCCATGACGCGGTCTTCCGCGCCCTGGCCGGCGTCCGGGTCGCCGTCTACCGGCGGCTGGAAAGCCTGGCGCCGGCCGGCCTGCGCGAGCGGCAGCGCGGTGACCTGCTGTCGCGGCTGGTCGCGGACGTGGACGCGGTCCAGGACCACTATCTGCGCTGGCTGCAGCCCGCGCTCAGCGCCGGGCTGGTGGTGCTGGCCTCGGCGGCCTTCGCCGGGTGGCTGCTGCCCGCGGCGGGGATCGTCCTCGGGGCCGGGCTGCTGGTCGCCGGGGTCGCCGTGCCGCTGCTGGCCGCGGCCGTCGCCCGCCGTACCGAAGCGCGGCTCGCCCCGGCCCGCGGTGAGCTCTCCGCCAGGGTGCTCGCCCTGTTCACCGGCACCGCGGAGCTGACGGTGGCCGGTGCGCTTGACCGCCGGCGCGGCGAGGCCGCGGACGCCGACCGTACGCTCACCGCCGTCGCGGCCAGGTCCGCCGCGGTCACCGCGCTGGGAGCCGGGCTGACCACCCTGGTCGGCGGCCTGACGGTGACGGCCTGCGGATGGGTCGGGGTGCGGGCGGTGGCCGGCCACGACCTGCGGGGCGTGGCTCTCGCGGTGCTGCTGCTCGCCCCGCTCGCGGCCTTCGAGGCCGTCAACGGCCTGCCGCTCGCCGCGCAGCAGCGGCAGCGCAGCCGGTGGGCCGCGGAACGGGTGAACGACGTCCTCGACGCACCGCTGCCGGTGCGCGAGCCCGCGCGTCCGGCGGCGCTTCCCGCCTCGCCGTTCCCGCTGGTCGTCAGCGACCTGACCGCCCGCCACCCGGGCCGGAGCGCCGCCGCCCTCGACGGCGTTGACCTGACCCTCACCCAGGGTCGCCGGGTGGCGGTCGTCGGCCCGTCCGGCGCCGGCAAGACGACGCTGGCCCACGTGCTGCTGCGCTTCCTGGACGCCGAATCCGGCACCTACACCCTGGGTGGTCGGCCCGCCGGCGAGTGCGACGGCGACGACGTACGCCGGCTGGTCGGTCTGTGCGCGCAGGACGCCCACGTCTTCGACAGCAGCGTCCGGGAGAATCTGCGGCTCGCCCGGCCCGGCGCGGGCGACGACGACCTGCGGGCCGCACTGGCCGCCGCCCGGCTGGACCTCGACCTCGACACGGCGGTGGGCGAGCACGGCGCCCGGCTGTCCGGCGGGATGCGGCAGCGGCTCGCGCTCGCCCGCGCCCTGCTGGCCGGCTTCCCCGTACTGATCCTGGACGAGCCCGCCGAGCACCTGGACATCGCCACCGCCGACACTCTGACCGCCGACCTGCTGGCGGCCACCCGCGGCCGCGACCGTGCGACGCTGCTGATCACGCACCGCCTGGCCGGGCTCGCGGGGGACGTGGTGGACGAGATCGTCGTGCTCGACGGGGGCCGGGTCGTCCAGCGCGGCACCTACCGCGAACTGGCCGCGTCCGACGGCCCGTTCCGCCGCACCCTGGAGCGCGAGCAGCTCGCCGACGCCCTCGCACGGACCGGCGCCGCGGCGCCGGTGCCCGCCGCGGCCTGACCGCGGTCCGCCACCCGGCGGGCCGCGGCACCCGCTTGCGGCCGGGTGGGGGCGCGAGGAGGGTGGGAGGTGGAGCGCGACCGGGGTTCCCCGTGCGCGTGCAGGGCGCAGAGCGCCGGCCACGCGCTGCCGAGAGGATGACACCCATGCGGATGCTGCTCACTGCTCGAATGGACACCGAGACGGCGAACCAGTCGGTGACGGACGGCACGATGTCGAAGCTGATGCAGGAATTGGTCGAGGAACTGCGCCCGGAATCCGCCTACTTCACCACGGCGGAAGGCGAGAGGTGCTGCTACATGGTCGTCGACATGAAGGACAGCGCGCAGATGCCGCCGATGCTCGAACCGTTCTTCCACGCGGGCGGGAAGGTCGATCTGCGGCCGGTCATGACGATGGACGACCTGCAGACCGGGCTGGCCGCCCTCGGGCGCTGACCTGCTCGTATTTCCTGCTCGCGGGAGCTGCCCGGAGCCCTGCAAGGGGCGTCCCCGGGGCGGGATTGCGCCGGACGGGTGGCGTTGGTCTGAAAATCCGCGGACTCGGGGTGCGGTTCCGGACAATCCGTGCTCGTTTCCTCATCATCGGATTAGTCACTTCGACCGATAAGGAAACGAGAGAGGTCATGGCTGCTACCACTTCCCGTGTCACCGCGTTCTGGGGCGCTTTCCTGAACGTGCTCATCAAGTGCATCGCCGCGCTGGGCTTCGCGACCCCGGCCCGAATGAAGGCCGCCACGTCCCGGCAGGCCGCCGGCACGGCCACCGTACCGGCGCAGGCCGTCGCCACCCGGGCGATCGCGGCCGCCGCGCCGGTGGGCGGGTCCGCCGCGCCACCGATGCCGGCCGGGCGGGTGCTGCTGCCCGCGCCCCGGTCCTCCGAGCGCGGGCGTTCGCTGCCGCCGACGATGAAGCAGCGGATCAGGGCCGAGGCACACGGCTCCTCGCCCAGCTCGCGCAGCATCGCCGTATCGGCGGAGCGGCTCAGCGACGCCGCGGCCGCGACTGCCGCAGCCGTCGGCGCCGTCGACGAGAGCGCCCTGGACGGCAAGGCCGCCGCCGACCGCGCCACCCGCCGCCGCGACCGCGCGCTGTGCGGCTGACGGCGGACGTGCTTTCCGCGCCCGCACGGAGCTCGTACGGACCGGCGCACCGCTCGTACGGGTCAGCTCACCTGCCGTACGGATCAGCTCACCTGCCGTACGGACCGGCTCACCGCTCTCGTACGGACCACCGCATCACCAGGTCGGCGGACGCCACCGCGTCAGCGCGACGCCCTTGGGCGGCGACGACGACCGTCCCGGAACGTGACCCGGATCACCCCCGCGTCACCCGGAGCAGCACCCGGAACGCCACGCAGATCGCCACCCAGACCGTCCCACTGAACGCCTTCCCGAGGTCCTGACACCCGCATCGCCCGGCTCGGCTGAGCACGTATCCGCACTTTTGTGCGGACAAGCGCGGCGGATACGGGAGGATGGGAGATGTGACCTCAGCCATCGGTGCCCCCGGCGGGCCGTCCAGTTCGCCCGACGAGCACCCCCAGACTCATGATCACGACGACTTCGCCGTCACCTCGCCACGGCTGATCGCCACCGACCTGGACGGAACGTTGCTGCGCAACGACCGGACCGTGTCGCCGCGGACGATCGCCGCGCTGGCCGCCGCAGAAGCGGCCGGTATCGAGGTCTTCTTCGTCACCGGACGCCCCGCCCGGTGGATGGGCGTGGTCGCCGAACACCTCGCAGGACACGGAATGGCGATCCTCGCCAACGGTGCCGCGGTCTACGACCTGCGTGCGCACCGGCTGATCGAGGCCTTTCCGCTGCCCGAGGACGACGCGCTCGCGGTCGCGCACGCCCTGCGTGCCGCGCTGCCCGGCACGCGTTTCGCGGTCGAGCGCGCCGGCAGCTTCCGGCGCGAGCCCGACTACGGCGCCATCGAGCCCGACGTCGCGCGGCACGCGGCCATCGACGTGCTGCTCTCCGAGGACCGTGCGCAGCCGCTGCTGAAACTGCTGGCCAAGCATCCGTCGATCGACCCCGACGACTTCCTGGCGACGGCCCTCTCGATCGCCGGCGGACGCGTCGAGATCACCCGGTCGAGTGACTACGCCCTGCTCGAGGTCAGCGGCGCGGGCGTCAGCAAGGCCACCACGCTGGCGCGGTGCTGCGCCGAGCGCGGGGTGACGGCGGCCGAGGTGGTCGCTTTCGGCGACATGCCCAACGACCTGGCGATGCTCGGCTGGGCCGGTACGTCCTACGCCGTCGCCAACGCGCACCCCGACGTCCTGGCCGCCACCACCCGCCGGACGGTGGCGAACGAGGACGACGGGGTGGCGCGGGTGATCGAGCGGATCGTCGCGGCCCGCCACAACTGAGCGCCTGCGCTCAGCTCTTCTCCTCGGCGACGACCGCGAAGACCCCGCCCTGCGGGTCCTGGACCACGGCCAGCCGGCCGACCTTGTCCATGTCGAACGGCGGCGCGATCACCGTCCCGTTCCGGCGCACCAGCGCGTCGACGACGCTGTCGGTGTCGTCCACCGCGAAGTTGACAAGCCAGTGCGGCGGGGTGCCCTCGGGCAGGTTCTCCATGCCCATGACGCCGCCGATGCTGCGCCCGTTGACCTGGAAGCCCTCGAATTCCGGCATCTCCGGCATCGGGCCCGCGGTCAGGCCGAGAACGGCGGAGTAGAACGCCCCGGCGCCGGCGGGGTCGGGGCTGTGCAGCTGGCTCCAGACCAGGGCCCCGTGCTCGTTGACGATCCCGGCGCCCTTGAACTCGCGCGCCTGCCAGGCACCGAAGACCGCGCCGAACGGGTCGGCGGCGACGAACATCCGCCCCAGCTCCATGACGTCGGAGGTCGGCATGATCACCGTGCCGCCGTTGGCCTTGACCGCCGCCTCGGTGGCGTCGGCGTCGTCCACCGCGAAGTACGTGGTCCACGCGACCGGCGGGACCGGCTGGTCGCCCATCGCCATGGCCTTCATCAGGCCGGCGACCGGCTGGCCCTTCTGCGTACAGACCGAGTAGCCGCCGTACTCCTCGGGTCCGACCTCGCCCTGCCAGCCGAAGAGGTCACGGTAGAAGTCCAGCCCTGCTTGCTGGTCGGGCACCATGAGGTCGATCCAGCACGGTGTGCCGGGTGCGTAGGGGCCGGTGACTTCGGACATCTGGCGCCTCCATGAGTGGTTCCGGGGTGCCACGGGGGCCCCGGTGCGGAATGTGCCGCCACCCCGGCCGGACGACCGGGTGGCCATGTTCCCGATAGACCACCCTCCCCGCCGCCCGGCTCTCCCGCTACCCGAACACGCGATCCCCGCACACTCGTCACCCGCCCGTGGCAGGGTGGCCGCCGGACCCCTTACGCGAAAGCGGCGCTGTGCCCGGCCGCCCAGTCCGCGAAGGTCCCCGCGGGGCGGCCCAGTACGCGCTCGACGTCCGAGGCCACCGCCTGCTCGGCGGGCAGCGGCTCGCCCAGGATGCCGAGGGTGGCGTCGACCACCGGCTCCGGCATGAAGCCCAGCATCTGCTCCCTGGCCTCGGCCCTGCTCTGCTCCACGAAGTCCACCGGCTCGCCGATGGCCGTACCGATCGCCGCCGCCCGCTCGCGCGGCGAGAGGGCGGCGGGCCCGGTGAGCTCGTACGTACGCCCGGCGTGCTCCTCCCCGCGCAGCACGGTGGCTGCGACCTGCGCGACGTCGGCGGGGTCGACCGCGGGCAGCGCCACGTCGCCGAAGGGGGCGAAGACCGTCCGCCGGGTGCGTACCGTCTCGGCCCAGGCGAAGGCGTTGGAGGCGAAACCACCCGGTCGCAGCACGGTCCAGTCCAGACCGGAGTCCCGTACCGCCCCTTCGAAGCCGGCCGCGTGCGCGTACGCCTGCGGCCGCGTACCGGCGCCCTGTGAGGAGAGCAGCACCACCCGGCGCACCCCGCCGGACTTCGCCGCGTCCAGCACGGCGTGCGGGTCGTCGCCCGCGACCAGCAGGAAGAGCGCGTCGGCGCCGTCGAAGGCGGGCCGCAGGCTGTCCGGCGCCGCCAGGTCCCCCCGCCGGTGGGCGACGCCGGCGGCTGCCGCCTCCGCCCCACGCCGTGACACCGCGACCACCTCTTCGCCCGCCGCGGCGAGCGCGCCGACGATCTGCCGTCCGACGTTTCCGGTCGCTCCGGTCACCACGATCATGATCACTCCCAGGTCCGATGTCCCGTTGACCCGATGAAGCTAACAGCGTGGTGATAGTAGGTACCTAGAGGATAGTAATGGGATTCCGCGCCTACGGTGTCGGCTCGTTGAGTGCGTGCTGAGCCGCTCAGGCCCAGGCCGCCGGGGTGCCCGGCGGCTCAGCCGCCCAGTTGCGCCAGGCCCTCGGTCGCGATGCGCTCGAAGACCTTCGGGTCGGTGGCGAAGTCCGAGTCCGGGATCGGGTGGTGCAGCACGATCTCGGTGATGCCCAGCTCGGCGTGCCGCCCGGCGAAGTCCACGAAGGCGTCGACCGATTCCAGCGGGCCGTTCCGCTCGGGCGTGAAACCGGTGAGCAGGATGCGCTCCAGCTCGCCCGTGTCCCGCCCTGCGGCCGCACACGCCGCGCCCAGCCGCTCGATCTGCCCGCCGATCGCCGCCCGCGACTGCGCCGGCGTCCCGCTCTCGAACAGCGCCGGGTCCCCGGTGGTCACCCAGGCCTGCCCGAAGCGCGCCGCGAGGGCGAGCCCGCGCGGCCCGGTCGCCGCCACGGCGAAGGGCAGCCTCGGCCGCTGCACGCACCCGGGGATGTTCCGCGCCTCCTCGGCCGCGTAGTACGTGCCGCGCTCGCTGACCGCGCCCTGCGTCAGCAACCGGTCGAGCAGCGCGACGAACTCCGCGAACCGCTCCGCCCGCTCGCGCGGCGTCCACGCCTCCTGCCCGAGCACGGTGGCGTCGAACCCGGTGCCGCCCGCCCCGATGCCCAGCACGACCCGCCCGCCGGAGATGTCGTCGAGCGACATGAGGTCCTTGGCGAGCGTGACCGGATGCCGGAAGTTCGGCGACGTCACCAGTGTCCCGAGCCTGATCCGCCCGGTCGCGGCCGCCGCCGCCGTGAGGGTCGGCACCGCCCCGAACCACGGCTCGTCCCTGAAGGTCCGCCACGACAGGTGGTCGTAGGTGTACGCGGCGTGAAACCCGAGAGCCTCGGCCCGCTGCCACACCTCCCGTCCCTGCTCGTGCCAGCGGTAGATCGGCAGGATCACGGTGCTCAGTCGCATGGGCCGAGCCTAACCGGGAACGACGCGAGCCCCTTCGGACGTAGGTCACCGCTCACGCAGGGGGCGTTCGCTCGCTGGCGCCAGTGGCCAACCGACCACTGGCGCACACGCGCCGCTACTCAGTCGTCCCGGCCCCGAGTGACCACGAATTCCGTTCCATCGAGCGTCGCACCGATCTGCGTTTCGGCCCACTTGGCGAGGAGGGCCGGCCGCTGCTCCACCTCGTCCAGAAGGCGGGTGAGTCTGTCAGCACCTGGCGAGGCTGGAAGTTCGCAGCGAACGGCTGCGATGCCCGTCGCGCTGCTCCACTCCTCTTCATCGGGGTCATCAGGTTCCCAGCGGCAGATATCGATCTCCCACGCCTCGGTGTCCCGCTTGCCGAGGTTCGGCGCCTGGATCGAGAGGGAGTAGCCGTCCGAGTCGTATGGCTCCGGGAAGATACTGAGGGGTGCGTAGTCCAGCGTGGCCTGCTCGCTGGAGCGTCGAGCATGCGCAGTAGCGAGCTCGCGCAGGTTTTTGACCGCCTGCGTGCGCTCTTGGGAGGAGATACCGTCTTCCAGGCGGTCCAGTTGCTCCCGGACCTCGATGCCCAGCATCTCCATCCCGCCGTCGTACGCCACGAATGGGCGGCCGAAATCCCAGTCCCGCCGGTTCTCCGTCTCCGGCGCAGGGACGCCCTCCGAGTATTCCGCCAGCGCGTCGCGCAGTTCGCGCGCCTCCGTCTCCAGTTCCGCATTGACCGCAGTGAGGACGGGCGGGGGCACCACGGACATGGCATCGTCGAGATCGCTCAGCGCCCGGTGAAGCTCTAGGCAGACGTACTCGTACCACAGGCTGTGCGTACCTCTCAGGAGGTCAGCACGCGCATCCCGATCTGTCAGCGCAATCAGGTGCCTTCTCGGATAACTGTTGACGCGGCGCTCACGGCGATCGAAAACACTCAACGGGACGGTGGTGAGGGCGGAGATCCGGTTGAGCGCGTAGACAATCGGCGCTGCGAGCGCAGGAGTACTCAGGCTCGTCACGGTGGACGATGCAACACCGCCCGGTCCGTCATAGGTCGCCAGAATCTGCGACTTTCCGCGGTTGGCATGCTGAGAGTAAATGGTCATTCGGCACCTCTCGACCACTGCGCTGATGACAGCTCACTGGTCACGCTGTGGTTGCGGTGGCGAGAGTGTGTTCCGACGCTCCGTGCCTTGAAGTAATCAGCGGTTGTCCAGGCGCTGTCCCGGACTCCTTGCCTAGGCAACGGTAGCGCGCACCGCAATCAGGTGGAGGCGACTCTGAGAGTTCGTACGAGGATGCTCACGACACCGGTGAGGACCCGACGCACACCTCGCGGGTAGCCTGGCCTTCAAGCAAGTGTTCACACATCATGTACTACACTGGATGTCATGGATACTCCCCGCTCCGGCAAAACCCGGGTCACCAGCGTCTCACTGCGTGCGGAGACCCTGGAGGCGATTCGCTCGCGCGCGGGCAAACAGGGTGTGTCCTCGTACATCGAGGAAGCTGTCCAGCGTCAGCTCCAGCGTGAGGCTGTGGACGAGTACATCGCGGAGTACGAGGCTGAGCATGGTCCCATCGACCAGGCCGAGGTGGCGGCGCGGGCGGAGAGAATCAGGGCCCACCACGCGGCTCACCGTGGCGAGGCCACGCCGGCGGACGCTGCGTGAGCGGCACCCTCGTTCTGGACAGCGAGGCCCTGTCCAAGCTGGCGAGGCGGCACAGCGACATGACGGTCTGGCTGGACGTGGCTCGCAGCCTCGACCTGCTGATCGTGACCAGTGCGGCAACCCTGGTCGAGGCGCGCGATCCCAAGGTCGTACAAGCGGTGTTCGACTTCGCGGTCTCCCTCACAAAGGTGCGACCGATCACGGAAGAGACCGCCCGCGCGGCGAGCAAGCTTCTGGCCGCCGAGGGACTTCATGGTCACAAGTACGCCATCGACGCGATGCTGGCTGCCACCGCGCACGCGGAACACGGCGATGTGACCATCGTGACCAGTGACGTGGATGACCTGCGCCGACTGTGCCATCCGCGAATCGCGATCGAGCCGATCTGAGGTCTTCGGACAGGCGACGGCTCCTGCTGCGATTCCCGCAAGTCAGCCCGTGATACATGAACGAGGCTTGACCGAGGTCACCAGCGTGCCGAGCCGGATCCGCTCCGTGACGGCGGCGGCCGCCGTCAGCGTCGGCACCGCCCCGAACCACGGCTCGTCCCTGAAGGTCCGCCACGACAGGTGGTCGTAGGTGTACGCGGCGTGGAAGCCCAACTCCTCGGCGCGCCGCCACACCTCCCGGCCCTGCTCGTGCCAGCGGTAGATCGGCAGGATCACGGTGCTCAGAAGCATGGGGACGACGATAAGGCCCGCGCGGTCTCCGTCGTCAGCATCAGACCGTCCGGGAACGGTATCCGCCACGAGAGGCTGTGGCCCCCGGCCCTGGCAGGGTACGAGGTCCGCGGCAGTCGTATCGCCCGTTCGGTGAAGCTGGCAGGGGGAGCGCTTGGCACCCTGCACAATGGAATGCGTGACCAGCACAGAACCCCCTCGTGCGGGCTCGCAGGCCGTGGGCGCCGAGAGGGAGCACGGACCGTACCAGCCGTTCGCCCACCTTTCCACCGAGCACTGCGGACTGTACCGCCAGGTAATGGGGGCCTTCATCCGGGCCAAGCAGGAGTTCACCGTCCACCTGCGGCCGGAGGACGTGCATCTGGGACTGCTGCCGGAGGACCGTCCGTCGCCGGACGCGGTGGCGGCGGCGCTGGAACGGCTCGCCCGGTGGGGCAATCTGCGGGCCGACCCGGACACCAGCCGGGTCACGGCGCTGGAGGACTTCTACCGGGCCCGGCACATCTACCAGCTCACCCGGGCGGGTGAAGCCGCCGAGGAGGCGCTGGCCGCGTACGACGAGGCATTGGGCCGGCGCGGGGAGCTGCAGGCGGTGGCGCTCGCCGACATCGCGGTGCAACTGCGGGCGCTGCTGGTGATGGCCGAGCGGTCCGAACGGGACCCGGCCGTGGTGCACCTGTCGCTGCTCGCACTGGTCGACCGCTTCTCCGGTCTCGCGGAGAACGCGCGGGCGTTCATGAACTCCCTCCAGCGGACGGTCGACCTGCACGAGGCGGAGGTGGAGGTCTTCCTCGCGTACAAGCAGCGGCTGATCGAGTACCTGGAGCGGTTCATCGAGGACCTGGTCACCCGGGGTGCGGAGATCGCCGGGTTGCTGGGGGAGCTGGGCGTGCCGCCGGACGGACCGGTCGGGCCGCTGCTGCGGCTGGCCGCCGAGCGCGAGGCTTCCGACGCGGCCCCGGACCTCGCCGTCGAGGCGCTGGCCGCCGCCGGGCAGCGCTGGCAGGGGCGCTGGGAGGGGCTGCGGGCGTGGTTCGTCAGCGTGCCGGGCCGCAACTCCCAGGCGAAGCTGCTCCGGGCGGCCGCACGCCAGGCGATTCCCCAGCTGCTGTCCGTCGTCAGGGCGCTGAACGAGCGGCGGGCCGGCCGCTCGGACCGCTCGGCCGACTTCCGGGAGCTGGCACGCTGGTTCGCCGAGGCTCCGCAGGACGCCGCACGGCACCGGATGTGGCGTTCGGCTTTCGGCCTGTACTCCGCCCGGCACCTGACGGTCGACCAGGAGTCGCTGATCGAGCAGGAGGCGGAGCCGGTATCGGCCTCCACGTCCTGGTACGACGCCCCGGGCGTGCGGATCAGCCCGCATCTGCGCCGTACCGGCTCGTACGAGCGGCGCGGGCGGGCCAGGTCCGTACAGGACCGGTCGGAAGCCAAGGCGTATCTCGGCGAGCTGGCGCGCAAGCAGGCCGAGCAGACGGCGGCGGCCAGGGCGCGGTTGGCCACCCCGGGACCCGTACGGCTCAGTGAACTCGACGAGTTGGACGGGGACGCCTTCCGGCTGTTCCTGCTGTTGCTCGGCGACGCTCTGGCGGCGTGGCGGCCCGGCACGGAGACGGTCTCGACCACTACCAACGACGGGACGATGGAGATCAGGTTGACGAGACTGCCCGGCGGCGGGACGGCCGAGATCCGCACCCTCGACGGGGTCTTTCGGGGGCCGGAGCACCTGGTGGAGATCGTCGACCTCACGGCGGAGCGCAAGCGGTCGGCGCGGGCCGGTGAGTGACAACCGGCTGGGCGACGTCCTGGCGGCGCAACGCGTCGACGAGGTCAGACGGGGCGCACGGGCGTTGTTGCGCCGTCCGCTGCTGCGTGCGGGCAGCGACGACTTCCGGCTGGTCCGGCAGCACGCAGCCGAGCTGCGTACCTGGTTCGATCGCAACACGGGCTGGGCACTGCTGGTGGACTCGGAAGTGGCCCGGCTGCGTCGTGTCCCGGGCCGGGACGCCGATTCGACCCATCCGGCGCGGGACCAGCGCACCGGGCTGCCCTTCTCCCGGCGGCGCTACGTGCTGGTGTGCCTGTGCCTGGCGGTCCTGGAGCGCGCCGAGCACCAGATCGCACTCGGGCGGCTGGCGGAGCAGGTCGTCCTCTCGGCGGCCGACCCCGCGCTGGAGGAGGCCGGCGTCGTCTTCACGCTGACCGATCGGGAGCAGCGCACCGATCTGGTGGCGGTGGTCCGGCTGCTGCTGAACTGGGGCGTGCTGGCCAAGGTCGCCGGTGACGAGGACGCGTTCCTCAAGTCGGCCGGTGACGCCCTGTACGACGTGGACCGCCGGGTGCTGGCCGGCCTCCTGGTCTCCCGGCGCGGCCCGAGCACGGTGCGCGCGGTGGACTTCGAGCAGCGGCTGGCCGAGCTCAACGCCGAGGTGCTGCCGGACAGCGACGAGCTGCGCAACCGGGCGTTGCGACACACGCTGACGCGGCGGCTGCTGGACGATCCGGTGCTGTACCTGGACGAGCTGTCCGATGCCGAGCGGGCGTACCTGACCACCCAGCGGGGTGCCCTGACACGCAGGATCAGCGAGCTGACCGGGCTCGTACCGGAGGTGCGCGCCGAGGGCGTCGCCATGGTCGACCCCTACGACGACCTCACCGATCTGCGGATGCCGGAGCAGGGCACTGACGGCCATATCGCCCTGCTGATCGCCGAGTACCTGGCGGGCAGGGGCGGCAGCGTGACACTGGGCGAGCTGCACCGGCTGGTGGCCGGCTGGGCGCTGGAGCACGCCGGATTCTGGCGGCGCAGCGCGAGTACCCCCGGCGCCGAGGTCGAGCTGGTCGAGCAGGCGGTGGCACGGCTTTCCGCGCTGGGCCTGGTGGCGGCGGACGGCGGGGACGCGGTCCGCGGGCGCCCGGCACTGGACCGCTACCGGGTCGGCGAGACCGTCCTCCTGGAACCAGGACAGAGCACGCCGAGCAGGAAGCGACAGAAGCCCGCGAAGGGCACGAAGAGCACGAAGGGTACGAGGGCGTGACGAGCACCGTGGCCGGAACTCCATTGCCGGCCCCTGGCCGCTCCCGCTGGCAGCCGCTGCGGGTCGGCCTGGTCGACCTCTTCTATTACGACGTCGAGGAGTTCCACTTCCGCGACGGCCGCCTGCTGATGCGGGGCAACAACGGCACGGGCAAATCCAAGGTGCTAGCCCTGACCCTGCCCTTCCTGCTGGACGGCGACCTGGCATCGCACCGGGTGGAGCCCGACGCCGATCCGAAGAAGCGCATGGAGTGGAACCTGCTGCTCGGTGGCGAGCACCCGCATCCCGAACGGCTCGGGTACACCTGGGTCGAGTTCGGCCGTCTGGACGAGGACGGTACGGCCCGCTACACCACCCTCGGCTGTGGCCTGAAAGCCGTGGCCGGTCGCGGTGTCGCCCGGCATTGGTACTTCGTGACCGACCAGCGGGTGGGCGGGGAACTGCGGTTGCTGGACTCCACCGGCGCCGCGATCAGCCGCGACCGGCTGGCCGATGCGACGGACGGCCGGGGACTGGTGTACGACTCGGCCCGCTCCTACCGCCGGGCGGTGGACGAGGCGCTGTTCGGGCTCGGCGAGCAGCGCTATGCGGCCCTGGTGGACCTGCTGATCCAGTTGCGTCAGCCGCAGCTGTCCAAGCGGCCCAGCGAGAAGGCGCTTTCCCAGGCGCTCACCGAGTCGCTGCCGCCGATGGACCAGGCCGTGGTGGCGGATGTCGCCGAGGCGTTCCGCTCCCTGGACGAGGAGAAGGAGCAATTGGCCGTCATGGTGGCGGCCGAGCGGGCGGCGGACGCCTTTCTTCAGCACTACCGTCGGTATGCGCGGGTCGCCGCCCGCCGCAAAGCCCGTGCGCCCCGGGGACAGCATTCGCGTTACGAAGCCCTGCGCACCGAGCTGAACGCCGCTGAGCACGACTTCACGATGGCCGTCGAGGCGCTTGCCGGGGCCGAGGCCCGAGCGGAGGAGCTGGGGCAACAGCGCGCCGGTCTGCGGGCCAGGGACGAGGTGCTGCGGGCCGGTCCCGAGATGCGCAGCGCCCGTGAGCTGGAGCAGGCCGCCGAGCTGGCCGGGCGTACCGTGCGGGACGCCGGCCGCGCCGCGGCCGACGCTCTCAGGGCGGAGGGCGACCTGGCCAGATCCGCCGACCGGCTCGGTGCCGCGCGGTCGCGTACCGAGGCCGCCGAGCGGGCCTCGGAGACTGTACTCGCCCTGTCCGGCGAGGCGGCGGAGGCGGCTGGGCTGGAGCGCGAGCACGCCGACCGGGTGGTCCTTCCCCTGGCCGAGGAGAAGACCCCGGAGACCGTACAACGCGCCGTGGACGAGTTCACCGATCGCCGGCTGCGGTCGGTTGCCCTGGTCGAGAAGCAGGTGGCCACCGCGCAGGTGGCGGCGGACGATCTCGACCGGGCGCGGCGCGTGCTGGAGGACGCGGAAGGCGAACTGGCCCACCGCGCCGAGATGAGGGCGGACTCCGAGGAGGGCACGACGCGCGCGGGCCAGAACCACCTGGCGGCGGTCCGCGTGCATTTCGCCGGATGCTCCCTGCTTCGCCCGGCAAGCCTGGAGGGCACGCTCGACGAGCTGGCCCGATGGGTCGAGACCCTGGTCGGCGCCGACCCGTCCCGGGTGGCCGCCCAGCAGGCCGCGGCGGAGGTCGGCGCGGAACTCGCCCGGCGCCGCGCGGCGCTGGAGACCGAGCAGCGGCAGGCGCGGGAGAGCCACGACCGGCTGCTGGTCGAGCTGGCCGAGTTGCGCGCCGGGGGCCAGCGCGGACCGCTCGCCCCGCACACCCGATCCGCCGAGGCCAGGCGGGACCGCCCGGGGGCGCCGCTGTGGCGCCTGGTGGACTTCGCCGACGACTCCCTGACGGCGACCCAGCGGGCCGGTCTGGAAGCGGCGCTGGAAGCTTCCGGTCTGCTGGACGCCTGGGTCGGCCCGGACGGCACGGTGGTTTCCGCCGACGTCGGGGACACCCTCGCGACCGCGGGGGCTCCGGTGGACGGCCCGTCGCTTGCGGTGCTGCTGCGCCCCGCTGCGGACCGGGCCGACCCGGCGGTGGCGGAGTTGCCGGACGAGCTGATCGCCCGGGTGCTGGCGGGCATCGGCCTGCTGGCTCCGGGCGATGAACTCCCCGGCACCGGCACCTGGCTCGCATTCGACGGCCGGTTCCGCCTCGGCGCCCTCACCGGCGCCTGGTCCAAGCCGGCCGCGGAATATCTCGGCGAGGGCGCCCGGGAACAGGCCAGACGCGCCCGGCTCGCCCTCGTCGAAGCGGAGATCGCCCGACTCGAGGGCACGTTCACCGAACTCGCTGCACGCGGCGAGAGCCTGGAGGCGGACTATCGGGTCCTGGCGGCTGAACAGGCCGCGCTGCCTGACGACGCCGCTCTGCGCGACGCCCACGCCGCCGTGTCAGCCGCCCACCGTGAGTACACCCGTGCCACCCAGCGGCGCGAAGCGGCCGATGACGTGGCCGCCGAAGCGACCGCCGCCGCCGACCGGGCAATGACCGAACTGCACTCCCTCGCCGAGGAACTCGACCTCCCCAGCACCGGCGGCTGTCTGCGTGACCTGCGCGATGCTCTCGCCCGCTACCGCGAGTCCCTGGCCGCGCTCTGGCCCGCCGTACGTGAGACCCGCGCCGCCCGTGCGACCGTGGCCGCCGAGCAGGCCGACCACGCCCGCGCCGCCGAGCACACCGCCGAACTCGCCGAACGCTCCCGCGCCGCGGCCCGTGAGGCCGTCGCCGCACGGGAGCGCCACGAGACCTTGGCCGCGACGGTCGGCGCCGCCGTGGCCGACCTGCAACGCCAACTCACCGAGGTGGCCGTCGCGCTGCGCGAATGCGACGAGGGCGAGCGCGCCCTCCGCCGTGAGCAGGACGCCGCCGTCGGCTTCCGGGCCGCCGCGGACGCCGTGCGCTCCCGCGTCCGTACCGAGATCGAAGAGACGGTACGGACCCGTGCCGAGGCCATCGACACCTTCCGCCGTTTCGCAGGTACCGGCCTGCTCGCTGTCGCGTTGCCCGACCTGGAGGTCACCACCGACTCCTGGGCGCCCGAACCCGCGGTCCGCCTCGCCCGCGCCGTGGAAAACGAGTTGGAAGCCGTGGATGACTCCGACCCGGCCTGGGACCAGGTGCAGCGCAGGATCACCGAGGAACTGAAGGACCTCTCCGACGCGCTTGCGCGTCACGGCCACACCGCCGCCGCCCGGATGCTGGAGGACGGCCTGGTCGTCGACATCGTCTTCCAGGGCCGCGAGCGTTCCGTTCCCGAACTCGCCGCCGCCCTGGGCACAGAGGTCGGCGACCGCAGGGAGCTGCTCTCCGCCCGTGAGCAGGAGATCCTGGAGAACCATCTGATCACCGAGGTCGCAGGGACGCTCCAGGAACTGGTCAGCGCCGCGGAACACCAGGTGCTGGGGATGAATGAGGAGCTGAGGCACCGCCCGACGAGCACCGGCATGCTGCTGCGCCTCGTCTGGCGGCCCGCCCGCAACGCCCCCGGAGGACTGTCCGCCGCCCGCGGCCGCCTGCTGCGCCAGTCCTCGGACGCCTGGACGGCCGCTGACCGCAGCGCACTCGGCGAGTTCCTCCAGGCTCAGATCGAACGTGCCCGCAACGACAACCCCGCGGGCACCTGGCTGGAACATCTCACCGCGGCACTCGACTACCGCGCCTGGCACGAGTTCGGTATCGAACGCCATCAGCACGGCAGGTGGCAGTCGGCCGCCGGACCGGCCTCGGGCGGCGAGCGGGTGCTGTCCGTCTCCCTGCCGTTGTTCGCCGCCGCGTCCTCCCACTACGCCTCGGCCGGCAACCCTCACGCCCCTCGCCTGGTCACTCTCGACGAGGCGTTCGCCGGCGTGGACGACGATTCCCGCGCCAAGTCCCTCGGCCTCCTCGCCGCCTTCGACCTGGACGTGGTGATGACGTCCGAACGTGAATGGGGCTGCTACCCCCAGGTCCCGGGCCTGGCGATCGCCCAACTGTCCCGCGTGGACGGGGTCGCCGCCGTCCTGGTCACCCGCTGGGAGTGGGATGGCCGGCAGCGTAGTCGTGCCCGCGATCCCGAGTTGCCGGGCCAGCGCCAGGAGACACTGCCGGCCTGACCATGGACCTTCCTCGCTTGCAACGCCTGCTCGGCGGCCCGGAGACAGCCTGGCTGCTGGAGCGTGTCCGCAACCGCATAGCCGCCGGTCGGCCCCTGGACGCCTCGGCCACCCTCCGGTCCGCCACCCCCGGGCAGCGCCGCGCGGCCGAGGCGCTGCTCGGGCGTCGACTGCGCGCGGGCGCTTCCTTGACCGTGCCGCTGGCGGAGGTCGATCGCGTCCTGCGCGAGTCCCTGGCCTGCCCGGACGGCCTGGCCGCAGCGGTCGTCGCGCTCACCGGGCCGATAGGCGACAAGCGGGCCCAGGACGCCGCGCTCGCCGCCTCCTGGCAGCAGGTGCTGGCAGAACTCGACCAACCCGCCGTCACGGACCGGCCTGAACTCGCCTCCTGGCCTGCCATGCTGGCGGCGACAGGACTGCTCAAGCGGCTCTCCGGCAGCGACCCCGCGACCGCACGGCAACTCGCCGCCGACATCGTACGGGTGCTGGCCCTGCTGCCGTCCGACGGCCTCGCCCTCCCGGTTCTCGCTGCCCGCGCCCTCGGCGACGCCCACGCGCTGGACGAAGGGCGCCCTCTCACCACTCTTGTCCTGTCCGGCGTCCGGCATCTCGCCGAACTACCCGCCGCGACGACCGCCGGCGCCGAAGGCCGCCGAGCCGCATGGGCCGCCGTCGGAGTCGCCCTGGACGAGCTCTCCTCCCGGGTCCTTGTCCTGGGCCTGCCCGGCTCCCCCCGTGGCACGGTCGGCCGCGTGCTCGCCGCTGCGCGGGAAGGCGGGGAACCCTGCGTCCTGACGCTGCGCCAGTTGGTCCGGCAGGTACCCGATCTCGGACTCGACGAGCACGTCGTGCGGATCTGCGAGAACCCGGCAGTGCTCGCCGCCGCGGCCGACGAACTCGGCCCCGGCTGCCCTCCACTGGTCTGCGCGGAGGGCACTCTCTCAGCTGCCGCCCGCTGCCTGCTGCGACACCTCCGAGACCGGGGGTGCCGCCTCGCTTTCCACGGCGACTTCGACTGGGGCGGTATCCGCATCGCCACCGGCGTCCTGCGTCTCTTCGGCGCCACGCCATGGCGTTACGACGCCGTCTCCTACTTGGCCGCCGTCGAACGGAGCCTCGGGAGCCCCCTCACCACCGGATCTCCCGTTCCCACGCCCTGGGACCCGGCCCTCGGCGAGGCCATCAGCCACCATCGCGTCAGGGTCGAGGAAGAACACCTCATCGATCAGCTCCTCACCGACCTCCGCTCGCCTTAGCCTCCGATCAGCCGCAGACTCGAGGCGATTCCGCAGGTCAGCTCGTGATGCGTTAACGCGGCTTGACCGACGTCACGAGGGTGCCGAGCCGCACCCGCTCGGTGACGGCGGCGGCAGCCGTCAGCGTCGGGACGGCCCCGAACCACGGCCCGTCCCTGAAGGTCCGCCACGACAGGTGGTCGTAGGTGTAGGCGGCGTGGAACCCCAGCTCCTCGGCCCGCCGCCACACCTCCCGGCCCTGCTCGTGCCAGCGGTAGATCGGCGAACCACAGTGCTCAGTCGCATGCACACGACCTGACGAGCAAGGGACCACGCAGCAGGGACGAGGCATGGCTGCGCCGTGCCGGCGGTCCTGTGTCGGACGCCACCGCGCCGCGCTTCAGCCTGCCCGCAAGGCGTCGGCGCACGGAACAGTCGGCCACTTCGTCTGAGGAACGCGGCCCACCGAGCGCGCACCGCTCGCTACCGTGGCTGAGGTGAGCACAAGGAGCGGCGCCGAACTGGACGCGCTGATCGAGGAAGCGACCGTCGACACGTACGACGAGATCGAGGCGGTCAACGTATTCCTGGCGGCCATTGATGAGCACCTGACGGTTCCTTTCACCACGACCGTCCTGGGCGTCGAGGTGACAGTGGTCGAGATCGACCTCACGAACGACTCCCGCATGGTTGCTCGTTGCGTCCGGGAGGAGTTCCGGCAGGACATCGGCTTGGCTGAACTGCCCCTGCCGGAACCGGCTCCGGACGGGGCGGGCTGGGTCGAGGCGTACCGGCGCTGGGCCGGATGCTGAGGAAGCGGACCCGGACGAGAGCCGAAGCGCATCGGAGCACGACATGAACACCTTCCCAGATCTCGCCCACGCCCTGCGGCGCAGCGCCGAGCTGAAGGAAGAGCTCGTCGCGTTCGGGGAGAGCCACGCCTTCGAGCGTTTCCTCGACCCGCTCTTGGCGGAGGCCGGCGGCCCTGAAGGCGTGTTGGACGAGGCGACCGCGATCAACGTCATCGACCACTTCCTGGTGCAGTACCGCCTGCCTGATGGCAGCACGGTCGCCGACCGCTTCGTCACTCGGCGAACAGCTCTGTCCGAAGCCGACCGGCGGATGGTCCTGGCGTGGCGCGATCCGGTGGAGGGGCTTTTCGAGGTGCGGGGCAAGGACGGCGAGTGCCTGCGCCTGCTCAACCTGCTGGACGACCTGGAGTACCGGACGTACGCCAACGCCGGTCGATCGGCCTTCCGGAGCGTCACCGAAGGAGGCTTCGTGGGCGCCCGGCTGGTCGCCCTGCCGACGGCACCCGGCGCATGGCTCGTCTCCGGTGTGATGTCCTCCTACCCCCGGGCCGCCGCGCCGGAGATCGCCGCTGCGGCCCTCGATCTGGCCACCAGCCAACCCGACCTGGTCTTCCGCAATCCGGAGAAGGTGGAGCAGGGATGGCGCTCGATGCGGGAGGACCGGGTCGCGTTCGCCGAGTTCTTCGGCAGCGACGAACTGATCCTCGCGCCCGAAGAGACCGAGGACCGCATCAATGCCTACTACCGCAACAGGTGGGAGGTTGCCGCGGGGCAACGGCCCGGCCCCACCCGAGGCAAGCGGCGGCCCGCCCCGGGCCTGCCCCTCTTCACGTTGCCGCCCGAACTGGCGGAGTCGGACACCGTGGGTGTCATCTACGACCAGGTCGACGGGCTCAACTTCTACGCGGACTACGGGTCGCTGCTGGATCTCTTCGCCAACCCCGACCTGGCCGGCCGCAAGCACCATCAGGATCTGCTCCGCACGTACTTGCGCGAGGAGACGATCACGCCGCTGCCCATCCGCCGCCTGACCGCCGCACACCCGCAGAACGTCGACACGGTCTTCCGCAGACTCCTGCGGCAGCCCGGATTCACCTGGAGCGAGCACGGCGACGCCCTGCTGCGCCGACGCAAACCCTGGTACTACGAGAGCGAGCCGCGCCCGGGAGTCTCCGTGATCGGTGACCGGCTCAGTGAGCTGCTCCGCGGCCGGCCGCGCTGAGCGCATGCCGGTAGCTTCACAGGCTGCACACCCGGCGACCGAGAAGAAGCCCGCTTACCTGCATACTGCGGTATGCTCGCCGTATGGCTGACACGACCCGGATCACGGTCACGCTGCCGACCGAGCAGGTGGCCGAGCTGAGGAAGCTCACCGACAACGTCTCCGGCTATGTGGCCGAAGCGGTCGCCCGTCAGATCAGGCACCAGTTGCTCGGGGCCGATCTGCGGAGCTACGAGGACGAGCACGGTTCTTTCAGCGAAGAGGAACTGGCCGAGGCCCGAGCGCGTATCGCGGAGGCGACGGAGATCGCGGGCGGCGCGAGCGCAGCGTGAGTCAGCACATCGAATCTGTGGTCCTGGACAGCGAGGGTCTGTCTGCTTGGGTCGCCCAAGAACGGAAAGTCCTCGGCCTGCTGAAGGTGTTTCACGAGATGGGCGCGGATCTGGTCATCAGCGCGAACACCATCGTGGAGGTCAGTCACTCGCGCGTGAACACGCCCCGGCTTCAGTGGGCACTGTCCCGGGTCAAGGTGGAGCCGGTCACCGAGCAGACCGCCAAGGAAGCGGCGAGGCTGCTCAAGACGACCGGCCTTCACGGTCACAAGTACGCCATCGACGCGACCGTCGCCGAGACGGCCCTGCGGCAGCCCGGCCCGGTGGTCATCCTGACGTCGGACATCGACTGCGTGGCCCGCCTGTGCGGCAAGCAGATCGGGCTCATCAGCCTCTGAGCCGCAGAACCGCAAGTCAGCTCGTGATGCATGAACGCGGCTTGACTGAGGTCACCGGCGTCCCGAGCCGGATCCGCTCCGTGACGGCCGCCGCGGCCGTCAGCGTCGGCACGGCCCGAACCACGGCTTGTCCCTGAAGGTCCGCCACGACAGATGACCGTAGGTGTAGGCGACACCCCGACGTCCACCCGCGGCAGCGGCGGGGCCGCGAGATCTTACGGAGTGGTGACCGCTGGGGCCGGGAGCCGCTGTTCACAGGGGTCGGCATTACCCTCCGAAGTGCACCGGACGCGCCCTTGACCCGGACCGTGGCGGCTGGTCGCTCTCGGAGGTCGCTGTGGTCACGCTGGTGCTGATCGGGCTGGTGGGTGGATTCGTCACCGGCATCTCGCCGTGTGTGCTGCCGGTGTTGCCCGTGGTCTTCCTGACCGCGGGGGCGGCGGCGCCCGGCGAGGCGGGCAGCAAACGGCGGCCGTATCTGGTGGTGGCCGGACTTTCCGTGAGCTTCAGCGTGTTCACCCTGCTTGGCACCCTCGTGCTCAGCGCGCTGCCGCTGCCGTCGGACACCATCCGCTGGGCGGGCCTGGTGGTGCTGACCGCGCTCGGCGTCGCCATGATGTTCCCCCGGATACAGGATCTGCTGGAACGGCCGTTCTCCTGGGTGGGGCGGCGCCAGGTCAGCGGTGGGCACGGCGGGTTCGTGCTCGGGCTGGCGCTCGGAGCGGTGTACGTGCCGTGCGCCGGGCCGGTGCTTGCCGCGATCACGGTGGCGGGGGCCACGCACCGGATCGGGGTGCAGACGGTCGCGCTGACCCTGGCCTTCGCGGTGGGGACCGCGGCGCCGCTGCTGTTCTTCGCGCTGGCCGGCCGGGGGGTCGCCGAGCGGGTGCGGGCGTTCCGCGAGCGGCAGCGTTCGGTGCGGTTCGCCGCCGGGCTGGTCGTCATCGGGCTGGCCGTCGCGCTCACCTTCAACGTCACCGACGTGCTCCAGCGGGCGATCCCCGACTACACCGCCAAGATCAACCAGGCACTGGACGACTCCGGGACGGTCCAGGGGCTGGGACCGCAGCAGAGCGCGGCGCTCCAGGCCTGCGCGAACACCCCGGGCGCCCAACTGCTCGACTGCGGGAAGGCCCCCGGCTTCAGCGGCATCCAGCAGTGGTTCAACACCCCCGGTGACAAGCCGCTGACGCAGGCCGACCTCAAGGGCAAGGTGGTGCTGGTCGACTTCTGGGCGTACTCCTGCATCAACTGCCAGCGGGCCATCGCGCACACCAACGCCTGGTATCAGGAGTATCAGAAGAACGGGCTGGTGGTGGTGGGCGTGCACACCCCGGAGTACGCCTTCGAGCACGTGCCGGCGAATGTCGAGTCCGGGGCGGCGCGGCTGCACATCGCGTACCCGGTGGCGCTCGACAACGGCTACAGCACCTGGGACGCGTTCGGCAACAACTCCTGGCCGGCCTCCTACCTGATCGACGCGACCGGCGAGGTGCGGCACGTGTCGATCGGCGAGGGCGACTACGGCGGTGACGAGTCGCTGATCCGGCAGCTGCTCACGGCCGCGCACCCCGGCGTCGCGCTGGCCAAGGCGACCGATGTGCCGGACCGGACGCCCACCGATCCCAACGAGACCCCGGAGCTGTACCTGGGTGCGGATCGCGCCCTGGGCGTGGCCAACGGGCCGCTGCGGTCCGGCACCCAGTCCTTCGAACTGCCGGGGTCGGTACCGGCCGACGAGTTCGCCCTCGGCGGTACGTGGTCGGTCGGCAGCCAGGCGCTGACCTCGGGCGGCCGGGCCGCCATGGAGCTGAACTTCTCGGCGGACGACGTCTACTTGGACGTCGGCGGTACCGGAACGGTCACCGCTGCCTTCGAGGGGCGGACCACGACCTTCAAGGTGTCGGGGGCGCCGAACATCTACACGGTGGTGGGTGGCGGCGGCGTGCGGAGCGGGACGCTGAAGCTGACGTTCTCACCGGGGCTGAGCGCGTACTCCTTCACCTTCGGGTGAACCGGCCCCCGTCGACGCCTCGTCGGCGGACGCCGGTGACGGCACCGGGGCGGTTCCGGTACCCGAATCGGGTCCCGGGACCGCCCCGGTGTCACCGGACGGACGCCGTGGTGTCCGCGGTCACCGGACGGACGCCGTGGTGTCCGCGGTCACCGGTCGTGCGGGTGGTGCTTGCTGCTGCTGATGGAGAAGGCCCTGCCCGTCCCCGTCCAGTCGCCGCTGCTCACCCTGCCCGGCCAGCCGGTCACGGCGTTGTTGGCCGCCCGGCCCCACAGGTCCGGGACGCCGTCCCCCGTGATGTCGCCGGACGAGGCGAGGACCGGATAGGCGGCGGCCGTCGGCCCGGTGCCGACCGCCACCCGCGCGCCCGGGGAGCCCCAGGACGTCGGGTCGAGGATGCCCGCGACGCTGCCCGCCGCTCCGTAGACGCGCGACAGGCCGCCGGTGGCGTCGTCCCGCAGCAGCAGGTCGGGCAGCCCGTCGCCGTTGAGGTCGCCGGGCGCGACGACGGTCTCACCGTTCCAACCGCTCGCGCCGACCAGCACCGGCGCGCCGTGCATGTCGAGTCGCTTGCTGGCGCGGTCGCCGTAGTACACCCACAGCGAGCTGCCCTCCTTGACCAGGAGGTCGGGCGCGTCGTCCCCGTTGAGGTCGCCGGGCGCGACGACCTGGTCCGCGTCGTGCCAGTGGTCGTCCGCCACGGTGCAGCCTTCGGGGTTCTCGTCTGAGGGGCCGGTCACCGCCGGGCATTCCACGCTCAGCCGCTGCGGCCCGCCGTCGACGGCGGTCGCGAGCGTCCCGGTGCCGTCGTTGGGACGGACCCACAGCACCTTGCCGTCGCCCTGCGGGCCGGGTTCGAGGGTCACCAGGTCGTTGTGCCCGTCCTGGCCCCAGTCGCCGCGAGTGGTGACCGAGGTGTCGGTGAAGGTCCCGCCGCCCGACGTCGCCGCGGCGAACCGCCCGTCGCCCAGTCCCGCGTATGTCAGCAGCAGGCCGCTGCTGTCCGTGGTCCAGATGTCGTTCGTGCCGTCGCCGTTCAGATCGCCGGGAAGGTCTCGACCGCTGGTACCGACGGCCGTCAGTGCCGTCGCCGTCGGAGAGGTCAGACCGACCACGCCCAGAGCGGCGGCGGTGGCGACCGCCGCAGCGAGCGAACGCCGAGCACCTGGTGCACGGGAAATGCGGAACATGTAACTCCCTTTGGCCGTAACGGCTTTGGAGCCCCAACCCAACCGCGACGGCACTCCTCGCAGCAACACGGTTTTCCGTCATAGGACGATGACCGGGACCTACGGCCGCCCGGCGCAGCTGCCGTCAGCGGGGGATTTTTTGAACGAAAGGACCCCACAAGGGGGTCACGGTTCGGGAGGATCGTCCACATGAGGTGTCCGTCAGCGGCTTGTGTGCGTGTCTGACGACGCAAGGGCGAGGCAAGCATGGAGCGGGAGCAGGCGTGGTGGCACTGGACGGCCCGAGTCTGGGCAGGATGCTGGAGGACGTCGCCGTCGGGAAGATCCAGTTACCCGACTTCCAGCGACAGTGGAAGTGGGACGACGATCGCATCAGGGCGCTTCTGGCCACGGTGACGCTCGACTACCCGCTCGGCGTGGCCATGACGCTCGATACGGGCGGCGAGTCCCAGTTCAAGGCAAGGCCCCTCTACGGCACTCCTGTCGTTCCCGGCACCATTCCCGAGCAGCTCCTTCTGGACGGCCAGCAGCGGCTCACCTCCCTCTTCCAGGCGCTGCGGTCCGACCAGCCCGTCGAGACCAACGACGCCCGCAACAAACCGGTACGGCGCTGGTACTACATCGACATCTCCATGGCGGTCGAAGAGGGTGCCGACCGGGACGAGGCGATCCGGTCGATTCCGGAGGATCGTCTGGTGCGGGGCCCCTTCGGCCGGCTGCTGCTCGACCTGACCAGCCGGGAGGCGGAATGCAGGGAGGGCTTCTTTCCGCTGAACCTGATCTTCGACGCCGATGGCTCCGGCAAGTGGCAGCGCACCTACGTCACTGCCGCCGAGGATCGGTGGGACACATGGTCGGCGTTCCAGGAGAAGGTCCTCGACACGGTCAAGGGCTTCAAGGTGCCGCTGATCCGGCTTCCCAAGGAGACCAGGAAGGACGCGGTGTGCTCGGTCTTCGAGCGGGTCAACACCGGCGGCGTCGTGCTGAACGTCTTCGAGCTGCTCACGGCGACTTACGCGGGAGACGCCGGCTACACCCGGGAGCACGGCAGGGACTTCAGCCTCAGCCAGCAGTGGCTGATGACCAAGTCCGCGCTCAGCGGCGCGTATCCCGTCTTCGGCTCCATCGACGCGGACAGCAGGCAGGAGACCGGGCTCACCAGCCTCGACTTCCTGCAGACGATCGCGTTGACGCAGACGTGGCAGCGCAAGAAGCGCTACCTGGCCGGGAATCCGGGTGCCGCCAGCCCGCCGGCGGTCAGCTGCAAACGCCGTGATCTGCTCCACCTCCCGCTGTCCGACTACACGGCGCTCGCTCCCGTGGTCACGCAGGCGTTCGCCTGGGCCGGCCGTTTCCTGGCGTCGCAGTATGTCTTCCGCGAGCGGGATCTGCCGTACGGCTCGCAACTGGTCCCGCTGGCCGCCATCGTCGCGCTGCTCGGTGACAGGCGCGACGAGCCGGCCGTACAGGAGGGTCTGTCGCGCTGGTACTGGTGCGGAGTTCTCGGGGAGCTCTACGGCGGCGTGACGGACACCCGCTTCGTCCGCGACGTCGAGCAGGTCGTCGCATGGCTGGCGGACGGCGGTCCCGAACCCGACACCATTTCCGAGGCGTCGTTCCAGGAGCAGCGACTCCACCGGCTCAACTCACGCAACAGCGCCGCCTACAAGGGCATGCACGCGCTGCTGATGAAGGAAGGCGCGGTCGACTGGGCCTACCCGGAGGAGGTGATCAGCGAGCAGAACCTGGCCGGCTGGACCGTCGACATCCGGCAGATCTTCCCCAGGGCGTGGTTCCTCCGCAACGAGCCGGACCCGGTCCGGATGGCGAGCATCGTCAACAAGACGGCGCTCTCGTACCGGGTCTCCCAGACCATCGGGGTCAACTCGCCGTCCGTGTACCTGTCGGCGCTGGAGAAGGAGACGGGTACCAGCAGCGACTGGCTCGACGACGTGATCGGGACCCATCACATCGACCCCCGTGCCCTGCGCGCCGATGACTTCGACGCGTTCTACCGCGACCGGGCCCAGCGTTTGCTCGGTCTCGTCGAGCGGGCGATGGGCAAGGCCGTGGTCCGCGAGGGAGCGGACAGTGGCGTTGGATGAGCTGATCGTGCCGGCGGGCATCATCACGGGCACCCCGATGAGTCGGCGTCGCCTGCTCGAGCTCTGGGACGCCCGAGTCCGCAACCATGCCGTGGTTTCCCGGATAGCCCTTGATCTGGCCAACGCCGGTCTGCGGACCGAGCCGGACTTCTCAGTCGGCCCGCTCGACGAGGAGATCGTCGTTCTCCCGCTCGACGGCGGCTCTCCCACGCCGCCGAGCGATCCGGGCGAGCTGACGGCAGGGGAACGGGACGGGCGTCCCGGGGGAACCGCGAGGCCCGGTGCTTCCGACGCGCGCCGCGCCCCTCAGGAGGCGCCGGCGACGCCGGGTGCCGCCGCGGACGACGCCGGGAGCGACCCCGCGTCCGGCCACGCGGAGGAGACGCAGGGGGAAGATCCTGTCGGCTTGTTGCCCCAGACCGGTCTGCGCGTCGGTGCCATCTCCAGCGCCGGAAACGGCGTGACCTCCGTCGTACCCGAGGACTCGCTGGCGCGCACCATGGGAATCATGGCCGAGCGCGGCTACTCCCAAGTGCCCGTCCTCGACTCGCTCGGCACGCTGCAGGGTGTGATCAGCTGGGCGTCGATCGCCCATATGCACGCCACGGGACGCGCCCCGAGCGTGGTGAACGCCCTCACCAGCGAATACCACGTCGTGGACGCCACGGCGCATCTGCTCTCCGCGCTGCCCTTCATCCAGGCTCACGGCTTCGTCCTGGTCCGCAGTGGCGCGGGCGAACTGGTCGGCGTCGTCACCACCGCGGACCTCGCTTCCGAGTTCGTCACCATCGCGGGTCCTTTCTTCACCCTCGGCGAGATCGAGCGCCGGCTTCGCCGCTGCCTCGGTCGCGCATTCGGCGAGGACGACGTCAGACAGGTGCACAAGGATCGCCGCCGACGCAGTGTCGACCAGTTGATGTTCGGGGAGTACATCCGGCTGCTGGACGACGAGGTGCGGTGGAAGAAACTCAACTGGCCGGGGGTCGACCGCCCGCACTTCGTCGGTCTGCTGCGGCATGTGAAAGACGTCCGCAACACCGTGATGCACTTCAACAGCGGTTCGCTGCGCGACGATCAACTGGCGGTGCTGGAGCGGTTCGTAGGAATTCTCCGCAGCTACGACCCGGACCGCAGCCCGTGGTGACGCCGCAGGCAGGGCGCGCGCTCAGCCCGCGACCGGTGCCCGGAGGTCGAGGAGGGTGCGCATCGACTGGGCGGCGCGGGCAGCCGCGTCGCCGCAGCAGTTGTTGAACAGGACGTGCACCTCGCGGGCCTGCTCGGCGAGGGAGCGGATCCGCGGGGTCCACTCGGACAGTTCCCCGGGCGTGTAGGAGTGGCGGAACCTGTCCTCCTTCGTGCCCGTTCCCCAGGCCTGGCTGCGGCCGTGGAAGCGGACCACGGCGAGTTCCGGGGCGGTGACCCGGGCGACCGGGGGAACGGAGCCGGGCAGCGTCTGTGCCATGTCGACGGCCACGGCGGACACGTCCAGGTCGGTCAGCAGTGCGGCCGTCGCGGTGAGGTGCTCGGCGCGCCACCAGCCGGGGTGCCGGAACTCCACGGCCACCGGCCACCCCGCGGCGCGCTCGCGGCACCGGCGCAGGAACTCCGCCCCCGGCCTGCCAGGCGCGAGCTGCCGCGGGAACTGGAAGAGCAGCGTGCCCAGGCGGTCGGCCCGGCGGAGCGGTTCGAGGGCGCCGCTGAACCTGTCCCACACCTCGTCCAGCAGATCGGGGTCGGTGCCGCCCCGGCCCGGCTGCCGGGCCAGGGCCGGGCGCAGTTCGGGGGGCAGCGCGGCCGGGCGTGTCGGGTGCCCGGTGAGCAGGGAGAAAGCCTTCACGTTGAACCGGAAGCCAGGCGGGGTGCGTTCGGCCCACAGCAGGCTGTTGCGGGTGCTGGGCAGCCCGTAGTAGGTGGCGTCCACCTCCACCACCGGGAACTGCGTGGCGTAGTGGCGCAGCCTGCCCTCGGCGTCGCGGTGGCCCGGCGGATACCAGCCGCTGGAGACCAGCGCCTTGTCCGTCCACGAGCACGTACCGACCTTGACCTCTCCCATTCCGCCCGCCTTCCCCGGGGCGACCGGGGCCAACGTCCGGGCTTCCGGCTTCCGGCTTCGGACTTTCGGCTTCCGGCTTCCGGCTTCCGGTGCGGGCCTGCTCCGGCGGCCGCTCGGCGGCAGTGGCGGGTCGTGAGGCGATATCCGGCTGTGCCTGGGTAGCCGCCAGGCACACAGCAGTTCGATGCCCGGACCTCCGAGGAGAAGCATGTTCGCACTCTCGTCCCGCCGGCTGCGCGGCACCGCGCGCCGGGTCTTCGGCTGGGAAAGGCTGCGTCCGGCCCAACTGACGGCGATGAAGGCGGTGATGAAGCGCCGCGACGTGATCGCCGTGATGCCGACCGGGGCGGGGAAGTCCGCGATCTACCAAGTGCCGGCCGCGCTGCTCGGCGGGCCGGTGGTCGTCGTCTCGCCGCTGATCGCCCTCCAGCGCGACCAGATGCAGGGGCTGCTGGACTCCGGCGCCCTGCGCGCGGCGGCCGTCAACTCCGCCCAGCGCCGCAGCGACAACGAGACCGCGTGGGACAGGATCAGCGCCTCCTCGATCGACGTCGTCTTCCTCGCCCCGGAACAGCTGGCCAAGGACGACGTGCTCGACCGGCTCGCCGCTGCGCAGCCCAGGCTGCTCGTGGTGGACGAAGCGCACTGCGTGTCCGCCTGGGGCCACGACTTCCGCCCGGACTACCTGAGGTTGCGGCACGCGCGCGAGCGGCTGGGGAATCCGCCGGTGCTTGCGCTGACCGCGAGCGCGGCGGCCCCCGTGCGCAGGGACGTCGCCGAACGCCTCGGCATGCACGACCCGGTGGAGATCGTGGCCGGCTTCGACCGGCCCAACATCAGCCTGGAGGTGGCGGCATTCCAGGACGAGGCACTCAAGGACCGCTTCGTGGTCGAACGGGCTGCCGTCGAGGAGAAGCCGGGCATCGTCTACGCGGCGACCCGGCGGGCCGCCGACACCATCGCCGAGGAACTGTCGGGACTCGGGCTGGCCGCCGAGAGCTACCACGCCGGGCGGACGGCCGGCGACCGCAGCGGCGTCCAGGACCGCTTCCTCGCGGGCGAGTTGGATGTCGTCGTGGCGACCTCGGCGTTCGGGATGGGCATCGACAAGGCGGATGTGCGGTTCGTGCTGCACGCGTCAGTACCCGGGTCGCTGGACGCGTACTACCAGGAGATCGGCCGGGCGGGCCGCGACGGGGCGTCGGCCCGGGCGATCCTGGCCTACCGGTCCAAGGACCTGGGCCTGCAGCGCTTCTTCGCCGCGGGAGCGCCGGACGCCGACGCCCTGGGCCGGGTCGCCGAGCGGCTGCGGAAGGAGGGTGCCCCGCTGGGCGCGACCGCTTTGCGGACCGAGTGCGACATGACCGCGACCCGGCTGTCCGCGGTCCTGAACCTGCTGGAGGAGGCGGGCGCCGTCCACACCGCCCGCGACGGCAGCCGCTGGACCGGTTCGGCCGCCTCCGACGACCAGGACGCGGTCGACTCCGCCGTCGAGGCCGCGCTGGCCGTCGACGCCACGCACCGCAAGCTGGAGCAGTCGAGGGTCGAGATGATGCGGGGGTACGCCGAGACGGTCGACTGCCGGCGCCGCTTCCTGCTCGGCTACTTCGGCGAGACCGTGACCGCTCCCTGCGGGGCGTGCGACAACTGCACCGGCCGGACCGCGGGCGCCCTCGACGGCCCGGGCGTGCGGGACGGCCGGGCGGAGGCCGCCGAGGAGCCGGCGGCCGCGCGTGGCCGCCGGATGCGGATCCGGCGCGACAGGTCCGGCGGCGGGGCTCCCGCCAAGGAGCAGGCCGACGCCGGCAGCCCGTCCCACCCCTACCAGCCCGGCGTGCGCGTCCGCCACGAGCAGTGGGGTGAGGGCGAGGTGATGAGCGAGGGCGACGGCAAGCTGACCGTGCTGTTCGCCTCCGTCGGCTACCGCACCCTGTCGCTGGCCGTGGTGACCGACAAGCACCTGCTCGCCCGTCTGCCGGACCCCGCGCGCTGAGCCCGCCGGCTCACCCGCCGTCGGTGCCCGGGCCGCCGCCGGAGGCGAGGGCGTCCATCCGGCGGGCGGCGACCTCGCGGTCGGCTGCGGCGGCCACGAAGGCCGCGACGCCGGCCGGGCCGACCAGCGCCCGGACGGCGGCCACCGTCGCGGCGGGCAGCGGCACCTGCACCGGGGCCTGGTGCGGCCGGGGCGGTGCGACCGGCGCGGCCGGCCCTGCGGGCTCGGGGGGCCGCAGGGGCTGCCCGGGTCCGGCCGCCGGTTCAGGTCCGGCCGGACCTGTCGCGGTGGGCGGGAGGGCGTCACCGAGGTGGCGGCGGACGTGCTCGGTGGCCCGCAGCCGCATCGCGCGGGCCAGCTCCGCGTCGACGGTCTGCTGGGCCAGCGGCCGCAGCCGGCGGACCAGGGCCGCCGCCTCGGCCGCCTCCGCGTCGTCGGGCGGGTGTTGCAGGAAGCGCTGGAAGACGTGTTCGGTGGTGAAATCGAGGAAGCGCTCCGAGATGTGCTCCACCTGCCCGCGCAGCTCCCGCAGATGGCCGGTGATCGCGGCCAGCGGCACACCGGAGGCATGCAGCTCCACCGCGACCGCCAGCTCTCGGGGGCTGGGCACCTCGAACTGGTCGTCCCGCTCCGCCACCGCCTCCAGCACGCCGAGTTGCAGTGCTTCCTCCACCGCCGACAGGTCGGCCACCTCGCCGAAGGCGGCGATCAGTTCGGGCAGGCCGATCCGTATCGGCTGCTCGTCCGACCACGGCCGGTCCACCTCGCCCACCAGGCCGAGCACCCCGCCGAGCCCGGTGCCCGCGTCCCACGCCGCCAGCAACTCCTTGATGCTGGCCAGGGTGTAGCCGCGCTCCAGCAGATCGGCGATCTGCCGCAGCCGCTCCAGATGCGCGTCGTTGTAGACGTTGGCCCGGCCGAGCCGCTCCGGTTTCGGCAGCAGACCGCGGTCGGTGTACGCCCGGATGGTGCGGACCGTGGTCCCGCTCAGCCGGGACAGATCCTCGATCCGGTACGCGCCCTGCCCGGCGTCGGTGGCGGTGCTCACCTGGTGGCCCTCACTCGCTCGTCGTCATCCTTCGGTCGTCATGAGGCCGCCGCACCGCCGGCCGGCCCGGCGGCCGCCCGGGCCGCGGGGGAGACGGCCAGATACTCGACCGCCCTGCTCAGCGAACCCTCCTGCGACGGATGGTACGACCGGCGCAGATAGCGTGGCATGGCGGCGTGCAGCGACGCCCAGGACGGCAGCAGCCCGCGGCGGGCGGCGCTGCGGTGGTCCCTGAACCGATACCTCCCGCCGGCCAGTTGCGGGTCGTGCCGCAGCAGATACCGGGCGCCCGCCGTCCACAGGTAGAACAGTGTCGGCCAGGCCAGTGCCATCCCCTCCACCCGCCGCAGATAGCGCGCCGCACCGCCGCCACCCGCGTGCTGGTACATGTCGAACGCCACCGCCCGGTGCTCGACCTCCTCCGCGCCGTGCCAGCGCAGCAGATCCAGCATGACCTCGTCGGTCCCCGCGCCGTCCAGCGCCTCCGCGTCCAGGATCCAGTCGCCGAGCACCGCGGTGAAATGCTCGATCGCCGCGATCAGCGACAGCCGGAACCGCAGCCACTCGCGCCGCGGTATCGGCATCCCCCACGGCGGCTTCTCGCCGAGCAGCACGTCGAACATCCATTCCACCTGGCGGGTGTAGGCGGTGGTGTCCAGACGCTGCTCGGCCAGGTGCTCAAGCACATACGCGTGCTGCACGCTGTGGGTGGCCTCCTGGCCCATGAAGCCCTTGACGTCCTGGAGCAATCGCTCGTCGGTGACCAGGGGCAGCGCCTCCTTGAACACCTTCACGAACCACCGCTCGCCGGCCGGCAGCAGCAGATGCAGCACGTTGATGACGTGCGTCGCGGTCGGCTCGTCCGGAATCCAGTGCAGAGGGGTCTGCTTCCAGTCGAACGTGACCCGGCGCGGCTTGATCGGGTGACTCACGGGTGTGGCCTCCTTCCCGGTGGCTGAAGGGCGAAGGTGTCCGAGGGCCGCTACAGCGGCGGGTCGACACGGGCGAACGCCCGCAGCGCGCCCGGTGACAGCCTGGACAGCAGCCGGGCGCCGCGGGCCTCCGGGGTGACCGGGACGACGGCGGTGTCCCGCAGCACCGCCTTGACGACCGCCCTGGCGACCTTCTCCGGCGGGTAGTTGCGCAACCGGTAGAGCCGGGCGCTCCGGTCGCGGCGGCGTGCCTGCTCCGTGTCGCTGACCCCGGCGTGCCGGGCGCTGGCGGTGATCGGGGTGTTCACCAGGCCGGGGCATATGGCGCTCACCCCGATGCCGTGCGGCGCCAGTTCGGCCCGCAGGCACTCGCTGAGCATCAGCACGGCGGCTTTCGACGTGCTGTACGCGGGCAGTGCCCGGGACGGCATGAAGGCCGCCGCCGAGGCGGTGTTGACGATATGGCCGCCCTCGCCGCGCTCGACCAGCTGCCGCCCGTAGAGCCGGCAACCGTGGATGACGCCCCACAGGTTGACGTCCAGCACGTGCTTCCAGTCCTCGGGTGTGGTGTCGAGGAAGGAGCCGGCCAGTCCGACGCCCGCGTTGTTGACCACCACGTCGGGCACGCCGTAGCCGTCGAAGGTGCGGGCGGCGAGCTCCTCCATCGCCGCGGCGTCGGACACGTCGACGGTCTCGGGCCAGGCCTCGGGCGCACCGATCCGCCGGGCCAGCTCGGCGGTCTCCGCCACGCCTCCGGCGTCCCGGTCCACGGCCACCACCCGGGCGCCCGCCTCGGCGAACGCCAGTGCCGTGGCCTTACCGATCCCGCTGGCCGCCCCGGTGACCAGCACCAGCTGTCCGCCGAACCGCTCCCTGGCCTCGGGAAGCGCTCTGCCCAGGACGGACGGCGGCAGCTTCCCCGCGTTCCCTGTCCGTACGAGGGCCGCCCCCGGGCCGGCCCCGGCCCCCGCGGCCGGTCCGGACGCGCCGGCCGCCGCCCCGGCCGCCACCCCCGGCGTCAGCCCGGCGACCGCCGCGCCGGTGTCCTCCACCCTGGTGACGAAGTCGGCGATCCGGCGGGCCAGTTGCTGCGGCCGCGAGCGCGGCACCCAGTGCTTGGCGGGCAGCGAGTGCCGGGTCAGCCGGGGCACCCAGTGGTCCAGGTCGTCGTAGAGGCGCTCGGACAGGAAGGCGTCCGCGGTCGGGGTGATCAGCTGCACGGGCACGTGGGCGTAGGGGTCGGCGCGCGGCCGGCCGAGCCGCTGCCGCACGTTGTCCCGGTAGAGCCAGGTCCCGTTCGCGGCGTCCTCGCGAAGTGAGGCGGTCGGATACCGGTCGGAAGGCAGCTTCTCCACCCGGGCCAGCAGATGGGGCCACTGCTTGCCGAGCGCACCGCGCCAGGCCAGCTCGGGGAGCACCGGGGTGTGCAGGGCGTACACATACCAGGACTTGACGACCTGCCCGAGCACCTGCGCGGCCCGGCGGGGGGTGGGACGGCGGACCCGGCGCTTGATCCAGTGGCCGAAGTGGTCCAGGCACGGCCCGGAGATCGAGGTGAACGACGCGAGGCGGCCCGTGGTACCCGGCACGGTGGCGAACTCCCAGCCCTGCACCGAGCCCCAGTCGTGGCCGACCAGGTGCACGGGGCGATCCGGACTGACCGCGCCGGCGACGGCGAGGAAGTCCTCGGTCAGCTTCTCCAGCGTGAAGCCGCCCCTGAGCGGATCGGGGACGCCGGAGCGCCCGTGCCCGCGCACGTCGTAGCGGACCACGTGGAAGCGGTCGGCGAGCAGCGCGGCGACGTCCGACCACACCTCCTTGCTGTCCGGATAGCCGTGCAGCAGCACGACCGTCGGCAGGGCTGTGTCACCTGACTCGGCCACGCACAGCCGGACCCCGTCCGCGCCGGTCACGAACCGCTCGCCCGACCCGTCCGGGCCGGCCGCAGACCACTGGTCCGTCCCGTCCGGACCGGCCACGGACCGCTCGTCCGCGCCGCTCGTCCCGTCCATCCCGCTCACCCGCCCCTCCCCGTCACTCGCCGCACTCCGGCACCACCACTCGAAGCTGACATCGATCACTGTGACATCGCTCGCTGACACGGTCAAGACCCGGTCACGCCCTGTGGAAAACTCTCCGTCCGCACTCGACAGCAGTCCGTGGTCGTAGAACCCCTACGGGTGGTCAGCCCCCAGGACTACCCGGATCCGGCACTCCGGACTGACGTCAGGCCGTGGTGCGGACCACTACGGTCAGCATGTGACTGTGATCGCTACCGAAAGCCTGAGCAAGCGGTACCCGAGGGTGACCGCTCTCGACCGGCTGTCCGTGGACGTCATCCCCGGTGTGACCGGGCTGGTGGGGGCCAACGGGGCCGGGAAGTCGACCCTGATCAAGATCTTGCTGGGGCTCTCCCCGGCCACCGAGGGTCGTGCCGCCGTGCTCGGACTCGACGTGGCCACCGAGGGTCCGCAGATCCGCAGCCTGGTCGGCTACATGCCCGAGCACGACTGCCTGCCGCCCGACGTGTCGGCGACCGAGTTCGTCGTGCACATGGCCAGGATGTCCGGACTGCCTCCCACGGCCGCGCGCGAGCGGACCGCGGACACCCTGCGGCACGTCGGCCTCTACGAAGAGCGGTACCGCCCGATGGGCGGCTACTCGACCGGTATGAAACAGCGGGTCAAGCTCGCCCAGGCGCTGGTCCACGACCCGAAGCTGGTGCTGCTCGACGAGCCGACCAACGGTCTGGACCCCGCAGGGCGGGACGAGATGCTGGGCCTGATCCGCCGGGTGCACACCGACTTCGGCATTTCCGTCCTGGTCACCTCCCATCTGCTCGGCGAGCTGGAGCGCACCAGCGACCACGTCGTCGTCATCGACGGCGGCAAGCTGCTGCGGGCCTCCTCCACCAGTGACTTCACCCAGGCCACCGCGTCCCTGGCGGTCGAGGTCACCGACCGGGAGAGCGAGCTGCTCGGTCTGCTGACCGGCGCCGGCCTGACCGCCCAGGCCAGCGGCCACCTGCTGCTGGTCGACATCGCCGACGACGAGACCTACGACACCGTGCGGGACGCCGTCGCCGGCCTCGGGGTCGGCCTGGTGCGGATGGAGCAGCGCAGGCACCGGATAGCCGAGCTGTTCATCGACGACGAGCCCGCCCCGACCCGGGACGACGCACCGAGCAAGGAAGGAGACGGCCGTGACGCAGCCTGACGTCGCCGCCCCCGGCGGCCCCACGGGCCCCGCCGCGGGCACCCGCGCCGGTTCACCCCCCGATGTCATCCACAACATCGGCTACCGCAAGTACACCGGCCCCCGGCTCGGCCGCGGGTACGCCCGGCTTGCCCTGTTCACGCAGAGCCTGCGCGGCGCCTACGGCCTCGGCCGCAGCGCCAAGTCCAAGGTGCTGCCGATGATCCTGCTCGCCACGATGTGCGCGCCCGCGCTGATCATGGTCGCGGTGGCGATCTTCGCCGACCGCAACGACCTGCCGGTCGCCTACACCCGCTACGCCGTCGTGCTGCAGGCCGTCATCACCCTTTTCGTGGCCGCCCAGGCCCCGCAGGCGGTGAGCCGGGACCTGCGCTTCAAGACCACGCCGCTGTATTTCTCCCGCCCCATCGAGCGGGTCGACTACGTGGCGGCCAAATTCGCCGCTCTCACCGTGGCGATCTTCCTGCTGACCGCCCTGCCGCTGGTCATCCTCTACGTCGGCGCGCTGCTGGCGAAGCTGAGCTTCGCCCACCAGACCGCCGGGTTCGGAAAGGGCCTGGTGTCCGTCCTCCTGCTCTCCCTGCTCTTCGCCGGCATCGGCCTGGTCATCGCCGCCGTCACGCCGCGCCGCGGATTCGGTGTGGCAGCGGTCATCGCGGTGTTCGTCATCAGCTACGCGGCCGTCTCCGCCGTCCAGGGAGTCGCCGCGACGCAGGAGAAGTACGACGTCATCGGCTGGCTCGGGCTCTTCTCGCCGATCACCCTGGTCGACGGCTTCCAGACCTGGTTCCTCGGTGCGAGCTCCGCCTTCCCGCACGGGTCGGGCCCGGCGAACGCCGGGATCGGCATCCTCTACCTGCTGGTGCTCGTGGCGGTCGTCACGGGCACCTTCGGCCTGCTGATGAACCGCTATCGGAAGGTGGGCCTGTCGTGACCACGGTCAGCATCGACAACGTCTCGCGCTGGTTCGGCAACGTGGTGGCGGTCAACGACGTCACGATGACCATCGGCCCCGGCGTGACCGGCCTGCTCGGCCCCAACGGCGCGGGCAAGTCCACCCTCATCAACATGATGGCCGGCTTCCTCGCGCCGTCCAACGGCAGCGTCACCCTCGACGGCGCCGTCATCTGGCGCAACGAGCAGGCCTACCGCGAGATCGGCATCGTGCCCGAGCGCGAGTCGATGTACGACTTCCTGACCGCCCGGGAGTTCGTCGTCGCCAACGCCGAGCTGCACGGCCTGCCCGACCCGGCGGCCGCCGCCCAGCGGGCGCTGGCCACCGTCGAGATGGAGTACGCGCAGGACCGGCGGATCGAGACGTACAGCAAGGGCATGCGGCAGCGCGCGAAGATGGCGTCCGCGTTGGTCCACGAGCCGTCGGTGCTGCTCCTCGACGAGCCCTTCAACGGTATGGACCCCCGCCAGCGGCTGCAGCTGATGGCTCTGCTGCGCAGGATGGGCGCCGACGGCCGCACCGTGCTGTTCTCCTCGCACATCCTGGAGGAGGTCGAGCAGCTCGCCCACCACATCGAGGTCGTGGTGGCCGGCCGGCACGCCGCGTCCGGCGACTTCCGCAAGATCCGCCGCCTGATGACCGACCGTCCGCACCGCTACCTCGTACGGTCGAGCGACGACCGGCAGCTGGCGTCCGCGCTGATCGCGCACGCGTCCACCGCCGCGATCGAACTGGACGTGCGCGACGACGCCCTGCGCATCCAGGCGGTCGACTTCGCCGGCTTCACCGAATTCCTGCCCCGGATCGCCCGCGACCACGGCATCCGGCTCTTCACGGTCTCGCCGTCCGACGAGTCCCTGGAGAGCGTCTTCTCCTACCTGGTCACGGCGTAAGGAGCCGAGCGACATGTCCGTCACCACCGCCCCGGCCGGCCGCGGCGCCCTGCAGCCGCCGATCACCGGCCCCAGGCTGTACCACCCCACCGTGGCCCGGCTCACCTACCGCGCACTGCTCGGCCGCCGCCGCGCCCTGCTGCTCTTCCTCCTCCCGCTGCTCCTGCTGATCATCGTCGCCGCGGTCCGGGGACTGGCGGGCGCCGACGACTCCACCACCAACGACGTGCTGCAGGGCTTCGCGCTCAGCGCGATGGTGCCGCTGGTCGGTGTCATCGCCGGCACCGGTGCGATCGGACCGGAGATCGACGACGGGGCGATCGTCTACCTGCTGGCCAAGCCGATCAGACGCAGCACGATCATCACCACGAAACTGCTGGTCGCGATAGGCGTCACCATGGCCTTCTCCGCGATCCCGACACTGCTGGCCGGCTACATACTGAACGGCAACGGGCAGAATCTGGCGGTGGCCTTCGCCGTCGGCGCCGCCATCGCCTCCGTCGCCTACGCTGCGATCTTCCTGCTGCTCGGCGTGCTCACCCGGCATGCCGTGGTGGTCGGCCTGGTCTACGCGCTGGTGTGGGAGAGCGTGATCGGCAACGTGGTGCCGGGGGCGCGCACGCTGAGCGTCCAGCAGTGGGCGCTGGCGGTGGCGCAGAAGCTGGGCCACGGCGACGTGATCAGCTCCGACGTCGGCCTGACCACCGGCATCGTGCTGCTGGCCGTGGTCACCGTGGCGGCCACCTGGTTCGCGGGGAGCAGGCTGCGCAGCCTGAAGCTCGCCGGGGAGGAGTGACATGCGGCGGCGATGAGCCGCGCGCGGTGACGGGTGGCAGCGGCCGAGGCGTCGGCGGGCAGCGCACAGCGTGCCGGTGAAGACTGAGGGCAATGGCCCAGCAGACCACGCAGGCGGCGCGGACCGTACCCACCCGGATCCGTGTCGCGGCGCACCGGCTCCGCCGCGTCACCCCGCGCGACGCGTGGCGTTCCGTCGCGCACTGGGTGCGGTCGTCGCCGGGCACCCACATATGGCTGGCGATCCTGGCGGTCACCAGCGTGGTGATGGCCGTCGTGCCCCCCGACGTCCGCTCGCACCTGCTGCACCGCTTCAGCACCAACCTGGTCGAGCTGCACCGTCACCCGATCCGCGTACTGATCGGCAGTGCCTTCTGGATCGAGACGCCGTCCGGCTTCGCCTTCTACGCGGTGCTGTTCGAGGTTGTGCACGCGCCCGCCGAGCGCTGGCTGGGCACCTGGCGCTGGCTGTTCACCGCGGCCACCGCTCATGTCGGCGCGACACTGATCAGCCAGAAGGCTGTCTTCTTCGGGATACAGGACGACAAGCTGCCGCACTCCCTCGCGCACACCGTGGACATCGGGGTGAGCTACGGCCTGGCCGGGATCGTCGGGGTGCTCGCCTATCGCGTTCCCCGGCCCTGGCGGTGGGCGTATCTGGCGGCGGTGCTCGGCTTCTTCGGTTATCCGGTGCTTCGGCACGCCACGTACACCGACCTGGGGCATCTGAGCGCGGCCCTGATCGGGCTGGGCTGCTACGTCGTCACACCGGTCACGCCCCCCGCCCCGCGCGGCGACGACGGGTCGCGCGACGAAGCCTGAGGGGCCGGCCAGGCCCAGGAAGGGCCCGAGCCAGGAGTCGGGGGGCAGATCCCAGGCGGGTCGGAGCCCGGTGATTCAGAACGGGCCGAACAGCCGGGTCAGGACCGGCACGATGCCGTCCTCGTCGTTCGAGGCGGTGACCTCGTCGGCGACCAGCTTCAGCTCCGGATGCGCGTTGGCCATCGCCACGCCGTAGCCGGACCAGGCGAGCATCGGCACGTCGTTGGGCATGTCGCCGAAGGCGATGGTCTCGGCGGCCGTCACCCCGAGCCGTCGTGCGGCCAGCGACAGGCCGGTGGCCTTGGTGAGCCCGAGCGGCAGCAGCTCGACGATGCCCGCCCCGGCCAGGGTCGCGCTGACCAGGTCACCGGCAACGTGCTGGGCCACCCGGGTGAGCTCGTCGTCGGACAGTTCCGGGTGCTGTATGTAGACCTTGTTGATCGGCTCGGCCCACAGCTCTTCGGTGCCGCCGATGTGGATGACCGGCAGCTCGGGGTTGTGGACGTAGCCCGGGCCGATGAGCACCTCGCCGCCGAGACCGTCCCGGCTCGCGGCCACCGCCAGCGGGCCGACCTCGGCCTCGATCTTGGCCAGCGACAGCGCGGCGAGCTGCCGGTCCAGGGTGACCGAGGTCAGCAGCCGGCCCGCCGCAGCGTCGTAGACCTGCGCGCCCTGCCCGCAGACGGCGAGGCCCGCGTAGCCCAGGTCGTCCAGCACGTGCCGGGTCCACGGCACCGAGCGGCCGGTGACGACGATGTGCGCGGCGCCCTTCGCGGCGACCGCCGCGAGCACGTCACGGGAGCCCTGCGAGACGGTGGCGTCGCTCCGCAGCAGCGTCCCGTCCAGGTCGGTGGCGATCAGCCGGTAGGGCAGCCCGTGCGGCTCGCGGACGTCGTGCGAAAACGCGCCCGCCACGGCCTCGGCCCCGTCGCCTGAGCCGCTCACCTGGCGGTGGCGGAGAAGGCGGCGGTGGCGGAGGCGACCGGTTCCAGGGTGTCCCGTCCGCCCAGATAGGGCCGCAGCACTTCGGGGACGCGTACCGAGCCGTCCGGCAGCTGGTGATTCTCCAGGATCGCCACGATCGTCCGGGTGACCGCGCACAGCGTGCCGTTGAGCGTGGCCAGCGGCCGGGTGCCGTCGGTGTCCCGCATGCGCACCCCGAGGCGCCTGGCCTGGAACTCCAGGGTGTTCGAGGTGGACGTCAGCTCGCGGTACTTGCCCTGGGTCGGGATCCACGCCTCGCAGTCGAACTTCCGCGACGCCGACGCGCCCAGGTCGCCGGAGGCCAGCTCGATGACCTGGAAGGGCAGTTCGAGCGAGGTCAGCCACTGCTTCTCCCAGGCCAGCAGCCGCTGGTGCTCGGCCTCGGCCTCCTCGGGAGTGGTGAAGACGAACATCTCGACCTTGTCGAACTGGTGCACCCGGAAGATGCCGCGGGTGTCCTTGCCGTACGAGCCGGCCTCGCGCCGATAGCACGACGAGAAGCCGGCGTAGCGCAGCGGCAGCCGGGACGCGTCGATGATCTCGTCCATGTGGTAGGCGGCCAGCGGGACCTCGGAGGTGCCGACCAGATAGAGGTCGTCCTTGTCGAGGTGGTAGACGTCGTCCTCGACCTGGCCGAGGTAGCCGGTGCCCGCCATGGCCGCGGGCTTGACCAGGTTCGGCGTCAGCATCGGGGTGAAGCCGGCCGTGGTGGCCTGCGCGATCGCCGCGTTGACCAGGGCCAGTTCCAGCAGGGCGCCGACGCCGGTGAGGTAGTAGAAGCGCGAGCCCGACACCTTGGCGCCGCGTTCGGTGTCGATGGCGCCGAGCATCTCGCCCAGCTCCAGGTGGTCGCGGGGGGTGAAGCCCTCGGCGGCGAAGTCGCGCGGGGCCCCGTGCTGCTCCAGGACGACGAAGTCCTCCTCGCCGCCGATCGGGGCGTCGGGGTGGACGAGGTTGCCCAGTTCGAGCAGCAGCCGCTGGGCCTCCTCGGCCGCTTCGTGCTGCTCGGCGTCGGCGGCCTTGACCGCGGCCGACAGCTCGCCGGTCCGCCGCAGCAGTTCGGCCTTCTCGTCGCCCTGCGCCTTGGGGATCAGCTTGCCCAGCCGCTTCTGCTCGGAGCGCAGTTCGTCGAAGCGGGTCCCGGACGCCCTGCGCCGTTCGTCGGCGGAGAGCAGGGAGTCGACAAGCGCGACGTCCTCTCCACGGGCGCGCTGCGAAGCGCGCACACGGTCGGGGTCCTCACGAAGCAGGCGAAGGTCGATCACGGCTACAGGCTACCGGGGCGAGGCCGCCGCACGCGACAAGTTAGGGGCTTTATGCCCGATATGAGCGCTTCGCACCATAAGCGGGAGAAATCCCGATAGCGGGCAGAAAAATGACCTGTCAACCGTAATGTGGATATCCCTCCGCCGGGGCATCCGGCTTGTGGAGAACTGGAGTTGATCACCGCGTCGGAGGCAAGTTATCCACAGGGGCCCCCAGGATCTCCACGACTTGTCCACAGGTTGTGGGGAAGATCTGTGGAGGAGGATCGAGATCATTCCGGGGGGCCGATGTTCGGCTATGGATTCCCCGTCAAAACCTGGTCCACACGCACTTTCGAGTGAGAAATACTCCCTCGGACGAGTGGGTTGGCCGAATTGCGATGACGCGTTGTGTCCTGCCTCACTCTGTGGCGTCCTGGTGTCTGTGTACCCATTTGTCGACTAGGTCGGCTTCCTGTGTCGACTTGTCCCCAGTTACCCACAGGCCGCGGTGCCTGCCTGTGGATAACTCATCAGTAGCTGTGCAGAACTTGCAGAACAGTTCAGCCGCGCCCGTCGAGGGCCCGGTTCAGCCAGTCCGCGGCGTCGGTGAACTCCGCGTCCCCGGTGCCGCGCGCCACCGTTCCGGACACCTTGTCGGCGCGCGGGTACGAGCCGAGGAAACGTACGTTCAGGCAGCGCCGCCGCAGCCCCATCAGCGCCTCGCCGACCCGCCGGTCGGTCAGGTGGCCCTCGGCGTCCACCGAGAAGCAGTACTGCCCCAGGCCCTCGCCGGTCGGCCGGGACTCGATCCGCATCAGGTTGACCCCGCGGATCGCGAACTCCTGCAGCATTTCAAGCAGCGCACCGGGATGGTCGTCGCGCAGCCAGAAGACCGCGGAGGTCTTGTCGGCGCCGGTCGGCGCCGCCAGCCGGGCCGGGCGGCCGGCCAGCACGAAGCGCGTCGTCGCGTTCTGCGCGTCATGGATCTCGGTGGCCAGCGCTTCGAGGCCGTAGGTCGGCGCGGCGAACTCCCCCGCGAAGGCGCCGTCGAAACGGCCTTCCTGCACCAGCCGGGCGCCGTCCGCGTTGGACGCCGCCGACTCCCACACCGCGTCGGGCAGGTGCTCGGCCAGCCACTGCCGCACCTGGATCTGCGCGGCCGGATGCCCGGTGACCGTCTTCACCCCGGTCAGGTCCGTGCCGGGGCGTACGAGCAGCGCGAACGCGATGGGCAGCAGCACCTCGCGGTAGATCATCAGCGGCTCGCCGAAGGCCAGCTCGTCCAGGGTGGCGGTGATGCCGCCCTCCACCGAGTTCTCGATCGGCACCAGCGCCCCGCCCGCCTCGCCGCCGCGCACCGCGTCCAGCGCGGCGGGCACCGAGACCATCGGCACCAGCTCGCGGGTCGCGGCCTCCGGCAGCGAGCGCAACGCGGCCTCGGTGAAGGTGCCTTCGGGGCCCAGATACGTATAGCGGCTCGCTGACGACATGCCATCAGCCTAACGGCCGTACGACTGCGCCGTCCGGGTCAGCACGGCCGCCCGCCGCGGGGGCTCGGGCGTCAGCCCTCCAGGAGGTGCTGCCCCACGTACTCGCCCCGACCCGGTCCGCCCGGCACCGCGAACAGGCCGCTCGACTCGTGGCGCAGGAAGCGCGACAGGCCGTCGCCGCCGTCGAGTTTGCGCTGCACGGGGACGAAGCCCTTCAGCGGGTCGGCCTGCCACGCCACGAAGAGCAGCCCGGCGTCCGGAGTGCCGTCCGTCCCGATGCCGTCGTGATAGGAGAACGCCCGCCGCAGCATGGCCGCGCCGCCGTTGGACGCGGCGGCGGCAACCCGGATGTGGGCGTCACCCGCGACGGCGAACGCCCCGTCGGCGTTGATCCTGCCCAGGTCGACCGGGGTGAACTCGGTGCCGCCCGACAGCGGCGCCCCGTCCGACTTGCGCCGCCCGATCACCTTCTCCTGGCGTGCCACGCTCAGGTGGTCCCAGTCGTCGAGCAGCATCCGGATCCGCCGCACCACCACGTAGGAGCCGCCCGCCATCCACCGCGGCGACCCCGCCGCCGGTACGAAGACGCGCCGTTCGAAGTCCGGGTCGGAAGGCTTGGGATTGTTCGTGCCGTCGATCTGCCCCATCAGATTGCGGCCGGTCATCGGGTGCGGGGTGGCCCCCGGGGTGCGGTTGAAGCCGTTCATCTGCCAGCGCACCGCCGCGGTGCCGCGGGCCGCCTTCTGCAGCGCCCGCAGCGCGTGGAAGGCGACCAGCGCGTCGTCCGCGCCGATCTGCACCCACAGGTCGCCGTTGCTGCGGGCGGCGTCCAGCCGGTCGCCCGCGAAGTCCGGCAGTGGCGCCAGCGCCTCGGGTAGGGCGGCGTCGAGACCGGTACGCCCGAAGAAGCTGCGGCCGAAACCGAAGGTGACGGTCAGCGAGGAGGGACCGGCGTCGTAGGCGACCTGGTCGTCGTACGCCGCCGGAGCCGACGGGCGGTCCGCCGCCGTCATCGTGCGCACCGCGTCCGACCAGCGCCGCATCAGCGCGGCGGCGGCCCGGCGGTCGGCGCCCCGCACAAGGTCGAAGGCCACCAGGTGGCCGCACGCCTGCCCGGGCTGCACGATGCCGGCCTGCCGGATCCCCTCGAAGGGGATGTGCGCCGAGCCGACCGTGGCCAGCGCGGTCGGCTCGGTGTCCACCGCCACCGCCACGCCCGCGCCGGCCGCGCCGCCGGCGACCAGCCCGGCCGCACCGGCCGCGCCCGCGGTGCCGAGCAGGCGCCTCCGGCTGATCGGCGCGGACCGCCGCTGCGTCAAGGCGTCGCCCTGTACCGCGGTTTCGTCCTGTACCGCGGCCTCGTCATCCGCCTTGGCGGCGCCGGAGTCCATTGCCGCGGCCTCCGTTCCCGGGGCGCGCGTCGCGGCGTCACCGCGGCGCGCCCCGGTCCTTGCTGTCTTGCTCATGCCCGCTCGCTCACGACGCGACCTGCACGTTCCTTGTCACCGTCACCTCGTCGATGTCGGAGGTGCGGACGGTCAGCGTGACCTGCCAGCTGCCGGCCAGCGGCAGCCGCACGTTCGACGCGATCCAGTGGCCGGCCCCGAAGGAGGTCACCTTGGCCGAGAGCGGGCCGAGATTCTGCGCGGGCAGGGTGAAGGCCAGCCGCACCTCCGGTGCCGTCACCGGCAGACCGGCCGCGTCGCTCAGCTCCAGGTGGACCACGGCGTCGGCGCCTGCCTTGGCGGGCGACAGCTCCAGATCCGCGGTGCCCTTGCCGTGGGGGCCGCCGGTGTCGAACGGGATGCGCAGGTCGACGTCCTGCGGCACGCGGGTCACCGGGGCGGTCACGCCGGGGCCGGCGGGCGCGGGTGCCAGCGCCTTCTGCTCCTCCGCGGCGCGGCCCGGCTGGCTGCCGGTCAGCATCGTGGTGACGGTCAGCAGGACCACGGCGATCCCGACCTCGGCCAGCACCGAGCGGCGCAGCGCGACCCTGGCGGGGTCGGCGTCGCGGGCCTTCTTCTCCCGGGCGGCCGTGCGGGCGTCCTGCTGCCTGCGCAGCTGCGCCGTACGCCGCGGATCCCCCGCCGCCCGGTCCTTGCCCGCGTCCGTACCGCTCGCGGAACCCGCGTCCGGCTCCGGGCCCCCGGCGTCGGGGTCGCCTGCCTTGTCCTTGACCTGCTCCCGGGCGCCGGTCGCCTCGGCGGCCTCCGACCCGCCGGCGGCCGCCTTCACGGTCTGCCGGGCCGTCTGCCGGCCGACCTTCCCGGCCGTCGCCGTCGCCATGGCCGCGGGCTCGCCGATCGAACGCGTCCAGCGGCGCGAGAACCAGGCGACGCACACCAGCGCGCCGACCAGCCCGATCTTGATCAGCAGCAGCCGCCCGTACGAGGTGTCGGTGAAGGCGCGCCAGGTGCCGATCTGCCGCCACGCCTGGTAGGTGCCGGTGCACACCAGCGCGGTGACCGCGGTCAGCGCGATGGTGGAGAAGCGGCGTACCGCGGCGCGTTCGACCGTACCTGCGGTGGAGGGCGCGCTGAGCGCCGTCAGCAGGGTGATCAGTCCGCCGAGCCAGACCGCCATGGACAGCAGATGGACCACGTCGACCGGCATCGCCACCTTGCGCTGGATTCCGACCGAGGCGTGCTCGGCCATCGCCCAGGTGGCGGCGATGCCGACGGCGACGACGCTGCCGCCGATGCCCAGGCCCCAGGCCAGGTCGGCGCGTTCCTCCGGGTCCTCCCGTTTGGCGTAGCTCCCGAAGAGCACGGCGAGGAAGACCGCGGCGGCGGCGAGCAGCAGCAGCCGGGAGATCAGCGCGGCGCCGGGCCTGGTCTCCAACTGGGCGCGGATGATGCCCAGGTCGAAGGCGTCGCCCAGCCCGCTGCCGTTGACGTAGGGGCCGCGCAGCATGATCAGCGCGATGGTGGCCGCGACCAGGGTGGCCCAGCCGCCGGCGACGAGCCGCTGCAGCGGGCGCAGGAGCGCGCCGCGGGGCCAGCACACGGACAGGAAGACGCAGCCGCCGACCAGCAGCGCGAAGCCGCCGTAGGCGAAGTAGCGGGCGACGCCGTAGAGGGTGCCCGCGGCGCCGCCGCCGAGTGCGGCCTGGTCCGACAGGTCGACGATGGTCTTCGAGGCCGCGCCCACCGAGAAGGTGAACGCGCCCGCGACCGGATGGCTGTCCTGCGAGACGGCCTTCCAGGCGACGGTGTACGTGCCGTTGCCGAGCCCGCTGCGCAGCGCGACCGTGGCGGTGGACCCGGAGCCCTTGCCCGCGGCATGGCCGGGCGCGCCCGTGGCCACGTTCGCCCCGGCCGGGTCGAGCACCCGCAGCGAGTCGGCGGACAGCAGCACACCCTCGGAGAAGGTGAGCACCACCTGCTGCGGCGCGGTCTGCACCACGGAGCCGTCCGCCGGGACGGTACGGATCAGCGCGGCGTGCGCGGACACGGGCGCGGCCGTGGCCAGCAGCACCGCGAAGAGCGCGCAGCACGCGGCGACGAGGGCCGCCAGCCTGCGGCCAGGGCCACGTCCTGTACGCCGGACAGGACCGCCGCCCGTACGCCCGACAGGACCGCCCCCCGCGCCGCGTACAGCACCGCGTGATGCGCCGCCCCGCACCGAAGGCGCGGATACGGCCGCGGACGCCGGCTCGCTCACCGGCACGTACAACCGTCTGTTCATCCTTTGCTCAGCCCCTCGGGTGATACGTGGTCGGCCGCACGGGCACGGTGACCGTGACCGTCGCGGGCGTGGCGTGGGTGAAGTGGAGCCGTAGGGTGATCCGCTCGCCCACCGAGGGCATGTGGGTGAGAGTTTCCAGCATCAGGTGGTCGCCGCCGGTGCCGAGGGTGAGCCGGCCGCCGGCCGGCACGGTCAGCGCGGTCACCTGGCGCATGGTGGTGCCGGTCGTGGTGTGCAGCGTGACGTGCGCGGCGAGCGAGGTGCTCACCGACGTCAATTGTGCGTCCGTGCCTCCGCTGTTGGACACCGTCACATAGGCGGCGGCTTCGTCGGTCAGCAAAGGCCGCGGTATGTATCCCTCGCTCACCGTCAGCCTGGCCGGGCTCCCGCTGCCGGGACCCGAGCCGTGCCCGGCCAGACCGGCCGCGGCGCCGCTCGCCGCGGCCACCGCCACGACCCCGCCCAGCGCGCCCAGCAGCGCGCGCCGCCTTCTCACGGCGCCTCACTCCTGATGATCTTGGGCAGGTCGTGCGCGAACTGCTCGGCCGTGGTCCCGGACATGTAGAGCACGTGCCCCTTGTTGTCCTTGGGCCAGAACGCCAGCACCTCGGCGCCATGGGTGACGGAGATGCTGCCGTCGCTCTCCTTGACCGGTGCCTCGATGCCGACGCCCACCGAACGCGCCGCGCTCTGGATGGCGGTGAAGTCACCGGTCAGGCCGATGAAGCTCTTGTCCATCGCGCCGAGCCACTCGGTCAGCCGGGCGGGGGTGTCGCGTTGCGGGTCGGAGCTGACGAAGACGACCCGCAGCTTGTCCTGGTCGGCCCTGGGCAGCTTGGCTTTGGCCAGCGCCAGGTCGCTCATGGTGGTCGGGCAGACGTCCGGGCAGTGGGTGTAGCCGAAGAAGAGCAGGGTGGGGTGGCCGGCGGTCTGCTTGACGAGGTCGAACGGCTTGCCGTGGTTGTCGGTGAGCTGCAACTGCGGCTTGGTGAAGGGCGTGTCGAGCAGCGTGCCCGGCTGGTCGCTGCCGCCCTGCACCTGCGCCAGGGAGCCGGCGCCGGAGGAGGCGTCGGAGCTGCCGGAGGAGCCCCCGCAGCCGGTGAGCAGGAGAGCGCAGGCGGCAGCCAGTGCGACGGCGCCGGTCTTGACGGTGGTACGCATGAAGGTGGTCCTCAGAAGTGCGATGACGATGGGGCCGGGCGGCCGCGGGCCTGCGGACCCGCGGCCGCCCGGCGGAGAGCCGGTGCCTCAGGCGGCGCTGCCGCCGCCGGGGCCGTCCTGCGAGGCGGTGCGGCGGCGCCCGGCGAAGACCCCGAAGCCGACGCCTGCCGCGCCGATGACGATGCCCACGACGCCCAGGGCGCGCGCGGTGCCGTCGCTGTCGCTGCCGCCGGAGGAGGCCTGCGTGGTGCCCTTGCTGTCCGAGGCGGGGGCGGGAGCGGGCGTGCCCGTGGCGGTGGCGGTGGCCGCGCCCTCGTCGGCCGGTGCGGTCAGCGTCAGGGTCGGCGCGGGATTCTGCGGCTCCGCCTGGCCCGCCTGCGGGATCTCGATCCAGCGCACGACTTCGCCGTTGCTGTAGGTCTGCAGTGTCTTGAACGACAGGGCGGCGGCGTCCGAGGGCAGCGGCCCGAAGGACACCGGGAACTGCTGGAACTGCCCGGGCGCGATCTTCCCGCCGCTCCAGGTGATCTTCGTGACGGCCTGGTCGACGGTGCCGTCGTCGGTCTTGATCGGGGTGGCCAGCTTCGACGTCGTCACCTGCCCGGTCCAGCCCGGGACCGGCTGCAGCGACACCGACGCGATCGGGTGATCGGTCGGCAGGTTGACCTCGATCTTGATGGTGGACGCGCCGTCCCGCTCGTTGGGCACCTTGAAGGCGATCGTGCTGTAGCTGCCCTTGGTCGCGGTGTTCGGCTGCACGGTGACGTGGGCGAAGGCCGGGACCGCGGCCAGCAGGACGGTGGCACCGGCGAGCGCGGTGACGGCGGCGGCGCGGCCGCGCAGGCGTGACATGCGGGAAGTGCTCATGGCAGGGGTTCTCCACGGTGAGAGGTGCGGACGGTGGCATGGTGCGGGCCGCGCCGCCTGCGCAAGGGTGCGGTCGCGGCACACGCGTACGTATGCGGTGATCGCCGTCCGCAGCGATGTGCGACGGGATTCCGTACGGGTACGGGTGTGCCACAGGTGCACTCGTGTGCCGGCCGCGGCCGGGGCGGACCCGTGCGCCGTCGCCGACTCGCCCTTGGTGCACGGGGGAGCGGACGCCGCGTCAGGCCGCCAGGGACACCGGTGGGCCGCGCCTGGCCACGGAGTGCCGCAGCAGCACCGTGCGGTAGCCGGCGCCGCGGATCTCACTCGTACGGCGCAGCGTGTGCTGCCGGGCAGCGGGCACCCCGGCGGCGAGCGCGGACAGCAGCGCATGGGCGCGGCGCAGCACCGCGGGGCTCAGCACGGCCAGCCCCGCGGCGCCGCGCACCGACAGCCTGACCAGCCGCCACAGCGCGGCCTCGCCGCGCCGCAGCAGCCAGCCCGCGACCACGGCGGCCAGCAGGTGGCCGAGCAGCATCGGCAGCGAGCACATCGGAAGGGCCGTCATCACCAGGTGACTGCCACCGGGACGCGACGCCATACCGGGCATGTCCGGCATACCGTGCGCGCCGTTCGGATCGATGCCCGCGTTCAGCACGATCTGCCGGGCCGACTGCGGGCTGAGCCGCAGCCCCCGGTCGTCGCACACCAGCCGGGCGGCAAGCGACAACAGTCCGCCGTCGCTGTCACTCGAAGGAGTGAGTGACTGTGTGGCGCACATCTGGCCCGCGCCGAAGACCGTGTGCAGGGCGAGCTGCCCGGCGGCGAGGAGCGCCGCGATGCCCGGCAGCGTCCGCTCCCGGCCCGCCAGCGGGGCCACGACCGCGAAGACCGTCAGCCACCCCAGCACCAGTGACCAGGCCGGCACCGGGGCGCCGGAGGCCAGCGTGTGCCCGGCTGCGGCCAGCGCGACGCAGACCGCGGTGAACACCGCGGCCCGGAGCAGTCGCATGCCGGCGCCTGCGCGCGCGGCGGTGGCGGGGGAGGCCATGACGGCGGTCATCCTCTCACCGCACGCACCCGGCGCGGAACAGGGGGGTGCCCGGCTCGCGGTGGTGTGTCCGGCTGATTCCCTACACCCGTACGCCGGGCGCACGCATCCGCCGAATGAGCGGGATCACGTCAACCCCACGCTTACGGAGTGCTCTTCGCGGCAATACGTAACCGTATGTCGAGCCGCAGCCAGGAGGCTGGAGCATGAGCATCTGGTGGTCCCTCCATTTGCGGCGCGAGGCTGCGAGCGTGCCGCTCGCCCGGAGACTTCTGCTGGGGACCATGGAGACCGCCGGGGTCGACCCCGACATCTCCTTCGACCTCTCGGTGGCATTGTCCGAGGCGTGCGCCAACGCCGTGGAACACGCCGGATCGGCGACCGGCTACTGCGTCACCGCCCTGATCGACGGTGACTGCTGCCGGATCGAGGTCGCCGACTCCGGGCCGGGTTCAACCCGCGACCGCACGTCCGAGTTCGACCGCACGCCCGAACTCGACCGCAAACCCGACTGGGTCCTGCACCCGGCCCGGCCGCTGACCCACCGGGGCCAGTACGCCGAGCACGGGCGGGGACTGTTCCTGATCGAAGCGCTGGTGGACCATGTGCGCTTCCACGACCGGCCAGGGCACGGCACGGTCGTGTCCTTCGACAAGGTGCTGAAGTGGCGTGACGACGCGCTGCTGAAGGCGTCCTGACGCCTTGGAGCACAGCCGGGCGCCCTGATGCCCGGCCGTACGACCGGGCGCCCTGACGCCTGCTGTCACGACCGGGCGCGGCCTACCCCCGCAGCTCCGCCATCCACGACTCGACCTCGTCCGCGCCGCGCGGGAGGGCCGCCGACAGGTTCCGGTTGCCGCTGGGCGTCACCAGGATGTCGTCCTCGATCCGCACCCCGATGCCGCGGTACTGCTCCGGCACCGTGAGATCGTCGGGCTGGAAGTACAGGCCGGGCTCGACGGTGAGCACCATGCCGGGCTCCAGGGTGCAGTCCACATACGCCTCGGTCCGCGCGTGCGCGCAGTCGTGCACGTCGAGGCCGAGCATGTGACCGGTGCCGTGCAGCGTCCAGCGCCGCTGCAGGCCCAGTTCGAGCACCCGCTGGACGGGCCCTTCGAGCAGGCCCCACTCGACCAGCCGTTCGGCCAGCACACGCTGCGCGGCCTCGTGGAAGTCGCGGTAGGCGGCTCCCGGCTTGACCACGTCGATGCCCGCCTGCTGAGCGTCGTGGACGGCGTCGTAGATCTGCCGCTGGATCGGCGTGAAGCGCCCGCTGACCGGCAGCGTACGGGTGACGTCCGCGGTGTAGAGGGTGCGGGTCTCCACGCCGGCGTCGAGCAGCAGCAGGTCGCCGGACTTCACCTGGCCGTCGTTGCGCACCCAGTGCAGGGTGGTGGCGTGTGGCCCCGACGCGCAGATCGAGCCGTAACCGACGTCGTTGCCCTCGACCCGGGCACGCAGGAAGAACGTGCCCTCGATGTAGCGCTCGGAGGTGGCCTCCGCCTTGTCCAGCACCTTGACGACGTCCTCGAAGCCACGCGCGGTCGAGGTGCAGGCCGCTTCGAGCTCGGCGATCTCGAAGTCGTCCTTGACCGCGCGCAGCTCGGACAGGAAGACGGTCAGCTCCGCGTCCCGCTCGGCCGTCACCTTGTCGGTGAGCGCCGCCTCGATCCCCGCGTCGTGGCCGCGGACCACCCGCACAGGACCGGTGGCCCCGCGCAGATCCGCGGCGGCCTTGCGCACGTCGCGGCACGGCAGGCCGAGCAGCTGCTCGGCCTCGGCCAGGCTGTGCCTGCGGCCGACCCACAGCTCGCCCTGGCCGTCCAGCCAGAACTCGCCGTTCTCCCGGTCCGAGCGCGGCAGGAGATACGCCGTCGCCTCGTGGCCGCCGTCCGCCAGCGGCTCGAGCACCAGGACCGCGTCCTGCGTCTGGTCACCGGTGAGGTGGACGTATTCGGTGGCGGCCCGGAACGGATACTCCGTGTCGTTGGAACGGGTCCGCAGTTTGCCCGCGGGCACGACGATCCGCTCGCCGGGGAAGCGCGCCGAGACCGCGGCCCGGCGGGCCGCGGTGTGGCCGGCCTGCGCGATGGGCGCCAGGCCGTGCAGCTCGGTGTCCGCCCAGCCCGTCTTCATGGCGGCGGCCAGCTCGTCGGACACCGCCGGGTAGAGGCCGTTCTTGCGCTGCTTGATCGGCTTGTCCTGGGTGGCGCCCTGCGCGTCCCGCGCCGTACTGCCCTGCGCCTGCCCGTCCCCGGTCACGCCCTGCTGCTGGTCGGCCTCCGCCACTTCCCTGCCTCCTCCTGATGGCCCCGTCCGCCCATCGTAGGCGGGAGGGGTGTCAGTCGAAACGGGCCACCAGCAGCACCAGGTCCTCCTCGCCTCCGGTGGTGTCCAGGCCGTCGGGCAGCACCGTGTGCACCAGGTGGTCGGCCAGCAGCCCCGGCTCCTCGCGTACGGGCCCCGGCGCCCTCTGCGCGGCCGCGTGCATCAGCGCGAAGGCCCGGTCGGCCGACTCGCCGGTACGGTGCAGCAGCCCGTCGGTGAAGAGCACCAGGCTCTCGCCCGACCGCACGTGCAGCTCGACGCTGGGCGCCTCCCAGCAACTGAGCATGTTCAGCGGCGCGGACAGCGACGTCTCGACGAATTCGCAGCGGTGGTCGCCGACCAGCAGCGGCGGGCAGTGCCCCGCGCCCGCCAGCGTCACCTTGCGTCCGCCGGCTGGCAGCGGCGCGCCGGCATGGCCGAACAGCGCGGTCGCGGAGCGGGCCGGCTCGGTCAGCCTGAGCAGCAGTTCGAGATCGGACAGCACCGCGACCGGATCCTCGCCCTCTATCACCGCGTACGCCCGCAGCGATGCCCGCAGCCGGCCCATCGCGGCGACCGCTCCCGGCCCCGCACCGGTCACGCCGCCCACGGCCAGGCCGAGCGCGCCCTCCGGCAGCGGCAACGCGTCGTACCAGTCGCCGCCGCCGCGTGGCCCGGTGCGGTGGCGTACGGCCATCCGCACGCCGGGGACGCGCGGCAGCCGGGCGGGCAGCGTCTCCGCGGCCAGCTCGGCGCTCGCCCGGCGCACCCGGGCCAGCTCCAGGCCGCGGGCGATGTGCTCGCTGGCGAAGCGGAGGTAGAGGCCGGTCAGCCGGCGCTGCCGGTCGCCGGCCTCGGCGGCTTCGTCGTAGAACCAGACGACGCTGCCGAGCCGGCTCAGACCCGCGCCGGCCGTCCCCGCGCCCGTGGCGGAGGAACCGCCGCCGGTCGTGGAGGAGTCGGCGAATCCTGTGGAGAGATCGTCCAGGCCTGTGGAGAGATCGTTCAGGTCGGCGGAACGGCCGTTCAGGTCCGCGCCGGGGTCGCCGGTGGTTGCGGAGGCAGCCGCGCCGCTTGTGGAGGCGCTGCTCGTACGGGGTGGGAATCCGGTGCCGTTCACGATGAGCGCCAGGCCGTAGGCGGCGCCGAGACCCAGGTGCGCGGCGACGTCGCGCTGCCGGGCGTCCAGGTGCGGGCCGTGCCGCAGGTCGGCGTGCACGGCCTCGTGCGCGTCCACCGGGCCGCGGCCGAATTCCGTCGTTTCCAGCGCCCCCAGGTCGGCGTGTCCGAGGCCGAAACCCACGGTGGTGTCGGGGCCGAGGCCGTCGGCGGGCGCGAGCGCGATCAGGCCGCGCCGGGCGCCGACCAGCGAGGCTCCGGCCTGCACGACCTCACGCAGGGTGTCGTCCAGCAGCCTCGTACGGGCGAGCCGTTCGGTGAGTTCGTGCAGCAGGGACAGGTCGCAGACCCAGGACGCGAGCCGGTCCTGTATGGCGGTCGCGTGTTCGGGTGAGTCGCGCCCCGGCCGCGCGGGGGCCGATTCGGCCGCCGGTACGGGCGGGGCAGCAGGGACGGCCGGGGAGGGAGTGGCCGCTACGGAGGATGTGGTGGCGACAGGCGCAGGGGGAGTATGCGCCGCAGCGGGCCTGAGTGGCTCGCTTCCGGCCACTTTTCTGACACGGGCCGGGTTCATGGCCGGGAACTTCCGGCCGGTGGCCAGCAGGTGGGGCAATCAGCGCTTTTCGTTCGCAGTGTGCGGAGCACCTGCATGATTAGCATCGCAAACCCCCATGTGTGCTGCGCCGCTATCAAGGAACCCACTTCTACACGCCTCATCGTGGGCATGTCCAGGATTGTCCTGGTACAAGGAGTGGTGTCGGACCGCTTGCGGTCGGTGCCCTCCACGCAATACGTTGGCCGAAAACAGCCACCCCCGTCCTATGCGCGCTGTCGACTGATCCCAGCCAACAGCGCGTCATATTGCGGGCGATGGGTAGGAACCCGAAGTCTGGCTCAAGCGTCATATGTACGTAATCAGTTGACGGCCGACCCAACCCCGGGTGGCGGGGGGTGCTGGGCCCGACGTGCACCACGATCAGTGGGTCACGATCAGGGCACCACGAACGGACAAGCGCCATATGCGCGCTACCCTCCGTCACGTTCCACGCTCGGCTGGCGGCGTGATGCGCTGCCTCGTAAGCGGTGTGCTCGACAAGTTACGTTCTGTAATGGGCAGATCCCTGGGCGTTAACGGAAAGGAACGAGCGCTGATGCGCGAGATCCTCGGAAGGCGACGCAAGCTCTCACTACAGCGAAAGGAGCGGACCGCGTTGCTCAACGCGGCGCTCACCTACGCAGAGCAGTGGCAATGGCGAGTCGTACCTGGCGTCGGGTTCGACCACCGCAGCGGGTGGCGGACGGCCGGCGCGCCGCCCTGCGCCTGCGCGCGCCCCAACTGCCCGGTGCCCGGGGCTCACCCGCTCGACCCCGGACTGCTGGCCGCGACCCGCGACCCGCGGATGGTGCGCTCCTGGTGGACCCGCAGGCCCGACGCGCCGGTGGTGCTGGCCACCGGTGACCGGGTGTCCGCGGCGAGCCTGCCCGCGGTCGCCGGCGCGCGGGCGGTGGAGGCGATGGAGCGGCTCGGCGTCCGGCTCGGCCCCGTTGTCGCCACCCCCACCCGCTATCTCCTGCTGGTCGCGCCCTATTCGCTCGCCGACCTGGGCGAACTGCTCGACAGCCACGACTGGGTCCCCACGTCCTTGCGCTATCACGGGGACGGCGGCTACGTGGGCCTGCCCCCGTCGAGCGGCGGCGCCGGCCAGTCGCGCTGGGTGCGCCCGCCGCTGCCGGACGGGCGGACCGGTGGCCCCGCGCCCTATCTGCCGCCCATCGCCACCCTGGTGGACGCGCTGGTCCGGGCGGGGCGTACGGCGCCGGACGGCGATCGGCTGACTTTCTGACCGGCCCGGTGAAGGCCTGAGCTACGGCAGGGTCGTACGACGTGGACATTGCCACGTCGTACGACCCTGCCGCCCATTGCGGGCATCCGGGTGCCGACACCCCGCCTGCCCGCGTCCGGGCGCGTTTACGGGGTACGCACACGGGGCGGCGTACCGTCGTTGGACTGCTCGAACGGACGGGTGTGCTTCGCACACTCACTCGTTCGGGTAGCCGTCGTCCACGGGTGGCCCTCGGGGGCCGCCGTGACGGCGACGGGCCGACCGGACGTCATGGTCCTGAATCAGATGTCATGGTCCGGCCCGCTATGTTCGGTTCACGGCATTCCATCGAGCAGGGAGGGGAGCGGCACATGGCATCACACCAGCCGGCGCAGGAAACGGGTGACAGGTTGCGCCTGATCGCCGCCGCCAGTGTCGCGGCGCTCGCCGTGGTCCTTCCGCTGGCCGCGGCGACCGGAGGGCCGCACGACGACACTCATCGCGGCAACGCGGGCCACAGCGCCCCGCACCGCACGCCCGACGCCGGCCCGACGGGCTCGGCGGACGGTGACTGAAGCGGTGATCGGCGGCGGCTGAACGGTGACCGAACCGAGGGCTGGCGGCGGCTGCTCCAGCCGCGGTCGGGTCACCGAGCCGCGCCCGACGCCACGGCCGGTAGGTGCCCGGACAGGCGAAAACCCGGTCGCTGACGACGGGGGATGCATCAGCGACCGGGCTGAATAAACGGTAACAAGACTTCGTCCGAACGCAAATTCCCCGTGTGGGGCGTGAGCGCCGAATCGCCGCGAATCCAAGGGAGTTGTGACCGGAATCACTGACCGACCGCTCAGTCGGATTCCCCCGGCCGGGCGGGGCGGCCCGGCCCGGGTGGCCTCAGCTGAGGGTGATCTGCCGGTTCGTGAAGCCGCTCCTGGCCCGCCGCTCCTCCGCGGTCAGCGGCCCGGAACGGCCGAGCGTCTCGGCCAGCCGCTCGCCGAAGGCCGCCGCCGGCTTCTCGACCTCGTCCGCGCTCATCCCCACCGGCAGGTCCCAGACCGGCACCGTCAGCCCGTGCGCCCGGAAGGAGCCGACCAGTCGGGTCCCCTCGCCGAGCGAGGACGCACCCGCCGCGTGCAGCCGCGCCATCGCGTCGAGCAGCGCCTCCTCGGGGTGCGGCATGACCCAGCGCAGATGGTTCTTCTCCGGCGTCTCGCACCAGTAGGCCGCGTCGACGCCGGTCAGCCGCACGGTCGGGATGGCCGCCTGGTTGGCGCGCTCCAGCGACGCCGCCACCTCGCCGGACGCGGTCTCGGCGTCCTCCAGCCAGTATTCGAAGCCGCTGTGGACCTCGGGCACGAATGCCGCGTCCAGGTCGAGCAGGTCCTGCAGCCGAGGCCCGTCGGGCGCGGGCCTGCGGCCCTCCACCGGGTTGCCGGGCTCGGCGGTGAGCGCCCGGGCCAGGGTGTCGGCGAGGTCGCGGCTGATGTCGCCGGAGGCGGTGTCGCTCTGCAGGCCGAGCAGTACCGCGCCGGTGTCGCGGCGCAGCCCGGGCCACGCCATCGGCAGCACGGTGCCGAGGGTGACCGACGGCACGCCCTCGGGCAGCTGCTCCTTGAGGGTGAGCGGCACGGTCGCGGCCGGTACCAGCTCGCGCAGCGCCACCCAGTCGCACTCGCCCGGCAGGCCCTCGAAGGGGCGCCGGATCAGCTCGGTGACCGCGTGCGCGGCCTCGCGGCCGTGGCAGGCCTTGTAGCGGCGGCCCGAGCCGCACGGGCAGGGCTCACGCGCACCGACCACCGGCACGGCCGCTCCCTCCGCGGTCATGGCGGCCTGAGCGGCCCCCTTGCTCCTGGTGGCGGTCGCGCGCTTCTTGGCCATGGCTCGGTCTCTCCCGTTGCGGCGGTGTTCCGGCCGCGAGCCTAGCGCCCGGCGGGACGACCGCAGGACCACGACGGGCGCGGGGGTGCGGGCCGCACGGGCGTAGCGGCGTACGGGCAGCGCAGACGTACGGGCTTGCGGGCAGCACAGGCATACGGGCTCACGGCTGAGGATTGGCGCGCGGCCGGAGGGACGGACACCCGGGTCCGTGCTGACGCCGGCGTACATGGCCGCGCTCACGTGACGGCCGCCCGAAGCCGTCGTACATGGCGGCGGCTTCCAGGCGTAGGCCTCAGCTCAGGTCGTCCAGCGACTCGGCCAGGTCCAGCGGCAGGTCGAGCGGGATGCCGCGGGGCAGGCCGATGCCCGTACCGCCGGTGCCGAGGTCGTCGCGGCGGGCGTGCCGCCCGCGGACCGGCAGCAGCGCCCAGACGGTGACCTGGCCCTGCGCGTCGTCCCGTACGCCCCAGCGCAGCGCCAGGCTGTCCACGATCCCCAGGCCGCGGCCGCCGCGCGCGGTCAGCGACGGGCTGGACGGCCGCGGCCTGGTGGGGCCGCCGCCATCGGTGACCTCGACCTTGAGCAGGCCGTCGGTGCCGATGGACCAGCCGGCTCGTATGCCGCCGGCGTCCTGCCGCGCGCACTGCGCGGCCTGCGGCTGCCGTGTGCCGAGGTCCCCGGCGGTCGCCCCCGCCGTATCGGACAAGGCTTCGTACAGGGCGCCGGATTTCGCGCCCGAGGTGCCGGACACCGCGCCAGGGCTCGCGCCGGGGCCGCCGGAGCTCGCGCCGGACATCGGGCCCGGCAGTGCCTCGCCCGGATCGCCCAGCGGCCGGGCGTGCCGGCAGGAATTGCTGAGCAGTTCGGAGAGGATCAGCACCGCGTCGTCGATCACCGTCTCCGGCACGTCCTGCGCGTACAGATCCCCGCGCATTCGTCTGCGTGCCTCCGCGACGCCGGTGGGACCATGCGGCAGGGCCATGGTCGAGGACGTCGGCACCTCCTGTGCGACCATCAACGACACCCCCGTGACCTCCTTTTCACCCCACGCCACGGGAGAGATGCCCTCTGGGACTCGACCGGAAACAGGCCAACCGCGATCTCTTGACGCACTCCATATGCGCGCCGGTCACGCACGCGTCATATGCGCATGCTGGCGGCATGGGACACCTGATTACGCCCGGCGGCAATGTCAGAGGCGAGGACCGTACAGGCTGCTCAGCTGGGCCAGCACCTGGCGCGGCCGGTTGGTGATGATCGCGTCCACCCCGAGCCGGGCGCAGAGTTCCACGTCGCCCGGATCGTCCACCGTCCACACATGGACGCGGTTTCCGGCCCGATGCAATCGCGCCACGTACCCAGGATTCGCGCGAACGATGCGCATGCTCGGCCCCGCGATCCCCACCCCTGCGGGCAGCCGCCCGTCCCGGTGCCGCGGCGACACGTACTGCATCAGATACACGGTCGGCAGCGCCGGTGCCGCAAGCCGTACCCGGCGCAGCGAGCGGGACGAGAAGCTCATCACCCGCACCTGGGAGCCCGCACCGTCCGGCGCGGGCCGGTCCAGGCCGAAGCGGTGCAGCAGGTCGATCAGCCGCTCCTCCACCTGCCCCGCCCAGCGGGTCGGGTGCTTGGTCTCGATCGCCAGCTCGACCCTGCGGTCGGTGTCGGCGACCAGTTCAAGCAGCCGCCGCAGGGTGAGGACCCGGCTGCGTTCCGCCAGGTCATGGCGCTCCGGGGTCTCGGGGTCGGCGTACTTCCCCTTCCACGAGCCGAAGTCGAGCGCCGCGAGGTCGGCCAGTTCGAGCGAGGAGACGGCGCCGCGGCCGTTGGACGTACGGTTGACCCGCCAGTCGTGCACGCACACCAGCTCACCGTCCGCGGTCAGCCGGATATCGCACTCCAGGGCGTCGGCGCCGTCCTCGATGGCTTTCCGGTACGCGGCGAGCGTATGTTCTGGTACATCCTCGGAAGCACCCCGATGGGCGACGACCTGGACAGGTCGCCCGTCCGGGTACGTCTCCGGGATCGCGCGCGCATGTGTCACCGGTTCATGGTGCCACCGCCCGACGGTGGTCACGCGAACCAGCCCCGCGCACGCGCCTACGGACATGCACAGCTACCGCTTACGGCGGTCCGACACGCCGTGGGAAATGCTGTGTTCGGCCCACTACCCTGTCCTGACCCCGAGGAGAAACGCTGTGAGCACCGAGAACGAAGCCGGATCCGTCCCGGCTGCGGAGTCGGCAGCGAGCGCGCCTGACGGTGCCGCGCCCGACGGTGCCTCGGCCGCACAGGCCCCCGCTCCTCCGGCCGCCCCGCCGGCAGCGCCCGCCGCCGAGGCGGCCCGGACCGAGGTGCTTCCCGCTCAGGCACCGCCGCCGGTGGGCCCGCCGTCGCCGTACGGCCCGCCCCCGGCCGCACTGAGCCAGCAGCCCGCCTCCCCGCCGCAGCCCCCGGCCGCGACGCCGTACGGCCACAGCGGGTACGACGCGCAGAAGCCGCCGGCGTACGACGCCCCCGTGCCGCAGCAGCCCGTCCACGACGCCCCGCCCCCCGCCGCGCCCGTCGTGCCCGCCCAGGCGCAGGCCTACGCGCAGCCGCCGGCGTACGGCGCGGAGCAGCCCTCCCCGTACGGCTCCGACCAGCCCCCCTACGGCTCGGAGCAGCCGCAGCAGGGTCCCCAGGACCCGTACGCCGTGCCGGCCACTCCGGCGTATGCCAGCGGTCACTCGCCGCAGACCCAGCCCGGCCACGGCGGCGGCGGCCCCGAAGGCCCGGTGTGGGGCGCGCCCGTGCCCGTACCGCCGGAAGGCGGCCGCAAGCGCCGCGGCGTCGGCGGCCTGGTCGCCGCGGTCCTGGTGGCGGCCCTCATCGGGGGCGGCGTCGGGGGCGGCATCGGCTACTGGGCGGCCGAGCACAACGACAACAACAACAGCGGCACCTCCTCCACCACCGTCTCCGACTCCGGCAGCCAGAAGGCCCTCAACCGCCCGCCCACCTCGGTGGCGGGCATCGCCGGTAAGGCGCTCCCCCGCGTGGTCACCATCAAGGCCAGCGGCAGCCAGGAGAGCGGCACCGGCACCGGTTTCGTCTACGACACCGAAGGCCACATCCTCACCAACAACCACGTCGTCGCCCCCGCCGCCGACGGCGGCAAGCTCACGGTGACCTTCTCCAACGGCAAGACCTACGACGCCTCGGTCGTGGGCCGCGCCCAGGGCTACGACGTCGCGGTGGTCAAGCTGAAGGACGCCTCGGGCGTCAGCCTCAGCCCGCTGCCGCTGGGCAACTCCGACCAGGCCGCGGTCGGCGACGCCACCATCGCCATCGGCGCCCCCTTCGGCCTGTCCGGCACGGTGACCACCGGCATCGTCAGCGCCGTCCACCGCCCGGTCGCCTCCAGCGACGGCCAGGGATCGTCGGCGTCGTACATGAGCGCGATCCAGACCGACGCGTCCATCAACCCGGGCAACTCCGGCGGCCCGCTGCTCAACGCCAACGGCGCCGTGATCGGCATCAACTCCGCCATCCAGCCCGGCGGCACCGCCCAGCCCGGCACCCAGGGCGGCAGCGTCGGCCTCGGCTTCGCCATCCCCATCAACCAGGCCAAGCGCGTCGCCGACGAACTGATCAAGACCGGCCAGCCGGTCTACCCCGTCATGAAGATCAGCCTCGACCCGCAGTTCCAGGGCGACGGCGCCAAGATCGGCGCCTCCAGCGACTCCGTCGAGACAGGCGGCCCCGGCGCCCTGGCCGGCCTGAAGCCCGGCGACGTGATCACCGAGTTCGACCACACGATCATCGACAGCGACGAGACCCTGATCGGCGAGATCTGGCAGCACCAGCCCAAGGACAAGGCCACGATCGCCTACACCCGCAACGGCACCCCCCACACGACCATCGTCACCCTCGGCTCCCGCGTCGGCGACTCCCCCCAGTAAGCTGTCCCCCGCACGCCCAGGCCCCCCACCCGGGGCCCACGGGCGCAGCGAGGAGGCTTGCCCGAGCGGCCGAAGGGAACGGTCTTGAAAACCGTCGTGGCAGCGATGTCACCGTGGGTTCAAATCCCACAGCCTCCGCTCTAGCACCATGGAAACGGCCCCTGACCAGGGGAAGGCGGGTTCTAGCGATCCCCGCAACACCCTGTAGTTCAGGGTGTTGCGGGGATCGTGGATTTTGGGGACTTGAAGGCAAGGTTCTTCGAAGCGCTGGACCGGAAGAACGGCAGTATCTCGGGTGCGGCTCGCGTGGTCGGGGCGAACCCTCACACGGCGGCTGCGTGGGCGCGGAAGGCCGGGGTCCGTGGTCGCGGGAAGCCCGGTACGGAGGGGCATCCGGGGCGGGCGGAGTACGACCGGCTTCGTGCGTCCGGGGTCCGGCGTGGCTGGAGAGCGTCTTTGGGCTCATCGCGCGTACCCGAACCTTGTTGACGCCCGCGGGGACGCCCGGCTTCGGCGGTTCGGAACGCCTGGCCGTTCGCTGGGAATGGCGCCCCGCACTGGAGGCACTTCAAGAAGGGCGCGGCGGCGGGGATTTGCCGGGGGAGGTTGTTTTGGGACCTCACAGCAACCCGGGCTCCTGGTCGGCGGCCAGGGGGAAGTAGCCGAGGAAGGTCACGTTCTCGTCCAGCGCGTCGAAGTGCGCGATCGGGGCCCCGGCGGGTTCGTAGAACACGTCGCCGGGACGCAGGGTCACCTCGTCCTCGCCCTCGACCTGGAACAGCACCGAGCCCTCGACGATGCTGCCGAACACCGGGCCGTTGTGAACATGCCGCCCTGCCGGGTGCCCCGCCAGGATGTGGATGCGCCTCACCTCGACCCGATCAGTCGTCAGCGCCGTCGGGAACTGCTCGTCCAGAAGCACCTCGCGGGTCATCGGCTGCTCAGGGGTCGGGGTGCTCCCCATGATCGAATCCTCCTGCGTCTCGTGATCACATCGAGAACGAGTCTACGATCCGCGCCGACGGCTCCCGAGCCGCTCCAGCACCCGACTACCGCCCCCGGTAAGCATGTTCACCGGGCCCCGTGCTGCCGCCCAGGCGCAAAGGCCCGCGCCGCGCGGTCACCTGAGGGATCTCCGACCGGGGTACACGCCCTGCCGTTGCCGGCCGCTCCCTGTCTGCGGGAGGACAGTGGCGCGGGGGCACGGGGTGCGGGTCAGGCGAGGGGGAAAGTGGCGCCCGGGGCCGCGTAGTCGACGGGGCCGGCGAAGCGGGTGGCGGCGCGGGTGGCCGCCTGGTCGCGGGGGAGGGCGCGGCCGACGTGGGTCACGATCAAGCGGGACGCCTGGGCCGCGGTGGCGGTCTCGCCCGCCTCCTCGGGGGTGTGGTGGACCCGTTCGGGCGCCGGCTGCGCGCTCTCGGCCTCGCACAGCAGGACGTCGCAGCCCTCGGCCAGGCTCATCAGGTTCGGGCACGGCGCCGTGTCTCCCGAGTAGACCAGCGACGTCTCCGCCGTCTCGATGCGCAGGGCGAAGGCCGGCACGCCGTGGGCCACTGCCCTGCTCGTCAACGTGAGCGCGCCGACCTGCACTTGGTGGCCGTCGTGCAGTTCGTGGATCTCGAAGGCCGATTCGACCGGGCTGCGGGTCGAGGAGTTGGTGAGGAAGTGGGCCAGCCGGTCGGCGGTGCCCGGCGGTCCGAACAGCGGGATCGGCGCCGGGAGTTGTATGTCGGCGAAGAGGGCCGCGTAGTAGGCGGTCAGCAGGTCCGCGCTGTGGTCGGCGTGCAGGTGGGAGATCCAGATCGCGTCGACTTCGTCCAGCCGCACGTGCCGTTGCAACTCCGCCAGCGTGCCGGTGCCCGCATCCACCCACACGCTCGTGTCGCCGCTGGACACCAGGTAGCCCGAGCACGGGTCGTCCACGCCCGGATACGGCGCCGCGCATCCCAGAACGGTGAGAAGGAAGTCGCTGGTCATCCAGGGAGCTTAGGACGCGTGATCCACAGGTGTTGACGATGCCGTAGGGAGCAGGCGACGCCGCGCCCTCAATTCTGCTGACGCCGCCTACACATCGGGCCGCCAGGGCCCTGTCGCGGTACGTATGTGTGACGGATTGGGCTGGTTGCTCCGTTCGTAAGTCCGGCCGAGTGGGCATAGTGCCCGCGAGGGAGCAGATCCGAGTAAAACGGATGCTCCGGGACTACGGCCCAGGGGGGCGGTCATGTCGATCGGTATCGCGGCAACGAAGGCAAGCAGGGCCTTGGCGAAGGGGATGGCGGAGGCGTCCGTCGGTGCCGATTCGGGCGTCGAGCACGCGTGCATCGCGGTCGGTGTGGTGGTGGGGTTCGCCGGCAGCCTGCTCGGGGTGGCCAGCGCCACAGCCGCGGGCAGCGTCGCCGCGCCGGGTGCGGCGACGGTGGTCGGGGCCCACCTCGTCATCCCCGCCGCCGGCGCCGGGGGCGCCGTCGGGGCGAAGGTCGGCGCCAAGGTGGGGAAGATCCTCAAGAGCCTGGCCAAGTAAGCGCCCCGGGGTGCCCCGGCCCCGCCTCGTGGCGGGGCTGTCGCGCCACGACAGCCCCGCCACGAGGGCTGCGCGGGCATACCGCCGGCCCCAGGGTCAGGTGGATGACCGCCGGCCCCAGGGTCAGGTGGATGACCGCCGGCCCCAGGGGTCAGGTGGATGACCGCCCGCCCCGGCGGTCAGGCGGACGAATCCGCCGGAGCATGCTCCGCCGGGCCGGACAGCCAGGTCCGGATGCTCGCCATGGTGCCGGTCCCGTAGTCGTCATTGACGCTCGTCGCCAGGTCGGCGACGGATATCGCCTGCAGCGCTGCCCGCCAAGCCGCGTCCGCCGTGGCCATCGCGCGGGAGATGGCGCAGGGGCGCGTGCAGGCCTCGGGAGGCGCCGCCAGCGGGCCGCGCTGCCGGATCTCGGTGCAGACGAAGGCGGGCTGCGGGCCGTCGATGGCCGTGACGACGTCCAGGACGGTGATCTCGGCGGGAGGCCTGGTCAGGGCGTATCCGCCTGCCTTGCCCTGGACGGAGTGCACGAGGTCGGCGCGGGAGAGCACCTGAAGCTGCTTGGCCAGATAGCTGGCGGAGACGTCGTGCAGTTCCGCTAGGCGCGCCGCGGGGACCGGCTCCGTCGCCGAGGTCAGGACGACGCAGCAGTGCAGGGCCCACTCGACTCCACCGGACAACTTCATCGGGCTCGCACTCCCTCCGCTTGACTCGGACAAAGACTATCCGACTATTATCCCGGATAAGAAGTGTCCGAGTTACGGAGGCGCGTCCTCCCTCGATTCCGGCATGCCCGGCGCCACGCGGTGTGCGGCATGCCGCGAAAGGTGGCAGACATCATGAAGTTCACCGTCATCGGCGGTACCGGGCTGATCGGCTCGCAGGTGGTCAGGTCGCTGGCCGACGCCGGGCACGAGGCGGTGCCTGCGGCGCTGTCCACCGGGGTCGACCTGATCAGCGGGCAGGGGGTGAGCGAGGCGGTCGCGGGCGCGGACGTCGTGGTCAACCTGGCGAACTCGCCGACCTTCGACGAGGCGTCGCTGGACTTCTTCCGCACCTCGATGGGCAACCTGCTCGCGGCGGGGGAGAAGGCCGGGGTCGGGCACCAGGTCATCCTGTCGATCGTCGGCGTGGACCAGGTGCCCGAGCTGGACTACTACCGCGCCAAGGCGCTCCAGGAGGAGCTGCTCCAGCAGGGCCCGACGCCGTACTCGATCGTCCGCGTCACGCAGTTCTTCGAGTTCATGGACGCGGTGCTGTCCTGGACCTCGGACGCGGAGACCGTGCGGCTTCCGGCGACCCGGATCCAGCCGATCGCGGCCGCCGACGTGGCCGCCGCGGTCGTCGAGGTCGCCACCGGCGCGCCGCTGCGGGGGATCCGCAACGTCGCGGGCCCGGACGTCTTCCCGCTCAACGAGCTGGGCGAGGTCACGCTGGCGGCGCAGGGGGACGGCAGGCCCGTCGTCATCGACGACCAGGCCGGGATGTTCGCCGCGGTCAACGGTGACGTGCTCCTCGGGGGGCCGGACGCGCACCTGGCGCCGACGCACTACCAGGACTGGCTCAGCCGGTCCCGCTGACGGCCCCGCCGCATGCCACAAAAACGGTCATTGTGGAGGTTTGTCGACAGATCGTCACGCGTGCGAGGGAATTGGATCAATCGGGGGCGTTCGGTGCGGATGTGCTGGGCAAGTCTGGATTCGGCGACGCCGTCGGAAGTCGGAAGTACAGGTGGAGCGGCCGGCCGGCCGCTCCACCGCAGACAGCAGGTCCGAGTCCGCAATTCAGTCCCCTGGGAGGGAACACCATGGCAAGCATCCGTACCGTCCGTGTCCTGGCCGCCGTGGCCGCGCTGCCCGTCGCGGCGCTGCTGTTCGCCGGCACCGCCGCGGCTGACGACGGGTCGTTCGCGGGTGACCACTCGAACGCGACGGTGGTGAGCAACTCCGGTGGCAACGTCGGCGGCGGCAACTTCGGCAACGTGACGACGACCCAGCAGGCCGCCACCGGCGCCGGCGCGTCGAACCAGAACAACACGGCGAGCGTGGCCGGCGCCGGCTTCACCGCCATCGGCCAGAACACGGCCAACGTCCACTTCTCACCGCTCTGGTGACCCTCCGGAGGCCCCGGCCCTGTGACGTTCCGGGGCCCCGGTGCCCGCGCGCTGAGGACGCGCCGGCCGGCTGAATCCGGCCAGGGCGCGCGACGGTATCCCCGTGCCGTCGCGCGCCCGCCGTGGTATCCGCTGCCTCGGTGATCGTTGTCCACAGGCTGTGGACAGTCCTGGACGCTGCTCCGGAAGGCCGTCGCGGACGGGTGTGCGGCGGCGTGTCTGCGCGGCGCGGGGCCGCTCGCCACGTTCACTCGCTGAATGAGCAAAAAAAGTATTCTTATCCGTTATGTCCGCCGCCTGCTCGCCGGCACCCTGACCCTGACCGGGGTGCTCCTTCCCGTGGCGAGTGCCGCCGCGGAGTCCGGCGCCGCCGGTGCGAACCGGGGGGACACCGCACCCCGTATTTTCCAGGGTCGCGGGTTCGACACCTGCCAGGCCCCCGATCTGGCGACGATGCGGGCGTGGCGCGCGTCGTCCGCCTATCGCGCCGTCGGGATCTATTTCGGCGGCCGGGCGCGGGCCTGCAAGAGCCAGCTCCATCTGACCGCCGACTGGGTGCGCCAGACCACCGACGCGGGGTGGAGCCTGCTGCCGATCTACGTCGGCTCGCAGAGCCCGTGCGTCAGCGGCTCCAACAAGAATCCCTACCGCATCGACCCTGCGCAGGCGGCGACGCAGGGCGGCACCGAGGGGGAGGACGCGGTCAGCAGCGCCGACGCGCTCGGCCTGGGCAGGGGCAGCGCGCTCTACCTCGACATGGAGTCGTACAACATCGGCGACTCGGACTGCGCCGACGCGACGCTGACCTTCGTGCGCGGCTGGGACCGCCAGGTGCGGGCGGCCGGTTATCTGGCCGGCTTCTACAGCAGCGCCGACTCCGGCATCAAGCACATCGAGACCGCCCGCAGGGCCGGTGTCGCCGACCTGCCGGACGTCGTCTGGTACGCCCGCTGGGGCGTCAGCGCGACGCTGACCGACGAGCCGGCGCTGAGCGACGACGCCTGGGCGTCGCACGCGCGAATCCACCAGTACACCGGCAGCGTCACCGAGTCGTACGGCGGCAAGAAGCTGTCCATCGACCGCGACCTGATCGACGCCCCGGTCGCCGTCGTCGGCTGACGCCGAGGGCGGCGCACGTACCGCTCCGGGAGCGGCCCGCGGGCGGACGACTGATCCCGCGGGCCTACTTCCCCGACCGCCGCGGTGACGACCTCAGGTGTATCCCCTGCGGGACGCGGGCGGGTGGCTCCCCCCTCGGGGGGTGGGGAGAGCCCCCTCCCTACGACCTGAGAGGGATCTCTTTTCGGCACCTGCGGCCGATCCGCTGAGGGCCCCGCGCCTCCTAGCGTGGAGCCATGACCACGCCTGTGTGCACCAGCGCCAGCACGAAGCAGTTCACCACCTACGTACGCTCCAAGGGCCCGACGCTGCTGCGCACCGCGCGCTCCCTGACCCCCAACCCGGCCGACGCGGAGGACCTGCTGCAGACCGCGCTGACCAAGACCTATCTGGCCTGGGACCGGATCGACGACCACCGGGCGGTCGACGGTTACGTCCGGCGCACCCTGGTCAACACCAGGACCTCGCAGTGGCGCAAGCGCAAGGTCGACGAGTTCAGCACCGACGAGCTGCCCGAGCCGGCGGCGGGCGGCGTCCCCGACCTGACCGAGCAGCAGGCGCAGCGCGACGCCCTTTTGCGCGCGATAGCCCGGCTCCCGCCGCGCCAACGCGCCATGGTGGTGCTCCGCTACTACGAGGACATGAGCGAGGTGCAGACCGCGGAGGCGATGGGTGTCTCGGTCGGCACCGTCAAGAGCGCGGTCTCGCGCGCGCTCGGGAAGCTGCGCGACGATCCCGAGCTGGAGCTGGGCGTGGGCTGAGCCAGGCCCGACGCGCCCCGCGCCGACCGGAGTCGGCCCGCGCCGTCCCCGACGCGGCCCGCAGCGGTCCGGCGCCACATGACGCCCGCCGCAGGTCCGGGTGCGCGCCGGGCCCCGGTCCTGGCACCGCACGCGCGGACGGGTCCGCGGCGGCGGCCCCGCGGGTAGTGACATACCACCCGGTATGCCAGCACAATCGCGGGGTACCACCTCGCCGACCTCACGTAGCCGCCGGAGGCCCGCTGTGCTGAGCACCATGCAGGACGTACCGCTGACCGTGACCCGCATCCTCCTGCACGGGACCGTGGTGCACGGCAGGTCCCGGGTGACGACCTGGACCGGCGAGGGCGAACCGCACCGCCGCACCTTCCGTGAGGTGGGCGGGCGGGCGGTGCGGCTGGCGAACGCGCTGCGCGAGGGGCTCGGGGTCTCCGAGGGCGACCGGGTCGCCACCCTCATGTGGAACAACGCCGAGCACCTGGAGGCGTATCTCGCCATCCCGTCGATGGGCTCGGTGCTGCACACCCTGAATCTGCGGCTGCCCGCCGACCAGCTGGTGTGGATCGTCAACCACGCCGCCGACCGGGTCGTCCTGGTCAACGGCTCGCTGCTGCCCCTGCTCGCACCGCTGCTGCCGCGCATGGAGCCGCTGGAGCACATCGTGGTCGTCGGCCCCGGCGATCTGGCCCTGCTGGACGGCTGCCGCCCGGCGGTGCACGACTACGAGGAGCTGCTGGCCGACCGCCCGGACACCTACGCCTGGCCCGAGCTGGACGAACGCAGCGCGGCCGCCATGTGCTACACCTCCGGGACCACCGGCGACCCGAAGGGCGTGGTCTACTCGCACCGCTCGGTCTACCTGCACTCGTTGCAGGTGAACTCGGCGGAGTCGATGGGGCTGACCGACCACGACACGACCCTGCCGGTCGTCCCGATGTTCCACGTCAACTCCTGGGGCCTGCCGCACGCGGCCTTCATGAGCGGGGTCAACCTGCTGATGCCGGACCGCTTCCTGCAGCCGGCGCCGCTCGCCGAGATGATCGAGAGCGAGCGGCCCACCCACGCCGCCGCCGTGCCGACGATATGGCAGGGCCTGCTGGCGGAGCTGACCGCGAAGCCGCGCGACGTCAGCTCGCTCAAGCGGGTGACGATCGGCGGTTCGGCCTGCCCGCCGGCGCTGATGAAGGCCTTCGACGAGCAGCTGGGCGTGCAGCTCTGCCACGCCTGGGGCATGACGGAGACCTCCCCGCTCGGCACGGTGGCACTGCCGCCCGCCGGCGTCACCGACGAGGAGGAGTGGGCGTACCGCATCACCCAGGGCCGTTTCCCGGCCTCGGTCGAGCCGCGGCTGATCGGGCCCGACGGCACGGAGATGCCGTGGGACAACGAGTCGGCGGGCGAGCTGGAGGTACGCGGCCCGTGGATCGCCGGGTCGTACTACGGCGGCGCGGGCGCCGACCCGCTCCGGCCCGAGGACAAGTTCAGCCCGGACGGCTGGCTGCGGACGGGCGACGTCGGCGTCATCTCACCGGACGGCTACCTCACCCTGACCGACCGGGCCAAGGACGTGATCAAGTCGGGCGGCGAGTGGATCTCGTCGGTCGAGCTGGAGAACGAGCTGATGGCGCACCCCGATGTGGCCGAGGCGGCGGTGGTGGCCGTCCCCGACGAGCGGTGGGGCGAGCGGCCGCTGGCCACCGTCGTGCTGGTGGACGGCGCGACGACCGGCTACGCCGAGCTGTACGACTTCCTCGCCGGCCGGATCGCCCGCTGGCAGGTCCCTGAGCGCTGGGCGATCATCCCGACGGTCCCGAAGACCAGCGTCGGCAAGTTCGACAAGAAGGTGATCCGCAAGTCCTACGCGGACGGCGAGCTGGACGTCACGCAGCTGTGAGGCCGCTCCGCGGGCCGTCCCGCGGCCATCGCCGCGACGGCCCCGCAACCCGTACCAGCCCCGCGACCCGTACCAGCCCCACACGCATCACCGGCGCCGCCCGCCCTACAGCCCCGCCCCCGGGTCCGCGAGGTCCTGGATGTCCGGCAGGTACGGCAGCAGGAATTCGCTGATCTCCGCCTCGATCGCGGTCAGCTCGCGCTCGAACGCGTAGAGCTGGCTGCGGGCCGCGAGCTTGCTCTGCTCGTCCTGCCTGCTGCCCTGCACATTGCGCCGCACCCCGCCGATCAGCTCCTCAAGGCGGGCCTTCAGCGCGAGCGAGACCCCCCGCCACACCTCGCGCAGATCGTGGGTGCGGCTGCTGGCGTACTCCTTCGCCGAGGTCGCCGCCGAATGCCGCATCTGCTCGGCGAAGGCGTCCGCCGCCCGCCCGCGCAGCTTGCCGCCGGAGAGCACCAGCGAAGCCGCCGCCATCAGCGGGCCGAGCGCGGCCCCGATCGCCAGCGTCACCCCCAGCGGCGGCAGCGAGAAGCCCAGCGCGATCAGCCCGGCCGCGGTCGCCGCCGACAGCCCGCCGCCGGCCGCGGCGCCCGCGCCCGCCCCGGCGACCAGGACGGATCCGGGCCGCAGCCGCAGCGGCACCCCGTCGAGCACCCCGCGGCCGCCGGCCTGCTCGCCCACCGACGTGGCGAGCATCCGCAGCAGGTAGCCGGGTACGGTCCCGACGGCCGTACCGGTCAGCTCGCTGTGCAGCACCTCGAAGGCGGCCTCGTGCTCGCGCAGCAGCGGGTCGAGCCTGGTGATCAGCTTCTCCTGGTGGTCGGCGATCAGCGGCTCGATCGTCTCGGTGCAGAAGATCTGCATACGGCGCTGCAGGATGCTGCGGTAGCCGTCGAAGATCTTCCTGACCATCGTCTCGCGGCCCTCCCTGGTCAGCCGCTGGCCGAGCGCGTCGAGCCAGGGGCTGTGCTGGGAGGTCCAGCCCGGCACCTGCTCGCTCAGGCTGACCAGGAAGTCGGTCAGGGCGATCCTGATCCGGTGCTCGACGTCGATGATCCATTCCTCGATGTGCTCCCGGATCTGCGCGACATTGTGCTGCAACTGGTCCTGGGTGCTCTGGCTCTGTTCGAGCATGGCGCGCAGCCGCTCCGCGGACTGGTCGAGGATGCTGCTCTCGTTGTGCAGCCGGCCGCGCAGCCCGACGGCGTTGTAGCGGAGGTATTCGGCGAGCCGCAGCAGCTTGACGCGGGCCGCGTCCTGGAGGCAGAACAACTCCAGGGCACGCTCGAACGAACCTATCCCCGAGGCGCGTTCGAGCTCGGCGTCGCTGTCGAGCCGGGAGCGCAGCGCGTCCCGGGCGCTGACGAAGAAGACGTTCACGGCGGAGAAGCCGCCGTAGGCGGCGCCGACCTGGGCGACCGTGCTGCGGCAGCGGCTGATGACCTCGGCCTGCTCGTCATCAGGGACGTGGTCGAACTTGTTCACCACGAAGAAGACGTCGCGGTGGCCCAGTTGCAGCACATGGCCCAGGTAGTGCTGGGTCTCGTGGGTGCTGAACGGGCGGTTGGCGTCGGTGACGTAGACGACCGCGTCGACCTGTTCGAGGAAGCTCAGGGTGACCAGTTCGCGCTCCGGGCTCTCGTTGACGCCCGCGGAGTCGACGATCTCGACGGAGTTGGTGAGCAGTTCGAGCTGCTGGGAGACCACGGCCAGCGCGAACGCCGGCTCGCGCGGCTCACCGACCGCGTCGAACTGCAGCGTCACCTCGCGCTTGAACTCCTCGATGCCGACGACCGTCGGGCCGCCCCTGCGGTCGGCGGTGCGGTAGAGCTCGGCCTTCTCCGTCTCGCCCCAGCGCAGCATCGTGGTGAAGGCGGTCGCCGGATTCGCCTTGGCGGGCAGCAGGTTCTTGCCGAGCATGGCGTTGATAAGGGTGCTCTTGCCGCTGCTGAACTCGCCGAGCACCATGATCCGGAACGTCTCCCGTTCCAGCGCGCTGCCGGTGCGGGTGAGTTGCTGCAGCCGCAGGTCGCCGTCGCTGCCGCCGGTCAGCCGGGCCGACTCCTCGGCGACCCGCCGGATCTTCAGGTAGATCTGCCGCAGTTCGCCGATCCTGGTCTGCCAGCCGTCGAAACGGCCGGAGTCGCCGTTCGCGCGGTTCGCGCGGTTCGCGCGGTTCGCGCCGTTCGCGTTGTGGTGCATCACGCCTCTTCCCGTGCTGCCAGTCGGGCGGCCACCGATTCGCCGAGCGATACCGCCTCCGCCAGGAGCGTCCGCCAGTGCGTCGCCGAGTCCGGATGGGCGGTCAGTGCCGCGGTGTTCAGGCGCCACCACTGCTCGTCGCGTTCCCTCGCGCGGCCGAGCAGCTGGGCGTGGAGCTGGTCGAGCCGTTCCTCTACGCGGGCCAGATGGCCGGTGAACGCCGCCGCGACGGTGTGCTCCAGCGCGTCGGCGGTGCGGTCGAGGCGCTGGGCCTGGCCGCGTTCGACGGCGTCGCCGAGCAGCGCGCCGGCCGCCGCCCCCAGGGCCCGGGCGATGACCTCGGGTGCGAGCGGGGCGAGTACGCCCTCGACGGCGGGCCCGAGCACGTCGGGCAGCCAGGAGGCGTCCCAGCCGCCGTCGCTGACTGCCGGGGACGGGGCGGCGACCGGTATCGCGGTGGCGGCCGCGCCGACCGGTGCCAGGCCGGCGAAGAGGTCGGTGCCGGGCCGCCCGCGGGTCAGCGCCTCGCGCAGCCACTCGGTGTCGGCGGCGAAGGCGGCCGTGATCTCCTCCGCGATCCACGCCTGGAGTTCCTGCAGCGCGACGTCCGTCTGCGGCCGGACCCGGAGGCGTACGAAGGCCGGCGCTTCGGGCGCCTGGGCCAGTTCGGCCGCCAGCGCGGCGATGCAGGCGGCCCTGCGGCGGCCCGCCTCGGCGGCGACGCGGGCCAGCAGGTCCGCCCGCCGGTGGTCCAACGCGGCGGCCAGGCCCACCCATTCGTAGACGGCGCCCTCCCGCGCGGCATGCCACACCTCGGTGGCCCTGGCCCGCAGCGGATCGCCGGGAACCGCCTCGGCGACGGCCCGCCTGGCGGCGTCGGCGACCAGCGCGCAGGTCGCGGCGAGCAGCCGCAGCCGGCGTTCGCCGCGCAGCGACAGCCGCAGCCGGGCGCCGGTCAGCGCGGTCAGCGCGTCGCGGACCTGCGCGAGCCGGTCGGCGTCGGCCGGCACCCCGGGCCCGGGCAGCACCAGCGCCTCAGGCGCGAGCGTGCGGATCCGGCGGCGCACCCGGTGCATCACCTCTGCGGCCTCGCTGCCGTCCCCCGCGCTCTCCTCGCCGACCCGGTCGAGCGCGGTGACGACCACCAGCAGCGGCGGGCAGTGCGGTTCGGCGGCCAGCGCGCGGACCGCGGCCTGCTCGGTGCTGGTGAGGGCGCGTTCCGCCTGGATGACGACGACCAGCGCGTCGCAGTCCGCGACGAGCCGGGCGGAACCGCCGTCCTGCGCCGGGCGTAAGGCTACGAGTACGTCGTTGCTCCCGTCCGACGTCCCGGACGCGTCGGGGGCATCCCCGTCCGCGGATAACGCGCTGGGCGCAACTCCGGCTCCCGGCAGGGACGTACCGGGCACGACTCCCCTCCCGGGCAGGGCCGCCGGTATGCCGCGCGGTGCAACTCCCCTGCCGGGCGCGGGCGCAGGCGATGCGGCGTCCGCCACCCACGTGTCCCACCCCCGGGTCTCGACCAGTTCGAGCCCCGCCCCCGCCAGCCACCCGTCACCCGCACTCGCGGGCACCGCGACCACCCGGTAGCCGCCCGCCGACAAGTCGGCTGACACGTCGGCCGATACGTCACCTGCCGACGCGCCCGCCGACCCGCCCGCCGCCGCCCCGGCGGACCGTACGAGCGCGGGCGGGTCGGCTCCCGGGCGTACGGAGACCGGTAACAGCGCTGCTCCGACAACGGTGTTGACCAGCTGGGACTTGCCCGTGTTCGTCCCGCCCACGAAGCACACGCGCGCCGCCGCGGACCGGGCCCTGCGCAGGGACTGGCGGATCAGCGTCGCCGACAGGCCCGCGCCCGCGCGGTCCGCGAGCAGCGCGACGCCTTCCGCCAGCTGCTGCGCCGCCACCCCGCCGTTCACCGACCCGTCCACCGCATCCCCCTGACACGTAACCGGCCACCTCCATCATGGCGAGCGGCCGCACCGTCCACCGGCTTTTCGGACAACCCGCCCCCGATCGCGTGCGGTCACGCCCCGGCCAGCACCCGGCACAAGGCGACCAGGGCGGCCGCGAAGGCGGTGTCGGGCGGTGCCGCGTATCCGACCACCAGGCCGTCACGGTCACCGCCGGGGGCCGCGTCCGGGTGGCGGAAGCCCGTCAACGCCTCGACGGCCAGCCCCTGGAGAGCGGCGTCCCGGGCCACCGCGGCCTCCGTGCCCGCCGGGAGCCGCAGCACAGCGTGCAGTCCCGCCGCGATGCCGGTCACCTCGACCTGCGGGGCCTGCTCGGCCAGTGCCGCGGCCAGTTGGTCGCGCCGCCGCCGGTAGCGCTGCCGCATGCCGCGCAAGTGCCGGTCGTAGCCACCGGATTCGATGAACTCGGCCAGCGCCAGCTGGTCGAGCACGCTCACCGACGGCTCCCGCTCGCCCTTGGCCGCCACGACGGCGTCCACCAGATGCGCGGGCAGCGCCATCCAGCCGATCCGCACGGCCGGCGACAGGCTCTTGCTCACCGAGCCCAGATACGCCACCCGCTCCGGGTCGAGCCCCTGCACCGCCCCCACCGGCTGCCGGTCGTAGCGGAACTCGCCGTCGTAGTCGTCCTCGAAGACCAGCCCGCCGGTCTCCCGCGCCCAACCGACCGCCGCGGCCCGCCGGTCGGGGTGCAGCGCGACACCGGTCGGGAACTGGTGCGCGGGAGTGAGCAGTACGCTCGCCGCGCCGCTCGCCGCGAGCCCCGCCGGGTCGGCGCCGCGCCCGTCGACCGGCAGCGGGAGGGTGCGCAGGCCCGCCCCCGTCAGGATGGCCCGGTGCTGCGGCAGCCCGTACGCCTCCACGGCGACCGGCGCCGAGCGCACCTGCGGGACGGTCGCCAGCAGCCGCAGCGCGCCCGCCACCCCCGAGCAGACCACGATCCGCCCCGGCGAGGTCCGCACCCCGCGCGCCCTGGCCAGATAGCCGGCAAGCGCCCGGCGCAGCTCGATCCGGCCGCGCGGATCGCCGGGCCCGAAGGCGTCGTTGGGCGCGGCGGTCAGCGCCCGCCGGGACGCGGCCAGCCAGCTCGTCCGGGGGAAGGACCCGGTCAGCGGCACCCCCTGCCGCAGGTCGAAGGCCGGCCGGGGCGCGGGCGCGGGTGCCGGGTCGGGCGCGGCGGGCGGCGCCGCGCGCTCGGCGACCCGGGTGCCCGAGCCCTGCCGTGCGGTGAGCCAGCCCTCGGCGACCAGCTCGGCGTAGGCGTCCGCGACCGCGTTCCTGGCCATGCCCAGGTCGGCGGCCAGCGAGCGGTAGGGCGGCAGCCGGGTGCCGGCCGGAAGCCGGCCGCTGCGGATGGCTTCCCGCAGCGCCCCGGCGAGCACCGCCCACCTGCCGCCGCGGCCGCCGCCACGGTCGCCGGCGAGCTCCAGGTGCAGGTCACGGCCGAGACCCGCGGCGGCCTCCGCCCACCCGGGGGGTGGGGTCTCTGCGGGATTGACCCGTCCATCTGTCATGGAATTGCACTCTACGCCCGGTCACCACCGCTTTTAGGCTGATCATCATGACAACGACATCAGAAACCCCTGTGACGCCAGAGACCCCAGCGGCAGAAGTGACAGCAGTGACGGCATCGTCAGCAGACACCCGCATCGACCTCGCCACCGCCGCGCCCGCCGTCTACAAGGCCGTCATCGGGCTCGACGCCGCCTCCCGGGCCGGCCTCGACCCGACGCTGGTCGACCTGGTGCTGATCCGCGCCTCGCAGATCAACGGCTGCGCGTACTGCCTCCACATGCACACCAAGGACGCCCGCAAGCACGGCGAGCGCGAGGAGCGGCTGTACGTGCTGTCGGCCTGGCGCGAGGCGCGGCACTTCTACACCCCGAAGGAGCAGGCGGTGCTCGCCTTCACCGAGGCCGTCACGCTGATCTCGCACGGCGGCGTGCCCGACGACGTCTACGCCGGGGCCGCCGCGCACTTCGACGACAAGCAGCTGGGACAGCTGCTCGGGCTGGTCCTCACCATCAACGTCTGGAACCGCGTGGCGCTCGCCGGGCACAGCCTGGCCGGCACCGACCCGCGCGGCGGCAACGGCTGAGCCGCCCCGCCGGCGGGGTCAGGTGCCGATCTTGCCGAGCAGGTCCACGATCCTGGACTGCACGTCCGTGCTGGTGGAGCGCTCGGCGAGGAAGAGCACCGTCTCGCCGGACGCCAGCCGGGGCAGCTCGTCCGGGTCTATGTCGGCGGAGGTGTAGACGACCAGCGGCGTGTTGTTCAGCCGCGAGTGGCCGCGCAGCCAGTCGACGATCCCCTGCCGGCGGCGGCGGATCAGCATCAGGTCCATCACCACCAGATTCGGGTGGATCTGCGCGGCCTTCGTCATCGCCTCGGCCTCGGAGCCGGCGTGCGCGACCTGCATCCCGCGCCGCTCCAGCGTCGCCGCGAAGGCCTGCGCGATCGGCTCGTGACTCTCGACCAGCAGCACCCGCGGCGGGTGCTGCTCGCTGTCGCGCGGTGCCAGCGCCTTGAGCAGCACCGCGGGGTCGGCGCCGTACGCCGCCTCCCGGGTCGCCTGGCCGAGCCCCGCCGTCACCAGCACCGGGACGTCCGCGGCCGCGGCGGCCTGCCGCAGCGCCTGGAGTGCGGTCCGGGTGATCGGACCGGTCAGCGGGTCCACGAACAGCGCGGCCGGCGGCTCGGCGACCTGCGCGTCGACCTCCTCGCGCGACCGTACGATCACCGGACGATAGCCGCGGTCGGTCAGCGCCTGCCGGGTGGAGATGTCCGGCTCCGGCCACACCAGCAGCCGGCGCGGCTCGTCCAGCGGCTCCTCGATGCGGTCGTCGGCCACATCGGCGACGTCCGTGACGTCGACCGCGCCGTTCGGCCCGTCCAGCGGCTCGGGGCCCTCGTCGGCGCCGGCCGCGGGCGCGCCTATCGCGTACGACCTGCCGGGGGCCTGCGGGGGCGCCGGCGGGACCGGACGCAGCAGCGCGGTCTCCTCCTCCGGGGCGGGCGGCGCCTCCTTGCGGTTGACCGGCAACTGGCCGCTGTCCGGGTCCGCCTGCGGGTGCTGGCGGGCCTGCGACTCGCCGCCGGGGCCGTGCGGCTGGCTCGGCACCTGCTGGATCAGGCTCCGGCTGGGCTGTTCCTTGTCGACGGCCGCCCGGTCCGGGTTGAGCCTGCGGCGCCGTCCTGAACCGCCCGCCGCGACCTGCGCGGGCAGGCCCTGCGGGCTGTGCGCCTCGATCGCCTGCGTCTGCGTCTGCGGGTCCTGTGAACCGTCGGGCCGGTGCGAGTACGGGACGCCCTGGCCGAGGGTGCGGACGCTTATGGCACGGCCGTACGTGCTGTGCGAGGGGTCCGGCTGCGGGGCCGACGCGAGCGGGTCCGGCTGCGGGGCGGACGCGAGCGGGGGTGGCGGCGGAGGCGCCGCCGGGGTCGGGCGGGTGCCCTGGGCCGGGGGCCAGTTGGTGGCCGGCGGGAGCGCGGCGCGGGGCGTGCCGCCGGCACCCGGGTCCTGGTGGTTCTGCGGCCCGGCGGGCGCGGCGGGCAGGGCGGGCGAGGACGGCGGGGCCGGCTGGGCGGGCGGCTGGGCCGCCCGCGGCGGGGCGCTGGGCCAGGCCTGCGGGTCGGGCGGCGCCGTACGGCCGGCGTCCGGCCAGGACTGCGGCGCCGGCTGCGGCGGCACCGGTGCGGCGGGCGGTTCGACGGCGCGGCGGGCCGCGCGGCGGCCGGTGCCCTCGGGGACGGCGGCGCCCCCGCCCTGGCCGGCCGGCGGGAGGGCGTTGGGGATCGGTACGGCGGGCAGCTCGGCGCGTTCCGGCGCCGGCGGCTGCTCCTGCGGCTCCTCGCTGCGGGCCCGGCGGCGGCCGGTCGGCTGCGGTGCCGCGGCCGGCGCCTCCACCGGGGCGGGCCGGCCCTCGGGCCTGCGCAGCGCGCGGCGGCGTCCGGTCGGTGCGCCCCCGTCCTGCTCGGCGTGCGACTGCCCGCCCGGATGCTCGTCGGCGGCGGGCGGCACCGACCAGGCGGCGACCTCGCCGGCCGACTTACGGGCTCCGGGCTGTTCCTGGCCCTGCGTGCCCCGGGCGGGCTCGGTGGGCAGCGGCATCACGGTGGTGTCCGACTCGCGGGGGCCGTCGCCGTCCCCGGACGTACGGGCGACGCCGTTCGTCCGCGCAACGCCCTGGTCGGCGCCCTCCACCGCCTGCCGCGGAACACCCGCGCCGTTGCCCTTCCCCGCGGGCACCTCAAGCACGTACGCGCTGCCCTGGCCGGGCACCTCGTGGGTCTGCAGCACACCGCCGTGCCGCTCCACGATGCCGCGGGCCAGCGGCAGATGCACCGGGTCGCCGCCGGCGTGCGGGCCGCGCACGTCGATCCTGATCACGTCACCGCGCTGGGCCGCCGCCACCACGATCGTGGAGTCGCCGGTGTAGGCGATGGCGTTGCCCGCCGAGTCGACGCCCGCGACGTCGGCGACCAGGTGGGCGAGGGCCTGCGCCATCCGCTCGCCGTCCACCGACGCCTCGATCGGCGGCGCGTGCACCGCGAACTGCGCCCGGCCCGGCCCGATCAGCTCGGTCGCGCCGTCGACGGCCGCCGCGATGACCTGGTCGAGCCCGACGTCCTCGCGGCGCAGCTTGTCCTCACCGCGGTCGAGCCGCTGGAAGGCCAGCACGTTGTCGATCAGGGTGGTGATACGCGCGTAACCGGCCGCCAGGTGGTGCAGGATCTGGTTGGCCTCCGGCCACAGCTGCCCCGCGGGGTCGGCCGCGAGGCCGGTCAGCTCGCCCCGCAGCTCGGCCAGCGGCCCGCGCAGCGAGGTGTCGAGCAGCGCGCTCAGCTGCCCGCTGCGCGCGGCCAGCGCGTCGTACGCCGAACGGTCGGTGAAGGTCATCACCGCGCCGACCAGCTGATCGCCGTCCCGTACCGGCGCCGTCGTCAGGTCGACCGGCACCGGCCTGCCGTCCCTGCGCCACAGCACCTGCCCGCGCACCCGGTGCTTGCGCCCGCTGCGCAGCGTGTCGGCCAGCGGCGTCTCCTCGTACGCCAGCGGGCTGCCGTCCGGGCGCGAGTGGTGCACCAGCGGGTGCAGCTCCTTGCCGCCCAGGTCGGTGGCCCGATACCCGAGGATCTGCGCGGCCGACGGGTTGACCAGCACGACCTTGCCGGCCGTGTCGACCCCGACCACGCCCTCGGCCGCGGCCCGCAGGATCATCTCCGTCTGCCGCTGCTGGCGGGCCAGTTCGGCCTCGGTGTCCATCGTCCCCGTCAGGTCGCGGACCACCAGCATCAGCAGCTCGTCGCCGGTGTAGTGCGGCACGCCGTCGCCGTACTCGGCGTACGGGCTGCGGCCGTTCTCCAGGTTCGCGCTGGTGACCTCGACGGGGAAGTCGGTGCCGTCGGTGCGCCGCGCCACCATCCGGGTCGGCTTCGTCCGGGTGTCCTCGGCCGCCTCGCGCGGGCTGCGCATGGACCCCGGGATGCGCTTGGAGTCGAACGACGGCAGCAGGTCGAGCAGGCCCCGCCCCACCAGGGCGGTCCCGGGCGACTCGAACGTCTCCAGCGCTATCGCGTTGGCGTTCACCACGGTGCCGTTGACGTCGACCAGCAGCAGGGCGTCGGGCAGCGCGTCGAGTATGGAGGCGAGGCGAGCAGCGCCTCTGGATGGCCTGCTGCTCACGAGACGCGTCCTCTCTGGTTTCCGCTCTGTTCTCGCCCCGGGTGGCGTGCCGCGCACGGCGTACTCCCGCCGGCGCCGTCGGCTGTCTTTACGGGCGGCCCATCTTGCCGCCACCCCCGGGACATGTCACTAGACCGAGTGTACGGGTCGGGCCCCCGCGCGCGGCTGCGGATGCCCATGTGGGGGTGTGCGTATAGGGGTTCGGATGTGTGGGGGGTTTGTGTGGTGTACGTCACGGGTAGTGCGGGCGTGCTTCCGGGGTGGGGTCTCGACTCGGGTGCGGGGGCTCGCCGGCTCAGGTCAGGAGCATCCGGCGGCCGCCGTCGGTGCCGCCGGCGGGCGAGGGGAGCGCGGGCACCATGCGGTTCCACCGGGCGACCTCGCAGCCGTCCGTCCTGCGGTACGACTCGTCGATCGGCACACCGTCCCACAGGCCGGTGACCCGGGCGGTCTGCGGGCCGCCGTAGATCATCGGGCACATCTGCCCGGCAGGGACCGGCGCCAGCGGCCCGCCCAGCTCGACGAGCCGCAGGCAGGCGTCCTGCTGCCCCGCCGACACGGCCGCACCGCAGTCCAGCGTGCGGGTGACCGAGAGCCCGCTGCCGTCGTCGTACGCGACGGTGAGCCGGTCCTGGAACCCGGCGATGCCGGGCCGCGGCAGCCCGACGGCCCCGGCGGACCCGGCCGCCAGCAGCGTGCCGAGGGCCGCGGCGGCGACGCAGAGGGTGAGGCGGGGGCGGACCCGGGCACCCGCTGCGGTGCCGGTCCGACTGCTGATGCGAGGCCTGGCAAGAGTCATGCCCCGTCTCTACCGCGCGCGAACCCGGCAAGCCGCCCATTCCACCCTTTCGTGGGCGTGCCGCCACCACCCGCACCCACGTGCGCCGCCCCGCCCGGGCCAACCCCTTTGCCCAGCCGACCGGCGGCCTTGTACCGTAGTCTGCGATTGGTCGCGGCCCGCAGGGCTGTGCCATCATCTGCACACGCACCCGGTCACCCGGGTCGTACCCAGGAGGCGTCGCCTAGTCCGGTCTATGGCGCCGCACTGCTAATGCGGTTTGGGCTTTACCGTCCATCGAGGGTTCAAATCCCTCCGCCTCCGCCATCTGACCAGGGAGTTCGGGCCACTCGGCGCGAGCTCCCTGAGCTGTTTCGCCGGCCGGGCGCCGGCGGCCGGGGCATACCGGCTCGACCGAACAGGCGTTCCCTGCCCGCATTGTGCGGATTAGGCACCATGGACGCCGCCCGGACAGGCGAACGACCATGTCTGGCTCAGCCATCAACGGGAGGCAGCATGAGGAGAAGCGTGGGGGCCGCGGTCGTCGCGGCGTTCTCGGTGGGGGGCCTGCTGCTGGGGAACGGGTCGGCGCAGGCCATCTCCCAGGACATCGGGTGGACCTACACGGTCGACCACAACCTCGGCGGAAGAGCGGAGTTCGTCAGCACCGGCGACGACCTCTGGGTCTGCGACGACGTGTCGGGCGACAGCTACGGAGCGGGCGCGATCCTCTACGAGGCCTCCGGCGAGGTGATGGAGACGGTCTACGACGGCGTTCCCGACGGTGACTGCGTCTCGACCAACCAGAACCTCGAAGAACAGCACGCGGTCTATATCCAGGTCTGCCTGATGCGGAGCGGCGTCAAGTACGAGTGCGCCAGGTCGCACAACGGCTACACGTGATCGTCCCGGCCCTCGGCGGACCCCGTCCCCCGCGGGCATAAGGGGCGGGCGGCGAGACCCCTCCGGGGGCCTCGCCGCCCCCCGGGATCCCGCTCCTTCCCAGGCGAGCGGGGCCTCCCGCCCCCTCCCCTGGGGCGCCCCCTTTACCGATTTCACCTCCCGCCCCGCCTCATGTAATGTTGTCTCCGCAGCCGCCGACCGGCCCAAACCGCCGCGAAGCAGCCCCGCACTCGTAGCTCAACGGATAGAGCATCTGACTACGGATCAGAAGGTTGCAGGTTCGAATCCTGCCGAGTGCACACAGCTCAGAGGCCCCCCGGGATCATTCCGGGGGGCCTCTGTGTCGTGCCGCTCCGCAAGTAAGGTGCGAGCCATGCGATTCCGCTGGGACTGGCTACGTCCGGTGGTAACGGCTCCCTACGTCCCCACCATCGGGCCCGTGCATCCCTCCGTACTCACGGAGGACCTGTTCGCCGACATCCTCCGGACCGCTGGGACCAGGCGCTTCCTGCTCTACGACAAAGACCTCCGCTGGTCCGACACGAAGGACGAACGCGTACTGGCCGAGGACATCGCGCACCGACCGGGCGAGACCCTGATCCCCACCCTCCTGGCAAGGGGCGCGGGAACGGTCAAGGTCTACGCCTACGGTGTCGAGCCCGCCAGCCGCATCACCGCCGCCGAACTCGCACAGAAGCTCTGCGTCACGCACGGCGCCGACACGGCACGCGTCGTCCGCTTCCTGGGCTCCGAGTACGCGACCCGATCCGCCCGGGGCACGCGCATCCAGCTCCGCGAGTTCTCCGGCGGGCCGCGCCCGGCGGCCGAGCCGGTTGTCTCGGCCTACGCCGACCTTTCGGTCTCAGGCCACAGGAGCTTTGCCACCTTCGGGGACACGATCGGAGAAGACGGATTCCGCTTCCTCTTCGAACGCATGCGAGTAGGCGCGGTCGGTCCTGTACTCCTCGCGGTAGTGGACGGCCGCGTGGCCGGGGCCATCTGCCCCATGGAGATCAGGCATGACGCCATCGGCCAACCACAGCTCATGCCGCAATACTTCGGCGTTCTTCCGGAGCGGCGGGGACGCGGCCTCGGGCGCGCACTGTGGCGGGCAGCGATGCGGTGGGGACACGACCATGGTGCGGCCTACCAACTCCTGCAGACCGAGGTCGGCGGAGCCTCGGACACGCTCTGCCAGGCCGAGGGGCTGACGTCGCTCGGATTCGTCATCAACGCCGAGGCTTAGGCCCGTGCCGGGCGGTTAGGATCCCGGCCGGGCGGGGTCGTAGCGCAGAGGTCGTCGCGCGCGGTCTCCAAAACCGCGAGGACGCCGGTTCGAATCCGGCCGGCTCCGTCCGCCGCCTGACGTGCCGCGCGGCCCCGCCGGGGAGGGTCAGTGGGGGATGGCCGCGATGATCTCGGCCGCGCCCTGCTGGAGGAGTTCCGCCGCGACGCGGGTGCCGAGGAGGGCCGGGTCGTTGGTGGGCTCGGCCCGGAGGTGGGCGTGGACGGAGGTGGAGCCGTCGGGGGAGAAGACCATGCCCCGCAGGCTGAGGCGTCCGTCGGGGTCGGTGGTGCAGAGGCCGGCGATCGGGCTGTTGCAGTGGCCGCGCAGCTCGTGGAGCATCACGCGCTCGGCGGTGACCTCGGTCATGGTCTTCCCGTGGTTCAGCCGGGACAACAGGGCGGCGGTTGCGGGGTCGTCGTGGCGGCACTCCAGGCCGAGGACCCCGGCTCCGACGGCGGGGAGCAGGTCGTCCACGGCGAAGACCTGCCGGCCGCGGTGGGACAGGCCGAGCCGCTCCAGTCCGGAGGTCGCCAGGATCATGGCGTCCGGCGTGGTGTCGGTGGGCTTCCTGCCGTCGAGCTTGTCGAGCCGGGTGCCGACGGCCCCGCGCACGCGTACGACGGTGAGGTCCGGGCGTACCCGGTTGACCTGGGCCTTGCGGCGTACGGCCGAGGTGGCCACGACGGCCCCCGCCGGGAGGTCGTCGAGAGTCTGCGACCCGGAGCCCTCGGGGAAGACCAGGACGTCCCGCACGTCGTCGCGGGGCAGGTAGGCGGCGAAGACCAGGCCCTCGGGCATGGGGGTGTCGCCGGGGACGTCCTTCATGCAGTGGACGGCCAGGTCGACGTCGCCGCGCTGGAGCATGGCGTCGATCTGCTTGACGAACAGCCCCTTGCCGCCGAGCCGGGACAGGTCGCCGTGCCACCGGTCGCCTTCGGTGGTGACGGGGACCAGCTCCACCTGGAGGTCCGGGTGCTCCTTGCGCAGGAGCTCGGACACGGCGGTGGCCTGGGCCAGGGCCATCGGTGAGCTGCGGGTGCCGAGCCGCAGCGTCCGGCCGGCCGGGAAGGTGGTCATCTCGCTGGCGTCCTCTCGTCCGCGTCCCACGGTAGAGGGTGGGTCCGCGGAGCCGGGGACGCGGGCCGGTACGCGGGCGGCCGGGGCCGGGGTCAGGAGACGGCGGGCAGGAAGCCGCCGCGGGCCGCGCCGGGGGCGAGCAGGGCCGACCAGTCGATCACGTCGGGGAGCCGGTCCAGGGACAGCACGATCGCCCCGCCCGCCTTCTCGACGTCCGTGCACCACTCCGCCATCCCGTCCGCCGCGGGGCTTCCGGCGGCGGCGACGACGGGGGCGGTGAACGCGGGGATGACGACACCGTGGTCCCCCGGGCCGTCCACGACGCAGAGGGTGAGCCGGGGGACGATGCTCCAGCCCTCGCAGGCGGGCAGGGTCTCGCCCGGGGCGGTCACCAGGGGCAGCGCGTCATGGACGGGCGCGCCCGCCAGCAGCAGCAGGGGCGTGTCGCCGCGCACGAACAGGGTTTGCTCAGGAGCCAGAAGCACGGCGCCACTCTGGCAGACCGGGGGTGACCGGAACGCACCGGGGGAACCGGCCGGTTGCGGCGTCGCGGCGGGCCGCGTCGTTACGATCACGGGATGGGAATGCGCGGGCCGGCCGGTGCGCAGGAGCCGCCCGGCGGGCAGGTCTGGTACGTGGCGTACGGCTCCAACATGGCGGCGGGGCGGCTGGCGTGCTACCTCGCCGGGGGGCGTCCGCCGGGCGCGGCCCGCTCGTACCCGGGGGCCCGGGACCGCCGCATGCCGGTGCGGTCGGCGACCGTCGAACTGCCGGGGGTCATGTACTTCGCGACGCGGTCGCCGGTGTGGAAGGGGGGACGGGCCTTCTACGACCCGGACGCGGAGGGGACCGTCAGGGCCCGGGCCCACCTGGTGAGCGTGGGGCAGTTCTCCGACATCGCCGCGCAGGAGATGTACCGGCCGCCCGGCCACGACCTCGACCTCGGCCCGGTCCTCGCCGAAGGCCGGGCGCGGCTGGGACCGGGGCGGTACGAGACGCTCGTCAGCCCGGGCGACCTGGACGGTGTCCCGCTGCTGACGTTCACCGCGCCGTGGCGGGCCGCCGACGTGCCGTGGACGAAGCCGTCGGCCGCGTACGTACGGCTGCTGGCCGTCGGGCTGCTGGAGGCGGGCGCGTGGGACGCGGACGGGATCGCCCGCTACCTCGCCTCCCGCCCGGGCGCCGCCGGGCAGTGGACCGCCGAGGAGATCATGCTGCTGCTCGCCGATCCCGCCGATCCCGCCGATCCCCCCGGCTCCACGGGCTCCCCGGGGCCCGCGGGCTTCACCGGCTGAACCGCTCCCGCGGTCACCTGTCGCGGTCGGGGCCGGTGTCAGACCCCCCGTCTACGGTGATCGGTATGGACAGCGTGCGCGGGACGCGGGTGGAACTGGTCGGGTGGGGCGAGGGGGACTTCTGGCTGCTCGAGCGGGCCAACGCGGCCGAGATGACGGACCATCTCGGGGGGCCGGAGAGTCCGGAGCAGCTGGCGCGGCGGCACCAGCGGTATCTGGAGATGACGGCGGGGGAGATGCTCCGGGTCGTGCTGGCGGGCAGCGGCGAGACCGTCGGGTCGATCGGCTACTGGGAGCGGGAGTGGCAGGGCGGGACGGTGTGGGAGACCGGGTGGGGGGTGCTGCCCGAGTTCCAGGGGCGGGGGCTGGCCGTGGCGGCGGCCAGGGAGGTGATCGAGGTGGCGCGCGAGGCGGGTACGCACCGGTATCTGCACGCGTTTCCCGGGGTCGATCACCCGGCGTCGAACGCGGTGTGCCGCAAGGCGGGCTTCGAGCTGCTGGGGGAGGCCGAGTTCGAGTATCCGAAGGGGAACTGGATGACCTCGCACGACTGGCGGGTGGATCTCCAGGCGGGGTGAGGAAGGGGGGCGCAGGTACGGGGCGAGGTCTGGTGCCGGGCAGGAAAACGGGTCGCTGCGGGCGGCGGGGGCGGGGGAGCATGCGGGGATGGAATATTCAGGACCGCCACAGGGCGAGGTGCCCGTCCCCGCGCCGATAGCCGAACGCTCCGGTGGGCGGCCCGTGGTGCCCGTGTGGATCAACAGATCGGGCGGCGTGACCTTCCAGCTGGGGGCCGGGGAGGGCCGGCTGTTCGCCAAGTGGGCGCCCGCCGGGTCCGGTGTCGACCTCGGGGCGGAGGCGGCGCGGCTGCGGTGGACGGTGGACTTCACGCCGGTGCCGCGGGTGGTGGACCACGGGCTGGACCCCGCGGGGGGCGGCGGGTGGCTGGTCACGGAGGGGCTGCCGGGGGACAGCGCGGTCAGCCCGCGCTGGCGGGCGGACCCGAAGACCGCGGTGCGGGCGGTGGCCGAAGGTCTGCGGGCGCTGCATGACGCGCTGCCGGTCGACGACTGCCCGTTCAGCTGGTCGGTGGAGCACCGGCGGGCCAAGGCCAGGGCGGAGGGCGACAGCGAGGTGGACCTGGTGCTGCCGGCGCCGCCGGTCGACCGGCTGGTGGTGTGCCACGGCGACGCGTGCGCGCCCAACACCCTGCTGAACGACGACGGTTCCTGGCGCGCCCACGTCGACCTGGGCGCCCTCGGCGTCGCCGACCGCTGGGCCGACCTCGCGGTCGGCGCCTGGAGCATGGGGTTGAACTACGGCCCCGGCTGGGACGACACGTACTTCGACGCCTACGGCATCGCGCCCGACCCGGAGCGCATCGCCTTCTACCGCCGGCTGGGCGGCGTCAGCCCGTGACACCCCCGGCCGCCGGCGGCGCGGCCGGGTGGTGCCAGCTCGTGCGGTAGGCGGACGGCGGCAGACCCGTTCGCCGGGTGAGGTGGTGGCGGAGGGAGTCGGGGGTCGACAGGCCGCTCAGCCGCGCCACGTGGGGGATCGGGAGCTCGGTGGTCTCCAGCAGTTCCTGGGCGCGGTTGACGCGCTGGTGCAGCAGCCACTGCAGCGGGCTCAGCCCCGTCTCGGCGTGGAAGCGGCGGGTCAGCGTACGGACGCTGGTGCGGGCGTGGGCGGCCAGGTCGGAACGGGTCAGCGGCTCGTCGAGGCGGCCCAGCGCCCAGGCGCGGGTCGGGGCCAGTGAGGTGCCGTTCTCCGGCGGCAGCGGGCTGTCGATGAACTGCGCCTGCCCGCCCGGGCGTACGGGCGCGGCCACCACCAGGCGCGCGGCGGCGTTCGCCGTCGCGGCGCCGTAGTCCTTCCGGATCAGGTGCAGGCACAGGTCGATCCCCGCGGAGAGCCCGGCGGAGGTCAGCACCCGGCCGTCGTCGACGTAGAGCACGCCCGGGCACAGCTCCACCCGGGGGTAACGGGCGGTGAACTCGGCGGACTTCGCCCAGTAGGTGGTCGCGGGGCGGCCGTCGAGCAGGCCCGCCTCGGCCAGTACGAAGGCGCCGGTGCAGATCGACACGACCCGCCGCCCCGCGGCGTAGGCGGCACGCAGCACGTCGAGCACCCGCGGGTCGATGCCGTCGCGGGCTCCGGTGCCCGTGACGATCACCGTGCCGGCGTCGGCGACGGCGTCGAGCCCGTGCGGGACGGCGATCTCCAGGCTGCCGCCCGCGGTCACCTGGCGGCCGGGCTCCGCGGTGCAGACGCGCACGTCGTAGCCGGGCTCGCCGCGTACGGTCGTCTCGCCGAGCACCAGCTCGGGGATGGTCAGGTCGAAGACGGTGACCGGCGGCACGGCGATGACGGCGACCCGGATCGGCTCGCGCACCCCACGGGCGGCGGCCGGCACGGGGCGTAAAGCCAGACCAGGCACGGGGAGTGGCGCGACGCCAGGCGCGGGAAGTGCCGCCGGGCCGGGCGGCGGGGCCGAAGGGGCCATGGCCCGAACCTCCGTAGGTTTGGCATCCGGGCCACTACTCTACCGGCGGCCCGTCGCGGAGGGTTGAGGGCGAAGCACCCACCGATGAGAGGCCAACTCCGTGTCCCAGCACGTCAACACCGCCGTCGTGGTCGGAGCCGGCGCCACCGGCTCGGCCACCGCCGTCCTGCTCGCCGAGGCCGGCGACCGGGTCCTGCTGGTCACCCGCAGCGGTTCCGGCCCCGACCACCCCCGCGTCGAACGCGTCGCAGCCGACGCGGGCGACCCCGTACGGCTCGCCGCGATCGCGGCAGGCGCCGACGTGCTGATCAACTGCGCGATGCCGCCGTACGACCGCTGGCCGACCGAATTCCCGCCGCTGGCCGCGTCGTTGCTCAGCGTGGCGGAGGCCACGGGGGCCGGTTACGTGATGCTCGGCAACGTCTACGGCTACGGGCCGGTGGACGGACCGCTCACCGACGACCTGCCGCTCGCGCCGAGCAGCGTCAAGGGCGAGGTCAGGGCCCGGATGTGGCAGGAGGCGCTGGCGTCGTACGAGGCGGGGCGGGCGCGCGTCACCGAGGTGCGGGCCAGCGACTTCATCGGCGGCGGCGCCTACTCCCCCTTCACGATCCTGGTCGGCGACCAGGTGCTGGCCGGCCGGCCCGCCGCCTACCCCGGCGACCTCGACGTCCCGCACAGCTGGTGCTACGCCCGGGACGTGGCCCGCACGCTGGTGGCCGCGGCCAGGCACGAGGACTCCTGGGGGCGGGCCTGGCACGTGCCGCCGACCTCGGACCTGCCCGTGCGCGAACTCGCGGCCCGCCTCGCCACCCGGGCCGGCGTCCCCGCGCCCCGGCTCGGGGTGATGACGGCGCAGGAGCTCGCGGCGGCCGCGAGCGCCGACTCGATCACGGCCGAATTCCCCGAGGTGCTCTACCTGTTGAACCGCCCGCTGCTGCTCGACGCCACGCCGACCGTCGAGAAGCTGGGCGTGACCGCGACCCCGCTCGACGAGGTGCTCGACACCATGGTGCGGCCCGCGGCCTGACGCCGCGGGCGCCGGGTCCGGCCGACCGATGGGCGCCGGCGGACCGGCGGGATGCTATGCAGGAGCGGTGACCACGAACCCGCCGCCGCGCCCCTTCGACGCCGTCCTGTGCGACATCGACAACGTCATCCGGCACTACGACCCCGCGCCGCTCGCCGCCTTGGAGCGTGCCGCGGGACTGGCGGAAGGCACCACGGCCCGGATCGCCTTCGCGCCCGAAGTCGACCAGCCGCTGCTGCTGGGGGCGATAACCCCGCGCGAGTGGGCGGCGTCGATCACGGTGGAATTCGCCCGGCAGGGGGTGCTCGACGAGGCCGCGGCGCGGCCGCTGGCCGCCGCGCTCGTCGGGTCGCCCTTCGCCGCCGACCAGGCGGTCGTCGGGCTGCTGCGCCGGATACGCGCCGAGGCCGGACTGCCGCTGGTCCTGGTCAGCAATGCCTCGGTCGACCTGGAGGACGACCTCACGGCGCTGGGACTCGCCGACCTGGCCGACCACGTGGTCAGCAGCGCGCGGGTCGGGCTGGCCAAGCCCGATCCGCGGATCTACGCCGTCGCCGTCGACCTGGCGGGAGTCGCGGCCGAGCGCTGCCTGTTCGTGGACGACACGAGGGAGAACGTCGACGCCGCCCTGGCCCTCGGCATGAGCGCGCTGCACTACCGCGAACCCGGCGGCCTGCACGCGGTGCTCGAACCGGTCTTCTGCGGCCCGCCGCGATAGCGCGACGGCCGGCACGGGGCAGGTACCGGGCCGGTGCGGGGCCCGGGCACGTACCGGCGACCGGCGGCGGCCCGCGGCAACCCCCGCGGGCCGGTTTCTCAGACGATTCACAGAAACGGCCAAGACTGCTCTCATAGCCCGCGCACAGTCTGAGCGCATGACGACGACACCCATAGCTCCCGCCGCCCGCGCATCCGCCGCCCAGGCCGCCGCCGCGAAGCCCGCCGGGCACGCGGTCACCGCTCCCGCCGCCGACCTGGCCCGCCCCGACGGCTCGCCGGTGCGTGTCCTCGTCGTGGACGACGAGACCCCGCTCGCCGACCTGCTGTCGATGGCGCTGCGCTACGAGGGCTGGCAGGTGCGTACCGAGGGCGACGGCGCCGGAGCGCTGCGGGCCGCCCGCGAGTCCCGGCCCGACGCGGTCGTGCTCGACGTGATGCTGCCCGACATGGACGGCCTCGAAGTGCTTGCCAGGCTGCGCCGCGAGACCCCGGACGTCCCGGTGCTCTTCCTGACCGCGAAGGACGCGGTCGAGGACCGGATCGCCGGGCTCACCGCGGGCGGCGACGACTACGTGACCAAGCCGTTCAGCCTGGAGGAGGTCGTCGCCCGGCTGCGCGGGCTGCTGCGCCGCTCCGGCGCGGCCGCCGTGCGCAACGAGTCGCTGCTGACGGTGGGCGACCTCGTACTGAACGAGGACAGCCACGAGGTCAGCCGCGGCGGCGCCAACATCCACCTGACCGCCACGGAGTTCGAGCTGCTGCGCTACCTGATGCGCAACCCGCGCCGGGTGCTGAGCAAGGCGCAGATCCTGGACCGCGTGTGGTCGTACGACTTCGGCGGCCAGGCCAACGTCGTGGAGCTGTACATCTCCTACCTCCGCCGCAAGATCGACGTCGGCCGCCCGCCGATGATCCACACCCGGCGCGGCGCCGGCTACCTGATCAAGCCGGGGGACCCCGCGTGACCTTCCCGCGCAGGCCGCGGGCGGACCCCGCACACCCAGGGGGACGCACCCACGGAGGCGGACCCCCGCACCCGCCCGCCCCCCGGCGCCGGCACCCGCACCCGCGAGGCGCATGGTCGCTGCGCCGCCGGCTCGTGGCGTCCTGCGTGGCCCTGGTCGCCGTGGTCTGCACGGTGATCGGCGCGGTCACCATCTTCGCGCTGCACGACTTCCTCTACGGCCAGCTGGACGGCAAGGTCCGCGACCTGGCCGTACGCGCGGCGGGCCCGCCCGGCGGCGGCCCCGGCTCCAGGGCGCCGCGGGAGGGCAGGCCGGCCGGCGTGCCGCTGAACTTCCTGATCGGCGGCGGCCAGCCAGGCGAGACCGTGGGCGCCGTCGTGACCGCGACGGGCCAGATCGGCCAGGCCGCGGTCAGTGCCACCGGCTCCACCGGCTCCGGCGGTCTGGTCGCGGCACCGCTCAGCGCCGCGCAGGCCGCGGCCTTCACGCACGTGCCGCTCGACGGCCGCCCGCACACCCTCGACGTGTCCGGGCTCGGCGGCTTCCGCGTCGAGGCAGCGCGGCCGTCCGCCGACGGCAGCACTGTGCTGGTCGGGCTGTCCACGAAGGGCACCGAGGACACCCTGTCGACGCTTATGTGGGTGGAGGTGTCGGTGTCGGCCGCGGGCCTGGTCGCCGCCGGACTCGCGGGCGCCGCACTGATGCGGATCGCCCTGCACCCGTTGCGCCGGGTCGCCGCGACCGCCACCCGGGTCTCCGAACTCCCGCTGGACCGCGGTGAGGTGGCGCTGTACGACCGGGTGCCGGACACCGACACCGACCCGCGCACCGAGGTCGGCCAGGTCGGCGCCGCGCTCAACCGGATGCTGGGGCACGTCGGTTCCGCCCTGCGCGCCAGGCAGGAGAGCGAGACGCGGGTACGGCAGTTCGTCGCCGACGCCAGCCACGAGCTGCGCACCCCGCTCGCCTCGATCCGCGGCTACGCCGAACTCACCCGCCGCGGGCGCGAGCCCGTCGGCCGCGACACCCAGCACGCCCTGGGACGTATCGAGTCCGAGGCGGCCCGGATGACGACCCTGGTCGAGGACCTGCTGCTGCTCGCCCGGCTCGACGCGGGCCGCCCGCTGTCCCCCGCGCCGACCGACCTGTCCCCGCTGGTCGTCGACGCGGTCAGCGACGCGCGGGCGGCGGGCGGCGGCCACGTGTGGCGGCTCGACCTGCCCGACGACCCGGCCGTCGTGCACGGCGACCCGCAGCGCCTGCACCAGGTGCTCACCAACCTGCTGGCCAACGCCCGCACCCACACCCCGGCCGGCACCACCGTCACCACCCGGGTCGCCGCGGATCCGGCCGGGAGCGTACGCCTCCAGGTGGAGGACGACGGTCCCGGCATCCCCGCGCAGTTGCAGACCGTGGTCTTCGAACGCTTCGCCCGCGGCGACGCCTCCCGTACGCGGTCCGCCGACTCCGGCGGCAGTACGGGCCTGGGCCTGGCGATCGTGCAGTCCGTGGTCGCCGCGCACGGCGGCACCGTCGCGCTGGACAGCAGGCCGGGGCGCACCGTCTTCACCGTCACACTGCCCCCGGCACACTCACAGCCCCTCCCCAGCCTCAGCACAACCTCGTGACAGGGCGGTTGGCGAGTGTCGGAGCATGCGAACCCCACTCGGCAACCTGCCCGCCCGGCAGCACCTGCCGGTCACGGGCGCAGCGCTCACGGCCGGCACCCCGGTGCTGGACGTCGTCATTCCCGTGCACAACGAGGAGGACGACCTGGGCCCCTGCGTCCGCCGCCTGCACGCACACCTGTCGGGCACCTTCCCCTACCCCTTCCGCATCACCGTCGCGGACAACGCCAGCACCGACCTGACCTCGGCGGTCGCCAGGTCCCTCGCGGACGAGATGCCCGAGGTCGTCTCCTTCCGGCTTGAGCAGAAAGGCCGCGGGCGCGCGCTGCGCGCGGTCTGGACCGCCTCCGAGGCGCCCGTCCTGGCCTACATGGACGTGGACCTGTCCACCGACCTCAACGCCCTGCTGCCGCTGGTCGCCCCGCTCATCTCCGGGCACTCCGACCTGGCGATCGGCTCCCGGCTCGCCCGCTCCTCGCGGGTGGTGCGCGGCGCGAAGCGCGAGTTCGTCTCGCGGGCCTACAACCTGATCCTGCGCGGCTCGCTCGCCGCCCGCTTCACCGACGCCCAGTGCGGATTCAAGGCGATCCGCGGCGACGTGGCACAGCGGCTGCTGCCGATGGTCGAGGACACCGGCTGGTTCTTCGACACCGAGATGCTGGTGCTCGCCGAGCGGGCCGGCCTGCGGATCCACGAGGTCCCGGTCGACTGGGTCGACGACCCCGACAGCAGCGTCGACCTGGTGCGGACCGCCAGCGACGACCTGCGGGGCGTCTGGCGGATCGGACGGGCCCTGGCCACCGGGCAGTTGGCGCTCGACCGGCTGCGCCGCCCGTTCGGCGACGACCCGCGCGACCGCGAACTGGCCGGTGTCCCCGGCGGACTTGCCCGCCAGCTGGTCGGATTCTGCGTCGTCGGGACCTTGAGCACACTGATCTACCTGGCCCTCTTCTCCTTCTTCCGGCTCGGCACCGGCTCCCAGGTCGCCAACGCCCTGGCCCTGCTGCTGTCCGCGCTGGGCAACACCGCGGCCAACCGGCGGCTCACCTTCGGCGTGCGGGGGCACGACCGTGCGATGCGGCACCAGGCACAGGGCCTGGTGGTCTTCGGCATCGGCCTGGCGCTGACCAGCGGTTCGCTCGCCGCGCTGCACACCGCGACGGCCACGCCCTCGCACGGCAGCGAACTCGCGGTGCTGGTGGCGGCCAACCTGGCGGCGACGGTGCTGCGTTTCCTGCTCTTCCGGGCCTGGGTCTTCCCCGAACCCGAACCCGAACCTGAACCCGCGCCCGCCGTCCCCACGTCCGACAGGAGTGCGCGATGACCGCGCTGACCCACCCGCCGACCGCAGGACCCGCCCCCCGCCTGCCGATCGCCCGGCGGACCTGGCGCGGCCGCCCCGACGACCCCGCCTGGGCGCGGCCGGCCCTGCTGGCCCTGCTGCTCGGCACCCTGGTCCTCTACCTCTACGACCTCGGCGCGTCCGGCTACGCCAACTCCTTCTACTCCGCGGCCGTCCAGGCAGGCAGCCAGAGCTGGAAGGGCTTCTTCTTCGGCTCCTGCGACGCCGCCAACGCCATCACCGTCGACAAGCCGCCCGCCGCGCTGTGGCCGATGGCGCTGTCCGTCCGGCTGTTCGGCCTGGGCTCCTGGCAGATCCTGGTGCCCGAGGCGCTGATGGGCGTCGGCACGGTGGCGCTGCTGTACGCGGCAGTACGCCGCCGCTTCGGCGCCGCCGCCGGGCTCGCCGCCGGTGCGGTGCTGGCGCTCACGCCGGTCGCCGCGCTGATGTTCCGCTTCAACAACCCCGACGCGCTGCTGGCGTTGCTCATGGTCGCGTCCGTCTACAGCGTGCAGCGCGCGCTGGAGGACGCCCGCACCAGGTGGCTGCTGGTCGCCGGCGGGCTGCTGGGCCTGGCCTTCCTCACCAAGACGCTGCAGGCCTGGCTGATCGTCCCCGCGCTCGCCGCCGTCTACGGGGCCTGCGCCCCCACCCGGTTGAGCCACAGGCTGCTCCAACTCCTCTACGCCGGCGGCGCGATGGTGCTGGCCGGCGGATGGTGGGTGGCGATCGTGGAGCTCTGGCCCGCGTCCTCGCGCCCGTACATCGGCGGCTCGCAGGACAACAGCTTCCTCGGCCTGACCTTCGGCTACAACGGCTTCGGCCGCATCACCGGCAACGAGACCGGCAGCGTCGGCGGCGGGGGCGGCCCCGGCGGCGGGCAGTGGGGCGTCACCGGGATCGGCCGGCTCTTCACCGCGGACATGGGCGGGCAGATCGCCTGGCTGCTGCCGGCCGCCTTCGCGCTGCTGCTGGCCGGGCTGTGGTTCACCCGGCGCGCCGGGCGCACCGACCCCGAACGGGCCGCGTTCCTGGCGTGGGGCGGCTCGCTGCTCCTGACCTTCGCGACCTTCAGCTTCATGTCCGGGATCTTCCACCAGTACTACAACATCGCGCTGGCGCCGTACATCGCGGCGGTCACCGGCATGGGCGCGGTGCTGCTCTGGCGGCGCCGGGAGACCCCCCTGGCCGCGGCCGTCCTCGCCGCGACCGTCGCGGGCACCGGGGCGGTCTCCTATGTCCTCCTCGACCGCTCCCCGTCCTGGCACCCCTGGCTGCGGTACGCCGTGCTGATCGCGGGTATCGCCGCCGCGGTGGCCCTGCTCGTTGCGCCCCACGTGCGGTTCGCCGCGCTGGCCCGCGGCGCGGCCGTCGTCGGCCTCGCGGCGGCCCTCGGCGGACCGGCGGCGTACACCCTCGACACGGTGAGCACTCCGCACGAGGGCTCCATCGTCACGGCCGGGCCCGCGGTGGCCTCCGGCGGCGGCTTCCCCGGGGGTGGCGGCGGCCCGCGCGGCGCCATGGGCCGCGGCGCCTTCCCGGGCGCGCCGGGCGGCGGGGCGGCTCAGGGCGCACCTGGCGCTGCCGGTGCTCCCGCCGGACCCGGCGCCGGCCCGCAGGGGCAGGGCCGGGGCGGCTTCACCGGCGGCCGGGGCGCCGGCGGCGGTATGGGCGGGCTGCTGAACGGCACGCAGGTCAGCTCGGCGATGACGTCGCTGCTCAAGGCCGACGCCGGCCGGTACACGTGGGTGGCAGCGGCGGTCGGCTCGCAGAACCAGGCCAGTTACCAGCTCGCCAGCGGGAAGCCGGTGATGTCCGTCGGCGGCTTCAACGGCAGCGATCCGTCCCCGACGCTGGCCCAGTTCAAGCAGTACGTGGCCGCGGGCCGCATCCACTACTTCATCGCCGGCGGCGGCATGGGTGGTGGGGGCGGTGGTATGGGCGGCTCAGGCACCGCCGCGCAGATCCAGTCGTGGGTGGAGTCCGCCTACCCGTCGAAGACGGTGGGCTCGACGACCGTCTACGACCTCTCGTAGCCCCGTCCGCGGCCCGCCCTCCGCCGCGGAGGGCGGGCCCTGCGCCGGTTACGCCAGTCGTGCGGGGAAACCGCCGGTGGACAGCGGGCCCCAGCGGTCCGGGGTGATGCGGATCAGGGACTTGCCCTGGCGGACCATCGCCTCGCGGTACTCCGCCCAGTCGGGGTGCTCGCCGCTGATGTTGCGGAAGTACTCGACCAGCGGCTCGACGGACTCCGGTACGTCCAGCACCTCCGCGGTGCCGTCGATCTGGACCCACGGCCCGCTCCACTCGTCCGACAGGACGATGACGCTGACCCGGGCGTCGCGCCGCGCGTTGCGGGTCTTGGCCCGTTCCGGGTAGGTCGAGACGACGACGCGGCCGGCGTCGTCGACGCCGCAGGTGAGCGGGGAGCCCTGGGGGCGACCGTCAGCGCGGGTGGTGAGAAGGATCGCCCGGTGCCTGGGGCGTACGAAGTCGAGGAGCTCTTCCCGCGAGACCGCGGTGTTCGTGGCGATGTTGGGAGCCATGCCCGCACTCTACGTCGCCGGCCCGCGCGGGTCCCGGCGGGCGGCCCCGGCCGGCCGCGGCTCGGCCGCCGGCGGGTGCGATGTGGGATCGGCCGCAGATGGGGGGCCTACGGGGGGTGCGGGGGATTCCGTCGACACGCTAGGGTCAGGCGGCATGTCGAACAACCCTGAGAACAACTACGACCCGGCCGGCAACACGCAGATGTTCCGCGCCTTCGTCGACGAGCAGCCGGCGCCCGCGGAGGTCCAGCGGGCACAGGCTCGACCCCGGACCGGGCTGATCATCGGACTGGTCATCGCCGTGATCGTCATTGTCGGAGTGGTCGCGCTCGCCGTGAGCTAGGGCGCGTCCCGACCACTCCGTCCCGTCCGCGAGCCGGCGTCATCCCTCGGTGGTCAGGCCCTCACGCAGTTGCGCCAGCGTGCGGGTCAGCAGCCGGGAGACGTGCATCTGGGAGATGCCGACCTCCTCGCCGATCTGCGACTGCGTCATGTTCGCGAAGAAGCGCAGCATGATGATCTGACGCTCGCGCGGTGGCAGTTGGGCCAGCAGCGGCTTCAGCGACTCGCGGTACTCGACGCCTTCGAGAGCGGCGTCCTCATACCCGAGCCGGTCGGCGAGCGTGCCCTCGCTGCCGTCGTCCTCGGGCGGCGGGGAGTCCAGCGAGCTGGCCGTGTAGGCGTTGCCCACGGCCAGGCCGTCGACCACGTCCTCCTCGGTCACGCCGAGGCACAGGGCGAGCTCCGCCACGGTCGGCGAGCGGTCGAGCCGCTGGGACAGCTCGTCGCTGGCCTTGGTGAGGGCCAGCCGCAGCTCCTGGAGCCGCCGAGGCACCCGTACCGACCAGGAGGTGTCGCGGAAGAACCGCTTCACCTCGCCGACGATCGTCGGCATCGCGAAGGTGGGGAATTCCACCCCGCGTTCGCAGTCGAAGCGGTCGATGGCCTTGATCAGGCCGATCGTGCCGACCTGGACGATGTCCTCCATCGGCTCGTTGCGGCTGCGGAAGCGGGCCGCCGCGTAACGCACGAGCGGGAGGTTCAGCTCGATCAGCGTGTCGCGTACGTAGGTGCGTTCCGGGCTGTCCACCGGCACTTCCGCGAGGCGCAGGAAGAGCGAGCGGGACAGCGTACGGGTGTCGATGGCCTCGCCGTGAAGAGCATCGTGCGGTGCGTCGGTGGTACGGAGCACCTTGGGACTGCCCACCTGTACGGACATGCCACCCCCTTGAGGTCGCGGACGGGTGTCGCGAGCGACGTTGTTCCTCCACTGGAATACCGGAGGTGCGCTCGCGACAAACGCGGTATCCGCAGAATGTCACATGTCGGCAACACGCTGTAGCGCCAAGTCGACATATCTGCGCAGGTGACTTAATCCGTTTCGGTTACGCTTCGAGCTGGTTTGCGGACCTCAGCCGGGCAAAGCTGCGGGACAGCAGCCGGGACACGTGCATCTGGGAAACCCCCAGTTCAGCGCTGATCTGGGACTGCGTCAGGTTGCCGAAGTAGCGCAGCAACAGGATGCGGCGTTCCCGCTCGGGAAGCTGCACCAGAAGATGCCGGACCAGGTCGCGGTGCTCCACGCCGGACAGCGCGGGGTCCTCGTAACCGAGCCGGTCGAGCAGCCCGGGCGCCCCGTCGCCCTCCTGGGCGGCCTCCAGCGAGGTCGCGTGATAGGCCCGTCCCGCCTCCAGGCAGGCCAGCACCTCGTCCTCGGAAAGCTTCAGCCGCTCGGCGATCTCGGCGGTGGTGGGGGACCTGCCGTGCATCACGGTCAGGTCCTCGATCGCGCCGCTGACCTGCACCCACAGCTCGTGCAGCCGGCGCGGTACGTGCACGGTCCGCACGTTGTCGCGGAAGTATCGTTTGATCTCGCCGACCACGGTCGGCATCGCGAAGGTCGGGAACTGCACCCCGCGTTCCGGGTCGAACCGGTCGATGGCGTTGATCAGGCCGATCGTGCCGACCTGGACGACGTCCTCCATCGGCTCGTTGCGGCTGCGGAAGCGGGCCGCGGCGTACCGCACCAGTGGCAGGTTGACCTCGATCAGTGCCGCCCGGACCCGGGAGTGCTCGGCGGTGCCGGGTTCCAGTGTGCGGATCTGTTCGAACAGCACCTGGGTCAGTGCCCGTGCGTCCGCCGCGTTGGTGCTCGGGGTACGCGTCCGTGCGCGGGGATACGTCGTTGACGCCGTACGGGCCGGCACCGGCACATCACACCCCACACTGGTCGACTCATCCGGCAAAAGCGGTCATAGCATCACAATTCATGTGCGGGGTGCGCAAGCACCGCATATTGCCGTGTTGTACAACCGCAGTGCGTTCCCGGCCGGTCCCGGGCACGAAGAAGCCCCCCGCTGGACCGGCGGGGGGCGCGTCGGGGAACGTGCGTACGGGTCAGATCTCGTAGTCCGCGATCACCCAGGTGGCGAATTCGGCCCAGGGCGCGACGGCCGCCTGGTGCGCGGGATGCTCCAGGTACCGGACCAGCGCGCCAGTGTCCGCGACCGAGGAGTTGATCGCGAAGTCGTAGGCGACCGCCCGGTCGCTGACGTTCCACCCGCACTCCCAGGACTCGACCTCGGGCACCAGCCCGCCGAGCTCGGCGAACCCCCGAGCCCCGTCCACCACCCGGGGTTCGTCCCGCGTGACGCCCTCGTTGAGCTTGAACAGCACCAGATGCCGGATCATCGAAACCCTCGCTCGCTGACGTGCTAGTTGGCCAGGTCGTGCATGAACTTTCCGATGCTCTTGGCCGCGTTCGATATTCCGACGAAGCCTACCTGCACAAGATCGGCGGCCCGGGACGGCTGGTTGATGATCGTGTAGAGCACGAAGATCACCAGCACGTACGTGGCGACCTTCCTCGCCTGCGCCATGCGTCTTGCCCTCCCCAGCCGCAGCCAAGCACCAACGGTCACAAGTGTGCAATCAACGAAGTCTATCCATCAGTTGGCGCAATCAGACGGGCGCCCAGCCCTTTGATCGGATGAACGCCACCCGTCGGGCCCGCACCCCTGCCGCCCCGGTCCCGCACCCGCCCCGACCGGCGGAAAAGCCGAACGCCCGTCCACTCCGCGGGAGTGGACGGGCGTTCGCGGTGCTGATGGCGGTAGCGGTGGGATTTGAACCCACGGAGGAGTTGCCCCCTCACACGCTTTCGAGGCGTGCTCCTTAGGCCGCTCGGACACGCTACCGAGACAGATCCTAGCCCACACCGGGGGGTGGGCCGAAATCGTTACGGGGCGGTCGTGCGGAAGAAGTGGGTCAGGAGGGCGGCGGCGGGCGTGGCGAGGACGCCGGGGATGACCTCGGGGCGGTGGTTGAGGCGGCGGTCGCGGATCAGGTCCCACAGGGAGCCGGCCGCGCCGCCCTTGGGGTCGAGGGCCGCGTAGACGACGCGGTCGAGGCGGGACTGCACGATGGCGCCCGCGCACATCGGGCACGGTTCGAGGGTGACCACCAGGGTGCAGCCGGTCAGCCGCCACTGGCCGGTGGCCGCGGCGGCGCGCCGGATGGCCAGCACCTCGGCGTGGGCGGTCGGGTCGCCGGTGGCCTCGCGTTCGTTGCGGGCACGGGCGAGCACGGTCGTGCCGTCCGCGGACAGCACGACCGCGCCCACCGGGACGTCGCCGGTGAGCGGGGCGTGTTCCGCCTCCGCCAGGGCCAGCCGCATGGCGGCCTTCCACGGGTCGCGTACCGGGTCGGCCGGTGGCGCCGCGTCCCCTGGCGGAGGTTCCGATGCCGGTGGGTGTGCTGTCAGCGGACCGCCTCCAGCACGTCGGCACAACCCAGCGCCTCGGCGATCTCGCCCAGCGCCTCGCCGGTGAGCGCGCCGTCGCCGCTGAGTGCCAGCAGCTCCCCGGTGCTCATCCCGAGGTCCGCCAGCAGATCGGTCTCGCCGAGCGGGCCGGTCGGCACATGGTCTTCCGAGGGGCCCGCCATGGCGTCCTCGTCGTCGTCGGTCTCGCCGTCCTCGGTGCCGTCGAGGTCGACCAGGTCATCGAGGTCCTCCGGGTCGCGGCCCAGCACCTCGTCCGTGAGCAGGATCTCTCCGTACGAGCTGCGGGCGGCGGCTGCCGCGTCGGACACGTAGATCCTGGGATCCTCTTCACCGTCGACCCGGATGACGCCGAACCAGGCGTCCTCCTGCTCGATGAAGACCAGAACCGTTTCCTCCTCGTCGCCGGCCGCGCGGGCCAGATCGCTCAGATCGGCGAGGGTTTCCACATTGTCGAGATCGGGTTCGCTCGCGTGCCAACCGTCCTCGGTGCGCGCGAGCAGTGCGGCGAAGTACACCGTGACTCTCCCACTGGTCTCAGGCCGTCCGGACCGGGTGGGGCCGCTTTCGACTTCTGTCGGCCCCGCCCATCGGCATCGTGGCAGAAACCGGGGCGTTGCGAAGGGTCTTCGGCACCGCGACGTGCCAGGTCTTCGTCACTTCTGCGATATTCGGCGATCTTGTACGGCCATTGTGGGGGTACCCGGGTCACCCGCGGACCATGAAGCGGTCACACTGTGCTCATGTGACGCACATCGCAGTTCACGGGCTTTCACCAACGGAAGGTCCGCATCCGCATCTGCTGCCGCATCCGCGCCGCGCGCGCCTTGCGGGGCTGTACCCGTTCGCGGAGCTCCTTGGCCTCGTTCAGCTCCCGCAGGAACGACGCGCGCTTGCGGCGGCGCTCCAGATCGCGTTCGTCATCGTGGTCCGCCATGGGCGCCCACCATCCCTGGAATCGGTTCACCCGGGTGACGCACCGGGTGTACAGACCCGGATTCCCTCTTACGAGCGGTTTACCCCCTCGGCCGCGCACAAGCGACGGGTGTGACGGGGCTGGCCGGGTCCCCCGGGGCGGCCGATACAGTCATCGGTATGCGTCTCCACGTTGTCGACCACCCGCTGGTCGCGCACAAGCTCACCACCCTGCGCGACGAGCGCACCGACTCACCGACCTTCCGCCGGCTCGCGGACGAGCTGGTGACCCTGCTCGCCTACGAGGCCACGCGCGACGTCAGGACCGAGCAGGTCGACATCCGCACGCCTGTCGCACCGACGACCGGGGTGCGGCTGTCGCACCCGCGGCCGCTGGTGGTGCCGATCCTGCGCGCCGGGCTCGGCATGCTCGACGGCATGGTGCGGCTGCTGCCCACCGCCGAGGTCGGCTTCCTGGGCATGGTCCGCGACGAGCAGACGCTGGAGGCGACGACGTACGCCACCCGGATGCCCGACGACCTGTCCGGCCGGCAGGTCTACGTGGTCGACCCGATGCTGGCCACCGGCGGCACCCTGGTGGCGGCCATCAACCTGCTGATCGAGCTGGGCGCCGACGACGTCACGGCGCTGTGCCTGCTCGCCGCCCCCGAGGGCGTGGAACTGATGGAGCGCAAGCTGGCGGGCAAGCCGGTCACCGTGGTCACCGCGGCGGTGGACGAGCGGCTCAACGAGCGCGGGTTCATCGTCCCGGGCCTCGGCGACGCGGGCGACCGCCTCTACGGCACGGTCGGCTGACCGCGGTGGGCGCCCGGAAGGGGCGCCCACCACAGGGTCAGCGGGCGGCGGGAGTCGAGGCGGCGCAGACGGGCTTCGCCGGCGGCGGGTTGGCCGCGACGATCCGCGCCTTGGCCGCGTCCGCCGGGGTGGCCAGTGACCTGAATGCCGAACCGATCATCAGATCGATGGTCTTGTCCTTACGTGTCGGGTCGATTTTCACCGCCGATCCCGCCACTTGGGTGCCGGCCTCCCGGGCGGCGGCCTCCGCGGCGGGGCCCGCCACGATCAGCGCCGACTGGGTGACCTTCTTGTCGTAGGGCGCCGAGGCGTTGCCGAACTTGCCCACCCTGAAGCCGCGTTTGGCCAGCTCGTCGGCGGTGGACTTGGCGAGGCCGCCCCGGACGGTGGCGTTGTAGATGTTCATCGTCACGCCGGCCGGCTGCGGCAGCGCCATCGGCTTCAGCGCGGGCGAGGCCGACACGGCCGGCACGCACGGCCGACTCTGCGGGGCCGCGTTGGCCTTGGTGTCGCCGTCGTCACCGTTGAAGACGTGGAAGAGCTGCAGCGCGCCCCAGCCGAACAGGCCAAGCACGACGACCGAGGCGACGAGCGCGGTCACGATACGGCCGCGTTTTCTGGGTCGTCGCATCCGCGGATACGTATCCCCGGTGACTCGGTACTTCCCGCCCATCCCAGAGGGCGTCAGCATGCTCATGAGCGCAGCGTAAGCGGATTGTCAGTCCATCTCCAGGACCCGGGCGTGGAGCACTTGACGCTGCTGCAGCGCGGCGCGTACCGCCCGGTGCAGGCCGTCTTCCAGATAGAGATCACCCTGCCATTTGACGACATGTGCGAAGAGATCGCCATAGAAGGTGGAGTCCTCGGCGAGCAGCGTCTCCAGGTCGAGCTGTCCCTTGGTGGTCACCAACTGGTCCAGCCGCACGGGTCGGGGGGCGACGTCCGCCCACTCACGCGTACTCACCCGGCCGTGGTCCGGGTACGGCCGAGTGCTTCCGATGCGCTTGAAGATCACACGGAAAGCCTACCGGTCCCGCTTGCGCGGGCGCAGCAGTGGCGACGTGGTGCGGTGACGCCAAATGGGGCATAGGGGGGCAGGTGGGGGATGTGATGCGGCCATGAGCCCGCAATTTCCTGGCGCCGCCCGACCAATGGCCTCCCGGCCGCGCTTGAGCCTGACCTTCCGCGGGCCGCGGTGGTTGGCGCTTCCCCTCCGCGGGGGGGGGGTGCCCGACAGGGGCGCGGGGAACTGCGCGCTCCGCCGACCACCGGCCGGTGGTCCGGTACGGACCGAACAGCCCCCTTCGGTCGGTGACGACCCGCGCGCCGGTGGGGGCTGGTCGCGCAGTTCCCCGCGCCCCTGGGGTGATGGCGGTCCGTTGACACGGGACGGCGCGTGGGGGCTCGGGGGCGGAGTCCCGCGCTCCTGTCGGGGGCCCCCTTGCCGCAGAGGAAACCGCGCCCCGGAGGGGCTACGTGGCGGCCGCGTAGAGGAGGGCGCGGGTGGCGGGCGGGGTCGGGTCGGAGGGGGACCAGGTCAGGCGGAGGTGGAGGGTCGGGAGGGGGAGGTGCAGGGCGACCAACGTGCCGGCGGCCAGATCGGGGGTCACCGCGAAGGCGGGCAGCAGGGCCATGCCCACGCCCTGCCTGGCCCAGGCCCGCATGACGGCGACGCTGCCGGCCTGGACGCGTTCGACGGCCGGGCCGAAGATCTTGGCGGCGGTGAGCGCGAAGGAGCAGGACGACGCGGTATTGACCAGCAGCCGGTGCCCGTCGAAGTCCGCAGGGGCCAGGGCGGGCGCGCCGGCGTGCGGGTGGGCCGGGGAGCCGACCAGGACCAGCGGGACCGGGTCGAGGTCGACGAAGTCCAGCGGGCCGACCGAGGGGAGGGGGAAGCCCAGGTCGCCGAGGGCGCTCCCGGTGTCCAGCACCAGCGCCGCGTCGAGCTCGCCGGCCCCCACCGCGGCGAGCAGCGCGTCGCGCGAGGGGTCGGAGCGGACCTCGACCCGCAGCCCGGGGCGCCGGGCTGCGAGCCTGGCCAGGATCGCGGGGACGAGCTCGGCGGCGATCGACTCCAGCGCTCCGAGCCGCACCCTGGTCACCTCGCGGGCCGCGGCATCGGCGGCGACCACCTCGCGGCGGGCCTGCTCGGCCTGGTCGAGCAGCCGCGCGGCCCAGACCAGCAGCTGCTCGCCGGCGGACGTGGGGCGCATGCCGCGCGGGTCGCGGACGAAGAGCTGCACGCCCAGCGACCGCTCCAGGGTGCGTACCGCCTGGGACACCGACGAGGGGGCCAGGCCGAGGGCGACGGCGGCGTCCGTGACGCTGCCCTCGCGGACGACGGCCTCGAAGGTCCGCAGCTGGCGCAGTTCCATCGCTCACTTCCCGTTCCGATGCGTTCGGCGCGGCCGAATGCCGTGTGCGGCGGCGCCGGTGGAGCCGGGGCGCGGGCCGGCCGCAGGCTGACAGGCGTTCCCGAACCCTGCGATCCGGCTCAGTCCGGACGACCGGAGTGGTGATGCCTGGCATGTCCCCCGACCGGAAACCGTACGCGCTGCTCGGCATCGCGCTCGGCTACTTCATGGTGCTCCTCGACATGACCGTTCTGTCGGTCGCGGAACCCGACCTGTCCCGCTCGCTCGGCGGCTCGGTGGCCGGGCTGCAGTGGGCGGTGACCGGCTACACCGTCGCCTTCGGCGCGCTGCTGCTGTCCGCTGGGGCGGCCGCCGACCGCTTCGGCGCGCACCGGCTCTTCCGCGGCGGTGTCGCCGTCTTCGGCGCCGGATCGCTGCTGTGCGCGGCGGCCCCGGAGCTGTGGACGCTGGTCGTGCTGCGCGCGGTGCTCGGCGTCGCGGCGGCGGCCTGCGTGCCCAGTTCCATGGCGCTGATCACCCGGCTCTACCCGGATCCGGCCGGGCGGGCCCGTGCGGTCGCGGTGTGGGCCGCGGTCAGCGGGGCCGCGCTCGCCGCCGGGCCGATCGCCGGCGGGCTGCTGGTGGGCCTGGGGGGCTGGCGGGCGGTCTTCCTCGTCAACGTGCCGATCGCCGCGCTCACCCTCGCCCTGGTGTCGGGAAGCGCGCTGCACTGCCCTGCCGCGCCCGACCGGCGCATCGACCGCACGGGGCAGGTGCTCGCCTGCGCCGCCCTGGCGCTGGGCACGGACGCGCTGATCGCCCTGGGCGGGCGGCACTGGGCGCACACCGCGTGGTCCTGCGCCGCGGCCGTCGCCACGGGTGTGCTGTTCGGGATACGGGAGCGGCGCAGCACCTCCCCCGTGCTGTCCAGGGCGGTACTGCGGGCGCCGGGCATGGCGGCGATGCTGCTGGCCGGTGCGGCGGTCGGCTTCACGCTGACCGGCGCGCTGTTCGTGCTGCCGCTGCTGCTGCAGCAGCGCCTCGGCTACAGCGCGGTCGGCACCGGGCTGGCCTTCCTGCCGATGACGCTGCCGACGGCCTTCAACCCGCTGCTGACCGGCCGCATCGTCGCCCGCACCGGCCCGCGCGGACCGGTGCTCGCCGGGCTGTGCCTGCTGGCCGCCGGGGCCGCCGCCATGGGCGCCGTCGTGTGGACCGGGGCGCCCTACGCGCTGCTCGCGGCGGGTCTGGCCGCGGCCGGCTTCGGCGTCTCCTTCGCGCTGCCCGCCCTCACCACCGCGGTCATCACGCTGGCCCCCGACGGCTCGGCGGGGGCAGCGGGAGGCCTGTTCAACGCGCTGCGCCAGCTCGGCGCCACCCTGGGCGTCGCCGTCCTCGGCGCCTTCGTCACCGTCGCCATGCACCGGGGTGAGGGGCGCGCCGACCACGGCGTGGCAGAGGCCCTGCTGCTGGCCGCCGCGGTCTGCGCGGCGGCGGCGACCGTCGCGGTGGCGGGCCGGCGTGCGCGCCGGGAGGTCGCCGTCCCGGTCCTCGAACCGGTACGGCGCTGACCGCTACCGCGTGGCGTACGCGGCCAGGGCCGCACGGACGTTCGCGCTCATCGTCGCGCTGCCCTTGTGACCGGAGTCGGCCACCACCGTCAGCCGGGCGTCCGGCCAACCGCGTACGAGGTGGTAGGCGGTGTCGACCGGCGTGCTCAGGTCCAGCCTGCCGTGGAAGAGGGCGCCGGGGATGCCGGCCAGCCGGGGGGCGCCGTCGATCAGGGCGCCCTCCGGCAGCCAGGCCGCGTGCGAGAAGTAGTGGCTGGTGATCCGCACCATCGCCAGCCGCGCGGCGGAGGGCCGGTCGCTGTACGGGCGCGGGCTGCCGCTCGGCTCCAGTGACAGCACCGCGTCCTCCCAGGCGCACCAGTCCGCGGTGGCCCGCTCGCGTACGGCCGCGTCGGGGTGCCCGGCCAGTGCCGCGTAGGCCGCCACGACGTCCTGCGGCGCCACGTCGGGGCCGCCGGCCCCGGCGCGGAAACGCTCCCACTCGCCGGGGAAGAACCGGCCCACTCCGCGGTAGAGCCAGTCGATCTCCGCGCGGCGGGTGGTCGTCACACCGTTGATCACGATCTCGGTGACCCGCTCGGGGTGCCGCTGCGCGTACGCCAGGATCAGTGTCGAACCCCACGAGCCGCCCATCAGCAGCCAGCGCTCGATCCCGAGGTGGCGGCGGAGCAGCTCCATGTCGGCGATGAGGTGGTCGGTGGTGTTGCGGGCCAGGTCCGTCGCCGGATCCGAGGCGTGCGGCAGGCTGCGGCCGCAGTTGCGCTGGTCGAACAGCACGGCTCGGTAGGCCCGCGGGTCGAAGAGGGTGCGGTGGCCCGGCGTGCAGCCCGAGCCGGGGCCGCCGTGCACGACGAGCGCGGGCTTGCCCTGGGGGTTGCCGCACTCCTCCCAGTACACGAGATCGCCGTCGCCGACGTCCAGCATCCCGTGGTTGTAGGGCTCAGCATCCATGTGCGGCTCCAGCGCCTCTCAACGTCGCACCCCGTGGTGCGTCCCGGCCCGTCGCGCGGTCCGCCGCGCCCGTAGATCCTCCCGCCATCCCCCGCCCCCCGGCCACCGGGTTTCCCCGGGTCGCCGGGGACGCGGCCCGGGTGGCACCGATCGCACCCCTTCGGAGAGCAGATCGGGCAGGTGGCGCGCAAGGTGGAACGTAGGCGAGGGGCGGCAGGAACGGGCAGGAGGGACGGGGATGCACGACGACCCTCCGGCGAAGGCCGGTGCGTGGGCACCGGCGGACGCCGGTGCGTGGGCGTGGAGCGCGCTGCTGGGCGGCACGACCGCCGGCGTCGCCGTGCTGGACACCGACCTGCGCTATGTGTACGTCAACCCGGCGCTGGCCGCCATGAACGGCGTGGCCGCCGAGGCGCACATCGGGCGGACGATCTCCGAGATCGCCCCGGACGTGGACGTCGGCGTCGGCACCCTGCGCGAGGTGCTGGCGGACGGCCGCACCCGGGAGATCGTGGCGACCGGGCAGACCCGCGCGGACTCCCCGCACCGGATGCGCGTCTGGCGCGGCACCTACCACCGGCTGGAGGGCCCGCAGGGCGAGGTGCGCGGCCTGGGCGCGGTGGTCTTCGAGGTCAGCAAGGAGTACGAGGCCCGGGCGGAGCTGGAGCGGACCAGGGAGCGGCTGCAGCTGCTGGACACGGCGGCGGTGCGGATCGGCCGGACGCTGGAGGTGGACCGCACCTGCCAGGAGCTGTGCGACCTGCTGGTCGAGGTGATCGCCGACGTGGCCACCGTGGAGGTGCTGGCGATGCACGGCACCGAGGGCCGCCGCCCGCCGGCCGGCGGGATGCTGCGGATGCGCCGGGCGGCGATGGCGGCGGTGCCCCGGTTGCGGGAGTCGGTGCAGCAGTTCGGCGTGCCGGGCGAGCACGTCGACTACCAGCCGGGCTCGGCGATCCCGCGCTGCCTGGAGACGGGCAGGCCGATGACGTACAACGTGCCCGGCGACGCGGAACTGCGCAGGTCGGCGCCCAATCCGGACCGGGTGGCCGCCTTCCGCGCGGCGGGCATCCACTCGGCTCTGGTGGTGCCGCTGGCGGCGCGCGGGGAGCAGCTGGGCACGGTGACCCTGATCAGGGCCGGCTCCTCCCCGGTCTTCGGCGAGGAGGACGTCGCGGTGGCGGTGGCGCTCGCCGACCGCGCCGCGATCAGCATGGACAACGCCCGCCGCTACAGCCGCGAGCACGGCATCGCGGTGGAGCTGCAGCGGGCACTGCTGGCCACGCCCGGCGCCCCGAACGCGCGGATCGACGTCGCCACCCGCTACCTGCCGGCCGGGGCGACGGACCTGGTCGGCGGCGACTGGTTCGACACCATGGCCCTGCCCTCCGGGGCCACCCTGCTGGCGATGGGCGACGTGATGGGCCACGGCGTCGAAGCGGCCGTGGAGATGAGCCACTACCGCTCGATGCTGCGGGTGGTCGCGGGCCACGCCGACCCGCCGGACCGGATCCTGCGCCGGATGGACACGCTGCTGGCCGCCGCGGGCATCGAGCGGCCCGCGACCTGCCTGCTGGCGCTGGCGGACCCCCTGCGCGGCGGCATCTGGTTCGCCAACGCCGGCCACCTGCCGCCCGCCATCATCACCCCGGACGGCCGGGTGCGGCTGCTGGACGTACCACCGGGCCCGCCGCTCGGCGCGGAGCTGCGGGGGCGGTACGAGGCGGTGTACGTACGCTGGCGGGCCGGCGACACCCTGCTGCTGTACACAGACGGCCTGATCGAGCGGCGCACCGAGGACATCGACGTCTCGCTGGCCAGGCTGGCCGGGCTGGAGCTGCCGCACGCGGCCGGCCCGCTGGAGCCGCTGCTCGCCCGTATCGTGCAGCGGCTCGCGCCCGCCGTCGCCGAGGACGACGTCGCGCTGCTGGCCGCCCGGGCCCGTCCGCTGTCCGGTGGCCGCTTGTAGCCTGGACGGAGCGCCGTCGTCGTACGGGCCCCGCGTCCTGGGGGCCGTACGGGATCGGGAGGAGTGCGGCATGACCGAACGCAAGCCGCCCGGTGTCTCCTTCGAGACCTGGGCCGACAAGCAGATCCGCGACGCCGAGCGCCGCGGGGAATTCGCGGCACTGCCGGGGGCCGGCAAGCCGCTGCCGTCGCTGGACGCGCCCTATGACGAGATGTGGTGGATCCGCCGCAAGATGCAGCAGGAGGGCCTGTCCGCGCTGCCGCCGTCGCTGGTGCTGCGCAAGGAGGCCGAAGACGCCATGGAGGCCGTCGCGCGGGCGGCCACCGAGGCGCAGGTGCGGCGGATCGTCGGGACGATCAACGACAAGCTGAGGGAGGCGCTGCGGCGCCCGCCCGAGGGCCCGCCGCTGGGCCGCGGGCTCTTCGACGTCGAGCAGGTCGTCGCGGACTGGCGGGCCGCCAGGGCGGAGGAGGCGGCGGCTGCGGCCGAGGCAGTTGAGGCGGCGGAGGCGGCGGCCCGCGCCGCGGGGCCCGCCGCGGACGGGGAGCCCGCGCGGGGCGGCTGGGGACGGCTGTTCCGCAGGCGCCGCTCGGCCTGATAGGCATGGGCGATGCGCTTCGAATCCGTTCCCATGCCGCGGTCCGTCGAGGCCAGGCCGCGTGATGTGCGCGGCTATCCGGTCCCCGCGATCACCCCGTGGGACGGCGACCAGCCGCAGTTCGCGCTGACCGACTACGAGCGCAGCGCGAAGTGCGCCCGGGGGCGGCTGTGTTCGGTGTGCGACGTGCTGATGCCGCGAGGCCCGGTCTGGCGGGTGGTGGGCGGACCGGAGAGCACGGCGATCGGCGAGGCGCTGGCCGCCGGGCGGCCGTACCGCAATCTCGCGGCCACCCTGGAAGGCCCGGGTCACCGGGCGTGCATGCTCTACGCCTCGATGGTGTGCCCCTACCTGGCCAGGCCCAACGCCCGCCGCGGCACCAGCGCGAACGCCGCGGACGACATGACGGCGCATGTGGTCAGGGGCGCGGTGCGCGGGTCGATGGGCGCGGTGGTTGGCTTCGCCGACTACGAGTTCGCGGTGACCGCCTCGCAGGTGCTCTTCCGCTTCGTCGACGTCGTGGAGTTCCTGCCCCACGACGTCGCGGACGCCCACCTCGACGCGCTGCGGACGGAGTTGGCCGACCGCCGTTAGCACGGGGGCAGTTCAGCCGCGGTAGGCGGGCAGGCCCAGGTAACCGGACACCTTGACCGGGGCCTTGGAGCCGTCGGCGGGCAGCGTCACGATGCCGTCCGGGGTGCGGGCGGCGATGGTCTTCCCGTCGGCGGAGAAGGCCGGCTCGGTGTAGTCGGTGGTCGCGTTCGGGGTGAGGTCGGTGAACTGCGCGGCGTTGTTGCCGGGCGTCTCGCGGAAGAGGTGGTCGTGGCCGCCCACCGAGCGGACGAAGACGAAGCCCTCGTCCTCGTCCGGCGCGGCCGCGGGCTCGGAGCCCTTGGTGATCGCGGAGCCCTGCTGCCGCAGGTAGTCGTCGCGGATGTAGACATGGCCGTCGGCGCTGTTGGCGTAGACGGCGCTGCCGTGCGTGCCGCTGCCGCTGGGCCACACATTGCCGGTCTTCGGCAGCGGCTTGACGTTCTCGCCGGACTCGTTGCCCAGACTCAGCACGGTGGGCCGGGCGTTGTGGCCGGTGGCGGGGACGCCGTAGAGCCGGGACACGCCGTCCTTGCGGGCGGCGAAGAACAGGTTGTCCTGCTTCGGCTGGTCGTTGGCCGGGTCGGCCTTGCGTACCTGCCAGGTGGGGTGGGACCAGTTCTGGTCACCCGGATTCTTCGCCACGACTCTGCGGCCGCTGCCGTCCTGCCTGCTCACGACGAGGTCGCCGGCGCCGTCCACGAAGGCCGCGGTGCTGCCGTCGGGCGACCAGGTCAGGTCGCGCACCGCGGTGCCGAAGTCGACCCGGGTGCCGTTCATCACCACGAAGCGGGTGCCGTCGCTGATGGTCAGGCCGTTGTGCGCGGTGCCGTTGAGCGGCGGGCCGGACGTCGGCGAGGTGCTGGCGGCGGGCCTGCCCGGCGCTCCCTTGCCGTCGGAGGCGGGGGTGCCGGCGGTGGTGCTGCTCGCCGACGGCCCGGGGCCGTCCGCGCCGGCGGCGTCCTCCGGGCCGCAGCCGGTGAGCGCGAAGCCGAGGCCCGCGGTGATCCCGGCGGTGAGGGCGATGGCGGCGGCGGTGGTACGGCGTCCGGCGCGAGCGGGCATGGCGGTTTCCCCCTGGTCAAGCACGACGGTGAGCGCGGCGGCGCGGTCCGCACCTGCCACTCTGGAAAGCCTGCCCGGCCAACGTCGCCCTCCTGTCAGGCCGTTGTCACGCGCGTGCAACAGCGGCCGGGCGTCCCGGGCGCCGTCGCCGTGTGGCGCCGCAGGGCCGGGTGCCGTCCCAGGCGGGCCGGCGCTGTGCTGGGGTGACCCGGCGTGCCCTGGTGGCCGGTCACTCGTTGTAAGGATCATGAACGTACGCCGATTCCTCAGCAAGGCAGCGGCAGGCTCGGTCCTGCTCGCCGCCGCCACGTCCGCGACCGCGGCGGCCCAGGCTGCCGACCTCGGCAGCACCCTCAGCGGTACGGCGGTGACCGCGCAGGCCGCCGGTGAGCAGGCCACCACGGCGACGCAGGGGGTGCTCGCGCAGTCCGGCGTCGGCCAGAAGGTCTCGGCTGTCAAGAAGGCCGTCCAGGCCGGCTCGGACGCCGTCAGCGCCGGCAACGAACTCGTGAACCAGTAAGGCCCGCCCGCCGCCCGCCCCCGCACGACGGCCCGTCGTGCGGGGGCGGCGCACCCGCGCCCGTCAGCTGAGCGTGCCCACCGGCACCAGGCAGTGCGCGGCCGTGCCGAGGACGGCCTCGTCCGCCGCGAAGGCCTGCAGCGCGGCCTCGGTGACCGCCCGGCCGGGTACGGCCTCGGGCCACGGCCGGCTGGCCAGGATGACGTAGACCGTGCCGCGGTCGCGCGCGGCCGTGACCCACTGCTCGGGCACGGGGCAGGCCACATGCAGATACGGCATCGTCAGGACCGCCTTGCCGCCTTCGACCAGCACCTTCACCGGGGACTTCGGCACCTGGGCCACATCGAGGACCGCGCCGCCGACCGGCAGCCCCGCCTCCTTCGCGACGATCAGGGCGGCGGCCTCCGAGCCCTCGCGGCCCGCCACGCCGTCACCGAGGGTATAAGCCATCAGGAATGCCATGTCGCGGCCGTCATCCTGGTGTTCGCCGGCCCACGGGATCACCACGAGGGTGCCCAGGCGGTTCATCAGTGACGTGTCGGACGCGGTATTGGTCTGGGTCATGCGCCGGACCCTAACGGCCGGAAGTGCCGGACCGCCGCGTATGTCACTCCAACGGGGGAATCCGATACCGAATCACCGGTTCAGCTCAACTTGCGTGACTATTCCTGATCTCCTCCCGTTGCGCACTGCGTCAAAGCCGCGGTTCTTTGCGGCTGCTTTTTTCATCTCAGGGAGATCTTGATGTCGCGTATCGCAAAGGCTGCGGCTGTCACCGCCGCCGCGGGTGCCGTACTGGCCGCGGGTGCCGGGATGGCCGCTGCCGACGCCGGTGCCCAGGGCGCTGCTGTCGGTTCCCCGGGCGTGCTGTCCGGCAACCTGATCCAGGTCCCGGTCCACGTTCCGGTCAACGTCTGCGGCAACTCCATCAACGTGGTCGGCCTGCTGAACCCGGCGTTCGGCAACCAGTGCGAGAACAGCTCGGTCACGCACGTCACGGACGACAGCGCGGAGTGGTAAATCCCGCGCCAGCGCGGCCTCCCGGCACCTGGTGCCGGGAGGCCGTTTCGCGTGCGGGAGCCGCTCGTCATTCCTCTTCCTCTGCTGGTCGGTCTTCCTCCTCGCTCCCTTCGCGGGCGACCTCGTGCCTCGGCCGACCGCTACGGGACCTCGCTCGTCATTCCTCTTCCTCTGCTGGTCGGTCTTCCTCCTCGCTCCCTTCGCGGGCGACCTCGTGCCTCGGCCGACCGCTACGGGACCTCGCTCGTCATTCCTCTTCCTCTGCTGGTCGGTCTTCCTCCTCGCTCCCTTCGCGGGCGACCTCGTGCCTCGGCCGACCGCTACGGGACCTCGCTCGTCATTCCTCTTCGTAGGAGTAGAACCGGCGATGATCCTTCATCGCCGCCGGCTTCACGTTGAACGGCGGCATCGGCTCCTGCGCGCTGACCACCCGGCCGTGTTCGGGGTCCTTGGCGGCCAGTGGCCTGGACGGCAGGTAGGCCGAGGCGGGGTGGCGGCGCTGCCAGCGCACCCAGATCAGGTCGATGAAGGCGTGGTGCAGCCAGAAGACCGGGTCGTTCGGTGAGGCGGCGCCGATCATGTGGCCGCCGACCCACTGGTGGACCCGGTTGTGCAGGTAGCCGCCCTTGGTCTCGCTGACCGTCCAGCCCTCGATCTTGTTGCGGAAGCCCTGCGTGCTGGGCGCGGAGTTCCACGGCGACACGTCGTACGTGGCGATCGCAAGCGCGCCGTTCAGCTCGGCCTTGGTGGGCAGCGTGATGGGGCGGTCGGGGCGCCCGATGTTGCGGGTCAGGTACTTCTCGCTGGTGACGCCGTAGTTGATCGGCCAGCCGCCCGCCTCGTACGCGAACGGCCCGGTCATCACCTGCCCGTCGCTGCGCCGCCCGTTGCCGCCCATGAAGTCCGACGCCCATAGCGCGGACGACGCCTTGTTGTCGGTCGTCCAGTCCCAGTACGGGATGGTGACCCCTGGGTCGATCGTCTGCAGCTCGCGCTCGAAGACCAGCAGGAACTGCCGGTGCCACGGGAAGAACGTCGGCGCCATGTGCGCCATCCGCAGCCCGCTCTCCCCGTCCGCGGCGAAGTACTCGGCGTGCAGCCGCACGTACTTGTCGTACCTGCCCGCGCGCTTGAGCTCGACGACCGCCTCGACGAAGCGGGTGCGCTGGCTGCTGGTCAGATTCCTCTGGTTCATGCGGGTGTACACCGGTGACGCCCCGATCAGTGGTGGTGCTCGGTGGTCATGGACAACTCGGCACGCCCGATGACGTCGACCGCTCCCCTGGCGGTGGCCAGCGGCGTCGTGAAGGGCTGGTAGTGGTTGGCCGCGCTGATCCAGCTGCCGTCCACCCGCCGCATGACCTGCAACGGCATCCCGTCGACCTTGATGGCGACGCCGTCCTCGCCGGGGTCGGGGAAACCCTGGATGCGACGACCCCGGTAGACCTCGTCGAAGAGCGCGGGCACGGCCCCCGGCGCGAGCGGCGCCTGCGGCGCTCCGCCGGCCCCGGTGCCCGGCGCGGTGGCGGCCGCGGTCCCGGGGCCGCCGGGCGCGGCGTCCGTATCCGTCTGACGTGCCGTCATCATGGGCCGCAGCGCCGCCGCGGTCCCCGACACCGCGGCCACCGCCGTCACGCCCGATCCGATCACCCGTCTGCGGGTCACGGAGGAGCGTCGAGATCTCCCGTGACTTTTCCCCGCGGCATCGGATTCGCCCATGGCCGACTCCTCTCGTCCGATTCTGACCGGCAGGTGCCGGGCAATCATGCAGCCGTAGGGGTGAGCAACTGCGGATTATCGGTACGCGCTGACCGGAAATTCATCCGCCCGAGTGATGCCCACATCGGCTTCCTGCCGGTATGGCGCGGCGATATTGACGATACGTCGGAAAACGGCGCCGAGCCGTAGGCCTTCGCACGCACGGCATCTGACGGCACGTATGGCCCACGCCGAAGCGCGCATTCATTTCTCATACGTTATGACTGGCCGTGAGGAGGCACGCCTCACCCCCACCCGTGCCAGCGCGTGTGCGTGTCCCGGCGCCCGCGCCTGACGAGCAAGGAGTGACCATGGCCAACCGACGCCACTGGATGGCGGGGACGGGTGTCGGAGTCGCCACGGCCGCTCTGCTGATGACCGGCCTGACGACCACCGCCCTCGGCTCCGCCTTCACCGGCGCCCGCAGCCCGTTCGGCGCCGCCTCGGCCCACCCCGGCACCCTGACCGTCCCGTACATGGGCGCCTTCACCGACTCGGGCTCCGAGGGCGTCGAGCACATCGCCGAGCTGGAGGACTGGCTCGGCGGCACCCCGATGCGCGTCGGCCACACCTACCTGCCCGGTGACAGCTGGCAGGGCATCGAGGGCGACCAGGACCTGCTGCAGCCCTGGGCGGACTGGCGGCGGGCGGACCCGAGCCGGCTGTTCGTGCTCAACGTGCCGATGCAGGCGCGCAACGAGGACCACCTCGGCGACAGCCAGGTCCGCTCGCTGATCCAGCAGGGCGCGAGCGGCGCCTTCGACGAGCACTTCACCCGGCTGGCGCAGCACCTGGTGGAGCTGGGCGTGCCCGACACCGTGATCGTGCTCGGCTGGGAGATGAACGGCACCACCTACTCGCACCGCTGCGCCCCCGACCCGGCGGACTGGAAGACGTACTGGAACCGCGTCGTCACCGCGATGCGGTCGGTGCCCGGCCAGAAGTTCCGCTTCGACTTCGCGCCCAGCCGCGGCACCGACGACATCCCGTGGACCGAGTGCTATCCCGGCGACGACACGGTCGACGTCATCGGCATGGACTCCTACGACCAGCCGCCGGGCGAGCCCTTCTACGAGCAGGTCACCGAACCGTACGGGCTCCAGGCGCAGGTCGACTTCGCGGACCGGCACGGCAAGGAGGTCTCCTACCCGGAGTGGGGCCTGTTCAGGAACGGCGACGACCCGGACTACGTCGCCCTGATGCTGCGCTGGATGAGCGACCACAACGCGCTCTACCAGACCATCACCGACTACTGCCCGCACGGCGTGTGGCAGTGCACGGACAATCCGATGTCGTCGAGGGTCTTCCGCGCGATGCTCTACGCCCGCAATACGCAGCCCGAACCGCTGCCCGAGCCGACGGAGTCGGCAAAGCCGACGCCCATCGCGACGCCGACACTTACGGTGACGCCTTCGGTGACGCTGGCACCCGCCGTGACGCCGAGCCCTTCGGTGACGCTGGCACCCGCCGTGACGCCGACACCCTCGGTCACGCCGACGCCCACCGTGACCCCGACGCCTTCCGTGACGCCCAGCCCGGTCGGTTCCGCGCCGACGACCGTGCCGCACCCTCCGGCCCCGTCCGCCCCGCCCGTGGCGCCGCCCGGGGCAGCGCCCGTACCGAAGCCGCTGGCCACTGTCGAGGCGTGCCTGCCGCTCGAACTGAGCGACGACATGAAGAAGCAGTACGAGAGCGGTCAGATGTGCTTCCACCTCACGCCCAAGGCGGCGCCCAAGGCGACGAAGCCGCCGGCCACACCGGGGGTGCCCAAGAAGACGGCGTGACGCAGCCGGCGGCAGGTCACGCCCGGCGCGCCCGCAGGTCGTTCAGGCGGGCGCGCCAGGCCCGCAGGGCGGGCAGCCGGGCCGCGGCGGTGCGGCGGGCGCGGACGGCGGCGACGTTCAGCGCGTGGCGGGCGTAGAGCAGCGGCCCGAGCGGGCGGTTGGCCAGCAGCAGCCGGTGGTTGGGCAGATGCTCGGGCTTCCAGTGGAATTTGTGCGGCTCCGCGCCGCGCAGCAGTGTCAGCACCGGCCGCCCGCCGCCCGCCGCGTGGCGTACGCCGTGCCGCATCAGCAGCGTCGTGACGTCGACCTTCGTGCCGCGCAGGTCCGGGTGGGCGCCGTAGAGGTAGCCGCCGGCCAGGGCGGGCGACAGGACGGTCAGGTTCGCCGCGACCACCGCGCCGCCGACGCTGAACTCGGTGACCACCGCGTCGCCCGCCGCCACCATCGCGGCCGCCGCGCGCGTCAGGTGCTGGGCGAAGCGCGGCCGCACGTGTTCCGGGGTCACCCCGCGGCCCTGCCACTGCATATGGTGCAGCCGCAGCATGGTGGCGACCGCGTCGCCCACCTCGTGCGCGGGGACGTCCCGCTCCAGCACCCCGGCCGCGTCCAGCTTGCGCAGGTCGGACCTGATGCGCTGCCCGCGCGAGCTGCCGACCCGGGCGATCAGGCCGTCCATCGGCAGGCCGGGCAGTTCCAGGCACACCGAGTCGGCCGCCCGCCGCTTCGGGCCGCGCCAGGCCTCGTACAGCGCGTGGGCCGCGCCGCCGGCCCGTACCTCGCGCAGGTCGACCACCGCTCCCCTGGCGGCCCGCCGCAGGCCCGCGGCGAGGGCGGCGGTCACCTCGCCCGCGGGCAGGGTGTCGGCGGCGACCAGGACGTCGGCGTAGTCGGTGATCCCGCCGCCGAGCGGCAGCAGCACCGGCAGCGGACGGAAGGTGCGCAGCAACGGCGCCGCACCGACCAATTCGCCCTGGCAGCGGACCAGGACCACCCGGAGGCGGTCGCGGCGGGTGGCGTAGGACAGCCACCAGGAGTGCAGCCAGGCGTGGCTCTGGAAGGGCGTCGCCTGCGGGCAGCGCCGGTGCAGGGCCGTCCACTCGTCGGCGAGCGCGGCGAATTCGCGCGGGTCGCGGCAGATGGTGACGGCCAGACCGGCGGGGGGCGTCACACGCTCTCCCGGGCGGCGGGGGCGTGGGCCGGTGCGGGTACGGCCGCCGCGCCGTCGGCGTCCTCGCGCCGGGACGCCGGACGTACCAGCAGCGCCAGCGCGCCCAGCAGCCCGCCCGCGCTCGCGCCCACCGCGGCGGACAGGGCCGCCGACGGCGAGGCGGGGGAGGCGGGGGCGGAGGCGGGCGAGAAGACCAGCAGGCGCACCCCGGTGCTCGGCGCGTTGCGGTTGCCGGTCGCGGTGAGGGACCGGGCCACGGCGTTGGCGTAACGGGCCGCGGCAGGCCCGCTCGCCGCCGTACCCGTCACCGAGATCATCGGCGCGTCCGGCGAGGTCTGCGCCTGTACGTGCCCGCGCAGGCTGTCGGCCGGGGTCCCGGCGGCCGCCTGGGCCCCCGCGAGCACCGCGGAGCCGGTCACCACCCGGCCGTACGCCTGCGCGAAGCCCAGTGCCGTCGGCGAGTCGGCGTGGTCGGGTACGACCATCACGTAGCTGGTCGCGGCATATTGCGGCGCCGCGGCCAGCCCGTAGCCGAGGCCGGCGGCCAGGCCGATGCCGAGGCCCAGCGGGAGCGGGACCCAGCGGGGTGCCTTCATGCGCGTGCTCATTTCTTCCTGGCGGACGCGAGAGCCGAGGCGTACAGGGCCAGGACGCGGTCCGCGGTGTGGGCGATGTGGTACTGCTCGACGGCCCGCGGCACCGGCAGCCGCACCGGGCCCGCGCGGCGCTGCCGGCTGATCGCCGCGGCCAGTTCCTCCGGCCCCGCGCCGATCCGGCTCGCGCCGGGCGCGTCGTACGGCGGCAGGTCCTCGATCGCCGGGCAGGCGGCGTAGAGCACGGGCAGCCCGGCCGCCAGCGCCTCCACCACGGCCAGCCCGAAGGCCTCCTCGGGGCACGGCGACACGAACAGGTCCGCCGCGGCCAGCACCTCGGGCACGTCCGGCCCGCCGTCCAGGGCGCTCACCACCATGACGCGGTCCGCCGCGCCGAGGCCGGCGGCGAGCCGCAGCAGGTCGCCGCGCTCCGGGCCCGTGCCGGCGAGCAGCAGATACGTACCGGGGTTCGCGGCGGCCGCGCGCACCAGCAGGTCGAACCGCTTGGCCCGAACGAGGCGGCCGACGCCGCTCACGACGTAGCCCGCGGGCGGCAGGCCCAGCCGCCCGCGTACCGCCGCGCGTACGGCGGCGTCGTGGCGGAAGCGCGCCGGGTCGATGCCGTTCGGCACCACCCGGATGCGGTCGTCCGCGACGCCCCAGGCACGGAGGCGGTGCGCGACCGTCGCCGACACCGCGGCGGTGCCCGAGCCCATGCGCTCCGTCGCGCGGTACAGCGCCCGCGTGCCCGCGCTCAGCGGCCGGCCCTCGATCTGCGAGTCCCCGAGCGAGTGCTCGGTCGCCACCACCGCCCGCACCCCCGCCAGGCGGGCGGCGACCCTGCCGTACACGCAGGCGCGGTAGAGGTGGGTGTGCACCAGGTCGAACCCCCCCGACCTGATGAGCCGCACCAGCCGCGGCACCGCGCTCAGGTCCCGATTCCCCGCCATGCCCAAGTGGGTGACCTCTGTGCCGTCCGCCCGGATCCCGTCCGCGACGACCCCCGGATTCGTGAGCGTCACGACATGACACTGCGCCGCGTCCCGTGGCAGATGCCGCAACAAGAGCCGCAACTGCTGCTCGGCCCCGCCGATCCCGAGCCCAGTGATGACATGCACGACCTTCACCCCTCCTCACCCCCCACCCACGTGCTCCCGCACCTGCCGGTGCGCGGCGGCTTGTCTCGCCCCTGGTGGCGGTTGCGGTCCGTTGCGCCGCAGCGGTGCGTGGCGGCTTGTGGCGCAGTTCCCCGCGCCCCTGGGTTGGTGCCCGCGAGTTCGCACCTGCCGCTGCACGCTGGCTGCCGACGCAGTCCCCCGCGCCCCCGGCCGTCCGCCGGCACCGCAGAGGCCCAAAGGACAGTCCGCCCACCCACGGTGCACCGCACCGTGCCCACGGCCTGCGGCCACATCAGGGCCGCGGGGAACGGCGCGACCGGCCACGACGCACCGCCGCATGACAACGCACCGACCGGGCGCCCCGCCAGAACGCACGGCAGCGTGCCCATGGTCGGACGCCGCAACGGGGGCGCGGGGAACGGCGCGACCGGCCACGACGCACCGCCGCATGACAACGCACCGACCGGGCGCCCCGCCAGAACGCACGGCAGCGTGCCCATGGTCGGACGCCACAACGGGGGCGCGAGGAACTGCGCGATCAGCCACGACGCACCGCTGTGCGACATCGGACCGATGGGGTGTTCGCCCACGGCGGACCGCGGTGTGCCCACGGGCAGCGGTGACGTCGGGGGCGCGGGGAACTGCGCGACCAGCCACGGCGGACCGTCGGATCGCATCGGACCGATGGGGTGTCCGCCCACGGCGGACCGCGGTGTGCCCACGGGCAGCGGCGCCATCAGGGGCGCGGGGAACGGCGCGACCAGCCACGACGCACCGCCGGGCCGCCAAAAACCGCACCTCCCCCCGCCGGCGGGAGGACCGCCGGCCACCGTGGCCAGGGGCGCCGGGAACGGCGCGAGGAGCCGAGTGGGGGCGGGTGGGGTGCCCATCTGCCCGCCGCGGCAGCGGCTAGGCATGGAGGGCCCGCAGCCGCTCAAGCGGCACGCGCCCCGCGGGAAAGGCGTGCAGAAGGCGCTTCACGCGCAACCGCGCGGACGAGTCGCGGTCGCCGACGTAGGTGCGGGGCAGCGCGAAGGTCCCGGCGAGCGCCCCGGGCGCGACCCCGCAGGCGTAGGCGTAACCCGCGGAGCGCACCGCCCGGACGGCCCGGGAGTCCACCGCGCCGTAGGGGTAGCAGAAGCCCTCGGGCGGCCGCCCGGTGAGCTCGGCGAGCAGCGCCCGGCTCCCGGCGGCCTCGGCGGCGAGCCGCCCTTCGTCGGCGGAGGTGAGGTCGGTGTGGACCAGCCCGTGCGACCCCACCTCCATCCCGGCGGAGCCGACCGCACGGATCTGCTCGGCGGTGAGCAGGGGCTTGCGCGGCCCGTCCGCGTCCCACGCGTTGGTGCCGCCGAGGCGCCCGGGCAGGACGAAGACGGTGGCGCGGTGGCCGTGTTCGAGCAACAGCGGCACGGCGGTGGTGAGGAAGTCGGCGTAACCGTCGTCGAAGGTGAGCCCGACGAGCCGCCGCCCGCGGCCTTCCGAACGGGCCCGGAGGAGTTCGCCGACGCCGACGCCGGTGAGGCCGTTCCGCCGCAGCCAGATGAGTTGTTCTGCGAGCCGCTGCGGGCTGACGGTGACGAGGTAGGGGTCGTCACCGCAGTCCGCGACGGAGTGGTACATGAGCACCCAGGGGACGGGTGGCGCGGCTTCAGACGGCATGAGGCAGGCTCCGTACGGGTGCGCCGGCCGCGGCTGCTGCGGCGGCGAAGGCGAGCGGGACGGTGAGGCAGCAGGCGGCCGCGACGAGGACCGCGGGGCCGGGCAGCAGCCGGGTGGTGCACCACCCGGCACCGGTGGCCGCGGCGGCGGCGAGGACGTAGGGGCAGACGGCGGCGACGAGGGCGGCCACCCGGACGGGGACGGCGCGGGCGGCCAGCCCCCGCAGCAGGAGGACGGCGGTCAGGCTGATCCCGGCGGCGTTGCCGGCCGCGATGCCGTACGCGCCCCACGCGCTGACGGCGGCGGTGTCGGCGACGGCGGTCAGGCCCAGGCCGGCGGCCATCGCGGCGACGGGGTACCAGGTCGGCCGGCCCGCGGAGAAGTACGGCCGGATGAGCGCGCCGACCAGGCTCTGCCCGAGCAGCCCGAGCGCGTAGACCCGCATGACGGCGGCGGTCGCGGCGGTGTCGGCCTGGTCGAAGGCGCCGCGCTGGAAGAGCGTCTGGATGATCTGCGGCGCGCAGGCGATGACGTACGCGGTGCCGAGCAGGACGACGACGCAGGCCAGGGTGAGGTCGCGCTCGACCCGCTGCCTGGCGCGTTCGCGGTCGCCCGCGGCGAGGGCGCGCGCGACGACCGGGAAGGTGACGGTGCAGACCATGATCGACAGCGCCATCGGCAACTGCGCCACCTTCTGAGCGTAGTTGAGGTGCGAGATCGCCCCGGCGGGCAGCCCGGCCGCGAAGAACCGCTCGACCAGCACCTGCGCCTGCCGCGCGACGGCGAACAGCACGACGGGGACGACGAGGGCCAGCCCGATCGGGACCCGCGCTCGGCGCTGGACGGGGAACGGACGCGGTGCGCCGGGCGGCGCCGGGTCCGCGAGCGGCGCGGCCTGAACCCCGTCCCCCGCCGCCCCCGGCCGCAAAGCCCGTACGAAGGACGGCAGTTGGACCAGCACCATGAGCGCGCCCCCCACCGCCACCCCGGCCGCCGCCGACTGGACGCCCCAACGGCCGTGCAGGGCCAGCAGGGTGCTGACGATGCCGACGTTGTAGGCGACGTAGACGGCGGCCGGCGGGAGGAAGCGGTGGTGGGCGCGCAGGGCGGCGCTGAGGTAGCCGGTGAGGCCGAAGGTGAGGACGGTGGCGGCGGTCAGCCGGGTGCAGCTGACGGCCAGGCGGGGGTCGGCCAGCCCGGGGGCGAGGAGATGGACGACCAGCGGCGCGGCGGCGCACAGGGCCGCGGTGGCCGCGGCGAGCAGTGCGGCGAGGCGCGGCAGGGTGCCGCGGACCAGGGCGTTCGTGCCGCCTCTGGCGAGGGCCGCGCTGAAGGCCGGGACGAGCAGCAGTGCCATCGCGTCCTCGATGAGGACGGTCGCGGCGAGTTCCGGCACCGTCCAGGCGACGAGGAAGGCGTCGCTGCCCGCGCCCGCGCCGAACAGCCGCGCGATGACCTGGTCCCGCAGCAGGCCGAGTACGGACCCGGCGACACTCAGCCCCGCGGTCAGCGCGGCGGCCCGCGCCACGAAACCGCGCGGCGGCGCCGCATGGGGCGGGTCCGGGCGCAGCCGCGGCGGCAGGCGTACGAGCTCGGTCATCGCGCGCCGCCGTCCTCCGCGTGCAGCGCCCACCACGCGGCGAGGCCCAGCAGCAGCGCGGTCAGCACGGTCGAGGGGCCGCCGATGTCGGCGTAGAGGAAGTCCACGCACTGCCAGGCGAGCAGCCCGACCGCGGCCATTCCCGGCCCGAGGCCGGTACGGGCGCGGGCGGCCCGCAGCCGCCGCAGTCCCAGGGCGAGGAAGGCGGCCCAGCCGCCCACCAGCAGGGTGCAGCCGAGCAGGCCCTGCTCGCTCAGCGCGAGCAGGTACATGTTGTGCGGCGAGAGCAGCGGTTCGCGGGTGAACGCCTGACCGGCGCCCGCCGTGTCGCTCGCCGAGGACAGCGCGAGGGCGGCGTGCCCGTCGCGCTCGGCGGGGAAGCGCTTGAGGCCGACGCCGGTGACGGGGTGTTCGCGCCACATGCCGAGGGCGGCCGACCACAGGGTGTACCGGTCGGTGACCGAGGGGTCGGGGGCGTCGGTGACCTGGGTGATGCTGGCGGCGCGCTCGCCGATCATGTGCGAGCCGACACCGAGGCCCCCGACCAGGACGACGGCGCTCGCGGCCAGCACGCCGAAGATCCGCAGCGCCTGGCGCCGGCCGGCGAGCAGGACCATCGCCGCGCAGGCGAGGCCGGTGGCGATCCACGTACCGCGGCTGAAGGACACCGCGAGCGGGACGACGAGCAGCGCGGCGCAGCACAGTGCCGCGGGCCGCAGCCAGGGCGGGGCGCCGCGCTGCGGCGGTACGAGGGCGTAGCCGACGGCGATCACCAGCCCGTACGCGACGACCGTCGCCATGCCCATCACATCGGAGGGGCCGAAGGTGCCGACCGCGCGGATGTCCTCGCCCATGTACGACGCGCCACTGCCGGTGGCGTACTGCCACGTGCCGACGGCGCCCTGGACGAGGGCGAGCAGCACGATCGCGGCGGCGACGACGGCGAAGTCGTGCCGGTCGCGCAGCAGCAGGACGACAGCGGCGGGCACCGCCACGAACACCTGCACATAGCGCAGGAATCCGGCGAGCCCCGCGCCCGGGTCGAGCGAGGTGACGGCGGCCGCGGCGAAACCCAGCACGGGCGCGCCCAGCACGGCGGCCGCGGCCGGGGTCAGCGGGCGGGAACGGGCACGCAGCAGCCGGACGGCGGCGGTCGCGACGAGCACCGCGGAGGCGGCGTCGGCCGGCGTTACCTTGCCCGAGGCGCTGACGTCACCGGTGCTGACCGGCGCGGCCAGCAGCAGCACCGTCGCCAGCGCGGGCAGCAGCGGGGCGTGCTGCCGCAGCTCGCGCAGCCGGGGGGAGAGCGGCGGGAGCGCCGCCGTCGCAAGGGCCATGGGCTGGTCAGCTCCCGCCGCAGCGGAACAGCGTGGCGGCGGTCCGCAGCAGGATCGACACGTCCTGCCACAGCGTCCAGCTGTCGATGTAGTGGTTGTCGAAGCGCGCCCGGTCGGCGATCGAGGTGTCGCCGCGCAGACCGTGCACCTGGGCGAGTCCGGTGATGCCGGCGGGCATCCGGTGCCGGTCGGCGTAGCCGGGCAGGGTCTGGCTGAACTGCGAGACGAAATACGGGCGTTCCGGCCGGGGCCCGACCAGGCTCATGTCGCCCCGCAGCACGTTCCACAGCTGCGGCAGCTCGTCCAGCGAGCTGCGCCGCATCAGGTGGCCCGCGCGGCTCATCCGGTCGTCGTGGGCGACGCTCCACAGCGTCGCCGACTCGTGCTCGTCGGCGGGCCGCAGCGTGCGGAACTTCAGCAGCGTGAACGGCCGCCCGTGCAGCCCGATCCGCTCCTGCCGGAAGATCACGCCGGGCCCGTCAGCCAGCCGCATGGCCAGCGCGCACGCGGCGAGCACCGGTGCCAGGCAGAGCAGCGCGGCGGCGGCCACGGCCGCGTCCAGCAGGCGCTTGCCGGCGCGGGCGATCCGGCCCGCGGTCGGCGGGTACGGGTCGAGCCTGCGGCACGCGTGGCCCCACAGGTGGCCGGCCCCGCCGTCCTTGCCGCGCCTGTCGCCGTCGACCTGCCACAGCCGGCAGCCCTGTGCGGCCAGCAGCCGTACGGTCGCGGTCGTCCTGGCGTCCATGGTCGTGGGGCCGGCGACGACGGCGTCCCGCACCGCGTTCTGGATCACCGCACGGGAGACGTCGCCGGGCGACGGCAGCACGGGCAGCACCGGCGGCGGTACGTGCGACGCCGGTACGTGCGCCTGCGGGTCGCGGCGGGCGGGCGGCTCCGGCGGCGCGGGGCGTACGGGGACCGGCGCCGCCAGGCCCACCGGGCGCATCCCGTACTCGGGACGGGCGTGCAGGACCGCGGCGATCCGGGTCGCGGAGGCCGCGTCGGTGCCGACGACCAGCGTCGAGGACGGGCGCCTGCGGGCCAGCCGGCGGCGCGTGCCGTAGACGGCGGCCCGCAGGCCGCCCGCGACGGCCACGGTCACCGCGACGGCCGCCGGCAGCGCCGTCCAGCCGGGCGCGCCGGCTCCCGCCACGACCGCGAGCATGCCCCAGGCAAGGACCGTGCGCCAGGCGAGGCCCGGCAGTTCGGCAAAGGCCCCGGGCGCGAAGCCGGGCCGGTAGAGCCCGGCCCGGTGCTGCGTGAACAGCAGGCAACCGGCGACGACGCATCCGGCCGGCAGGCCGTGCGGAACGACGGCGGCGACGCCCGCGACCGCCCCCGCGCAGTCCGCGGCGGCCAGCACTCCCCCGACCCGCTCCCGCACCGCCCGATGCCGCGGCTGCCCGGCGCGGGGGGTCCTGGCGGCTTCGGACCGCCCGGAGCCACGGGCGGGCGCCGGCCGGCCGGCGGTGCGGGTCGCGGCGGGCTGCCGGTCGGCCGTGCGGGTGCCGTGGCCGTCGGTGCCCGGGCGGGCGGGGCCGCCGCCGGGCTCGTACGTCCGCGGGCTGCGGCCGGGCTCGTACGCGCGCCGGCCGCCGTCGGGTGCGACGTCCGCCTCGACCGTGGTCGTACCGCCGCCGTGTGCGGGCTCGTACATCCGCGGGCCGCCGGGCCGTTCGGGGTCGGGGCGCGGCTGGTCGCAGGTCCGGTGGCCGTCCGGGCGGCCGGGCTCGTACGCCCGCGGCGGCATCACCCGTTCGGGGTCGGGGCGTGCCTGGTCGCAGGTCCGGGGGGCGGGCTCGGGGGTCATCGGGGGAGCCGCCGGGCGCGGGCGGGGTGGGGGAGTGCCAGCACGTCGCAGTACACCGCGGCGACGTCCGCCGCGGCTCTCGCCACGTCATGCCGCTCGCGGGCCCTGGTGAGGGCGCGCAAGGACGCGGCCGTACGCAGCGGCCGGTCGCTGAGCAGCGCCAGCAGGGCCGCGGCCAGGGCGGTGGTGTCCCCGACCGGGACCACGCACCCCGGGGCGTCCTCTTCGGGCAGGCCCTCTCGCGAGCCGCTGACGTCGGTGGTCACCACCGGGCGCCCGCAGGCCATGGCCTCCAGCGGCGCCAGCGCCATGCCCTCCCACCGGGAGGGCAGCACGACGACGTCGGCGGCCTGATACCACGGCACGGTGTCACGGGCGGCGCCCGCGAGCAGGACGCCGGGCGGCGCGGCGAGCAGCAGCCGCCGGTGGTCGGGCCCGTCGCCGACCAGCACCAGGCGGGCGGCGGGGAGTGCCGCGGCGACCGCGGGCCAGGCCCGCAGCAGCACGTCCTGGCCCTTCTGCGGGCACAGCCGCCCGACGCACACCACCAGCGGCGTGCGCGGCCCGACGTCGGACAGCGCGGGCAGTGCGGCCCTGACGGCGTCGCGGTCTGGGGTGGGGGTGAAGCGGGCGAGGTCGACGCCGTTGCGCACGACCGCCCAGCGGGCGCGTACTCCTGCCTGCCGCCCGGCCCGCCACTCGGCGTCGCTGACGCACAGCACCCGGTCCGCCCAGCGCGCCGCGTGCCGCTCCCAGGCGCGTGCGGCGGTCGCGGTGGCGCCGCCGACCGCGTCGAAGGACCAGGCGTGCGGCTGGAAGACGGTCGGCACGCGGCCGCGCACGGCCAGCCGCCCCGCCAGGCCCGCCTTGGCGCTGTGCAGGTGCAGCAGGTCGGGGCGCACCTCGCGGACCAGCCGGGCGGCCGCCGCGGTCTCGGCGGGGAGCGCGGGGCCCGGCGAGCGGCGGGCCGGCCAGTGCACGATCCGGGCGCCGGCGCGCGCCGCGGCCTGCGGCAGCGTGTCGGGCCCGGGCACCACCGGTTCCGGCGCGCCGGCGCGGTCCACGGCGCCCGGGGTCGGGCAGCCGACGACCACCCGCGCGCCCGCCCGTACCTGCGCGCGGACCAGGTCGGCCACGACGCGGGCCACTCCGCCCTCGACGGGCTGAGCCAAGTGCAGCACCGTCAGTCCGGCGATTCCGTCCTGCTGTTGCGGCATCGCGCGCCGTTCTCCCTCTACGAGCCCGTCAAACCCCGCCACTCGGTCCCGTGGGCGGCTGCCCGGTCTCAACGAGTACCGAACCGGTCGGGTAATCCCCGGGAAACAGGAATGCACCGTCGCAGACGGCGCGTCGAAAATCACGTAAGCCGCGCGAACAGGGGCGCCGTTGCGACCTCTTACGACAATCCCACCGCAGCAGGTTGACGTCGCGTCAATCCCCTGCTGCGCGCTCACCCCTCCGCCTGGTGCAGGCGAACGGCTCGGCCACCGCTATCCATTCGGGTGAAACGTCATTACTAAACGCCCGCCCGGATGTTGGACAGCGCGACCCGTCTTCCGGGGGCACACTCACTCCAGTTCACAAAGGACCCACCGTGATCAAGAAGTTCCTCGCCACGGCTGCCGTGGCCGTCTCCGTCGCGGGCGTCTCGGCGTCTGTCGCCCCGCAGGCCATGGCCATCGGCAACGACACCGGGACCACGACCGCCAACGGCAACGGTTCCGAGCAGAACTACGGCAACACCTACACCAGCGGCTACATGAGCCCGTCGTTCGCGCTGATCCAGGGCTCGCTCAACAAGCCCTGCATCGCGCTGCCCGCGAAGGCCAACCTGGGCTCGCTCGTCGGCCTGGTCCCGATCGCCGTCCAGGACGTCAACGTCCTGTCGTCGCCGCAGAACCAGCAGTGCACCGAGAACTCGACCCAGGCCAAGGGCGACGAGCCGCTGTCGCACATCCTGGACAACATCCCGGTGCTGTCGGGCAACGGCGCGGCCAACAACTGAGCACGCGGACCCGCAGGTCTGCCAGGCCCCCTTTTCGCGGCTCCGGCCGCCGGTGGAAAGCCGGCGGCCGGAGCCGTTCCCCGTGCAGGAAGGCAGAATTCCCGCCCTCCATTCGAGTGGATGATGCCACCGAAGAAGTGCGGGGAGTCACCTACCGGCATCAATCGTCGTTGACCTGTCGGCGCGGTGTGCAGGAGTCCGTGAAAAGCGGGTTCCGCCGACACGAAATCCGTGTCGGTGCAAGCCGCCGCCGCCGGAAAAGGAGTAGAACCGTGAAGAAGCTCACCAAGGCAGCGGCATTCGCCGCAGGAACCGTCCTCGCGATGGGCGTCGCCAGCCCGGCGTTCGCCAGCTCTGACGCGACCGGCATCGCCGCGCACTCCCCGGGCGTGCTGTCCGGCAACCTCATCCAGGTGCCGGTCCACGTCCCGGTCAACCTGTGCGGCAACACCGTCGACATCATCGCGCTGCTCAACCCGGCGTTCGGCAACGCCTGCGTCAACGCCGACTGACGACGACCGACGCGAACCGGTCGGGCACGACGTTCTGATCAGGTACCGCCCCGGACCGGGTGCGCTCGCACTCCGGGGCGGTCCGTCATCTGCACCACCCCTGGCACGACCTTGCACGAGCGGAGAAACAAGTCGATGCGACGACAGATTCTGAGCCGGAGTCTGCTCACCGTTGCTGCCGCGAGCAGCATCCTCGCCGTGACGGGCGGCTACGCAAGCGCGGACTCCGACGCCCAGGGCGGCTCGAATGAATCGCGCCATTCGGCCGACGACCATTCGCAGCAGGCCGACGCGGCGAGCGAAGGACAGGCACACGGAGCCACCGCGGAGAGCAGCGCGCAGGGCTCCCCCGGTGTGCTGTCGGGAAACACGGTGAATATCCCCATCCAGGCGCCGGTGAACGTGTGCGGGAACTCCGTCGACGTGGGCGCGCTGCTCAATGCGGTGAGCGGTAATTCCTGTGCGAACGGCGAGGCGCCGGCCACCCCCGTCGTACCGGGGCCGCGGCACGCCAAGCCGCCCGCGCCCCAGGTCCGTACGCCCGCACCCCCGGTCAACACCCCCGAGGTGCACCTGGCGGAGAGCGGCGCGTCGCGCGCGGCGGTGGGCACGGCGACCGGCGCGGGGGCCGCGCTGCTGCTGAGCGGCGCGATGCTCTACCGGCGCTCCACCAGGACCGCGCGTATTCGGCGCACGTATTCCTGAGCGATTTCCCAAGTTTTCACAGGGGGGTATCCCGTGCGTATCCAGGTGGCCTCCCCGCAGGAGTGGAAAGTCAAGTTCCCGCTCTATCGGGTGATTGTCAGGCGCCGGGTCCGCACACAGTTTCCGTTGCACTCCGTAGTCGTTGTCCATGCCGACAGACATCCGGCGCTACCGAAAGGGTGGCAAGTGAAGTACTCGAAGGTTGCAGCGGTCGTGGCCGGTTCCATGATGGCGGTCGGCGTGGCGGCGCCCGCGTTCGCCGACACCGTGAGCTCCGACAACATGAGCACGATGCCCACCAGCATCAACGGTGGCGTCGAGCAGGCGCTCAACGAGCAGCCGCTGCAGAAGGCCGCCGACAGCGCGCAGGTCGACTCCACGCTGAACACCCTCTCCAAGGCGACCGAACACCTCCGGGGCGACACCTCGGCCGACGCCCTCGCGGGTCAGGCGAGCACGGCCACCCAGGGTGTCGCCCAGTCCGGTCTTGCCGGCGCCGTGCCGGGCGCCTCGCTGCTCGGCGGGCTCCCGCTGGGCAGCCTGCCGCTGGCGGGCGTGCTCGGCGGTCTCGGCGGCTGACGATCCGTCACGTCCCCGGCGGGTCGACTCCACCATCGGAGTGAATCGCCGGAACCAAACCCTCCGTGAGCGGTTGATCAGATCGCTCAGACCTTCCTTCCAGAACCGTGCTATCTCGCACCGCAAAGGGACACACAATGATCAAGAAGATCCTGGCCGGAGCCGCCATCGCCGCCTCGGTCGTCGCCGTCGGCGCCACCGCCTCCCCGGCCATGGCTCTCGGTGACGACTCGGGCACCACCACGGTGAACGGCAACGGCGCCGAGCAGAACTACGGCAACACCGTGACCAGCGGTACCGAGAGCCCGCAGATCGGCCTGGTCCAGGGCACCCTGAACAAGCCCTGCGTCGGCCTGCCGGTCAAGGCGAACGTCGGCTCGCTGGTCGGCCTGATCCCGGTCGCCGTTCAGGACGTCAACGTCCTGTCGTCGCCGCAGAACCAGCAGTGCGCCGAGAACTCGACCCAGGCCAAGGGCGACGAGCCGCTGTCGCACATCCTCAGCAACATCCCGGTCCTGTCCGGCAACGGCGCCAACAACGGCTGACGTCCGCCAGCTCGACCCGCACCACCCCGCACCACCTGCTCCACCCCCGGGCCGCCGGCGATCTCGCGCCGGCGGCCCTTCCGTCGTTCCGCGGGCCCTCGGGTGCTTGCGCCGGATGGCAGGAAAGGTGGGGAACCCGTCATTGCCGCCTTCCTGCCCCGCTGCCAGGCTGAGCGGCGTGACGACCAGCCGTGACGTGCTCATCGTGCTCTTCGAGGGCGTGCAGAGCCTCGACGTGACCGGGCCGCTCGAAGTCTTCGCGGCCGCCGCCGAGGTGAGCGCGGCACGGTCCGCCCCGGACGCGTACCGGGTGCGGACCGCGACCCTCGGCGGCGGAGCGGTACGCACCTCCTCCGGGTTGCGGATGCTGCCGGACGAGGACCTGCGGGCCGCGGCGCCGCCGGACGTGCTGCTGGTGCCCGGCGGCCACGGGACGTATCCGGCCGACCCCGAGGTCGTCGCACGGATCGCGGCACTCGCCCCGGGTGCCGGGCGGGTCGTGTCGGTCTGCACCGGAGCCTTCCTGCTGGCCGAGGCGGGACTGCTGGCCGGCCGGCGGGCCACCACGCACTGGGCGTACTGCGGCACGCTCGCCCGCCGCTTCCCGGCCATCACCGTCGACCCCGAGCCGATCTTCGTACGGGACGGCCGGTACGCCACCTCCGCCGGTGTCACCGCCGGCATCGACCTGGCGCTCGCGCTGGTCGAGGAGGACCTGGGCCGTGACGTGGCCCTCGCGGTGGCCCGCGGCCTGGTGGTCTTCCTGCGCAGGCCGGGCAGCCAGGCGCAGTTCAGCACGCAGCTGGCCGCGCAGGTCGCCCAGCGGCACCCCCTGCGCGAGGTCCAGCGCTGGATCACCGAGCACCCGGACGCCGACCTGTCGGTGGACGCGCTCGCCGGCCGCGCCGCCCTGTCCCCGCGGCAGTTCGCCCGCGCCTTCCGCGCCGAGGTCGGCGTCACCCCCGGGCAGTACGTCGACAGGACCAGGCTCGAAGCGGCCCGCCGGCTCCTCGAGGACACCGGCTCCGGGGTCGCCGAGGTCGCCCGCGCCGCCGGCTACGGCACATCCGAGGCGATGCGCCGCGCCTTCGTCCGTACGTTGGCGGTCGCGCCGGCGGAATACCGCCGGCGTTTCCACGCTGTCAGGAGTTGACGATGCAGATAGCCGTGCTGCTCTACGAGGGTTTCACCGCGCTCGACGTGGCCGGGCCGTACGAGATCCTGTCCCGTGTCCCCGGCGCCGAGGTGGTCCTCACCGCGGTCGAGGCGGGCCCGGTGCGCAACGACATGGCCAGCCTGGCGATGACCGCGGACCTGCCGCTCGCCGACGTCACCTCGCCCGACCTGCTGGTCGTCCCCGGCGGCCCCGGCACCGGGCAGGCGCTGGGCGACCCGGTGATCCTGGACTGGCTGCGGGCGGTCGACGCCGGCACGACCTGGACGACCTCGGTCTGCTCGGGCTCGCTGCTGCTGGCCGCCGCGGGACTGCTGACCGGGCGGCGTGCCGCCTCGCACTGGATCGCGCTGGAGCACCTGCCGTCCTTCGGCGCCGTGCCCAGCACCGACCGGGTGGTCTTCGACGGCAAGTACGCCACCGCCGCCGGGGTGTCGGCGGGCATCGACCTGGCACTGCACCTGGCGGGGCGGCTCGCGGGCGACGCGGTGGCCGAGGCGATCCAGCTGGTCGTCGAGTACGACCCCCGGCCGCCGTACTCGGCCGGCTCGGTGTCGGCCTCCCCGCCGCAGCTGGTCAGCGACCTGCGGGCGAGCGACCTGGTCGTACTGCCGCGGTGAGGCCGCCCGCGCCGGGGGCGCCTCAGGAACGGCCGACCTCGGTGGCCTGGTCGTTGCCGACCTCCGCGGCGGCGCGGAAATAGCGGTGGATCACGGCGAGGTCGGCGTCGCTGAACCTGCCGAGCATCGCGTCGTAGGCGTCCCCCGGCCCCTCCCACGCGTCGCCCAGGCCCTCCAGCGCACCCGGCGTCAGCGCCACCAGTGACCTGCGCCGGTCGTCCGGGTCGGCGCGCCGCTCGACCAGTCCCGCCGCGACCAGCCGGTCGACCAGCCGGGTCGCGGAGCCCGGGGTCAGCCCGGTCAGCGCCGCGACCTGGCCGGTGGTCAGCGGATCGGGCTCCAGGTCGAGCAGGTTGAGGCACTGCACGTCGGTGGGGTGCAGGCCGAGGCGGTCGGCCATCTTCTGGTTGAAGAGCGTCCAGGCCGCGTAGTGGCGCCGGGCCTCGATGACGACCTGGTCGAGCAGCTCCTCGCGGTCCGGCATGTGACCGCCTCCTATTCATTTGCGTGACACAAAGATTGTGGCGCACAATATCTGTGCGGCGCTTCCAGTCTACGGAGTCCGTGCCCTTGTGCCCGCCTTCCACGATCACGCCACGGGAGAAACCATGACCATCCTCGTCACCGGCAGCCGCGGACGCGTCGCCCGCACGCTCATCGACCTGCTGCACGCGCAGGGCCGCCCGCTGCGGGCCGGATCCAGCGACCCCGGTGCGCTCGACCCTCCCGGCGGCGTACCGGCCGTGCGCTGCGTGCTGGACGACCCCGGCACCTTCGGCCCCGCGCTGGCGGGGGTGAGCTCGGTCTTCCTCTACGCCGCCCGCTCCCCCGGCTCCGCGACCGCCTTCGCCGAGGCCGCCGCGGCGGCGGGCGTGCGGCACATCGTGCTGCTCTCCTCCTCCGCCGTGCTGGAACCCGGAGCGGCGGACGACGTGCTGGCCCGCGGCCATGCCGCCGTCGAGGCGGCCCTGCGCGCGGGCCCCGTCCCGGCGACCTTCCTGCGGCCGGGGGACTTCGCGGGCAACGCCCTGCAATGGGCGCGGTCCATCGCGGCGACGGACTCCGTCCGGCTGCCCTACCCCGACGCGTACACGGTGCCGCTGCACGAGCTGGACCTCGCGGAGGTGGCGGCCGCGGTGCTGACCTCCCCCGAGCAGTACGCGGCGCCGGCGTACACCCTGACCGGCCCGCAGTCGCTCACCTTCCGCGAGCAGGCGGAGATCATCGGCGCCGCCCGGGGCCGCGCGGTACGCGTCGAGACGGTGAGCCCCGCCGAGTGGAAGTCGGCGTCCGCCATCCCGTCCGCGTACGCCGACGCCCTCCTCACCTCCTGGCGCACCCACCCTTCCCCCCTCCCGACCACCCCACCCCTGACCCCCACCCCCCGCCCCTTCACCACCTGGGCAACCACCAACGCCCCGTCCTTCGCCCCCACGACGGCCGCCACCCCCTGAGGGCCGCGATCGGCCACAACGGCGCCGCGGCCAAGCAGCTCACAGCAAGTGGCAAGCACCTCAGGGGCGCGGGGAACTGCGCGCCCAGCCCCCACGGAGCCGCAGCCGAGCAACCCACTGCAAGTGGCAAGCGCAACCCCCGCCCCGGGGATGGGCCGACTCACAGCCAAGCGCCAGCGCATGTGCAGGCGCCGTAACCGCGTGCGGCCCGCGGAGTGACCCCGGCGTAATCGCCGGCTCATAGCCTGGGGCGCGGCGCGGCCGCGAGGGCCGCGGGAGGAGGCCCGCGAGTGGGGACGACGACCGTGCGGACCGTCTGCTCGTACTGCGGCGTCGGCTGCGGCCTCCTGCTCGACATCGGCGCGGGCCCTGACGGCCGCCGCACCGTGCTGAAGGCGGTCGGCGACAAGGCCCACCCGGCCAACCGCGGCCGCCTGTGCACCAAGGGCGCGACGACCGCGGAGATGCTGTCTGCGCCCGGCCGGCTGGAGCGGGCCCTGGTCCGGGAGGAGCGCGGCACGGAGCCGGTACCCGCGCCCGCCGCGGAGGCGATCGCCGAGACCGGCCGCCGCCTGCGCGCGATCCTCGACGAGCACGGCCCCGACGCGCTGTCGCTCTACGTCTCGGGCCAACTGAGCCTGGAGGCGCAGTATCTGGCGAACAAGCTCGCCAAGGGCTTCATCCGCACCAACCAGATCGAGTCCAACTCCCGCCTGTGCATGGCCAGCGCCGGCAGCGGCTACAAGCTGTCGCTGGGCGCGGACGGCCCGCCCGGGTCGTATCAGGACCTGGACCGCGCCGACGTCTTCCTGGTCATCGGCGCGAACATGGCCGACTGCCACCCCATCCTGTTCCTGCGGATGATGGAGCGGGTCAAGGCGGGCGCCCGGCTGATCGTGGTGGACCCGCGGCGGAACGCGACCGCCGCGAAGGCGGATCTGTTCCTGCAGATCCGCCCCGGCACGGATCTGGCCCTGCTCAACGGCCTGTTGCACCTGCTGCACGCGAACGGCCGCACCGACCAGGACTTCATCGACCGCTGGACCGAGGGCTGGGAGGCGATGCCGGACTTCCTCGCCGACTACCCGCCGGCGGCGGTCGCGGCCATCACCGGCATAGCGGAGGCGGACCTGCGGCGGGCCGCGGAGCTGATCGGCGCGGCGGCCGAGTGGACGAGCTGCTGGACGATGGGCCTCAACCAGTCGACGCACGGCACCTGGAACACCAACGCCTTGATCAATCTGCACCTGGCGACCGGTGCGATCTGCCGCCCGGGCAGCGGCCCGTTCTCGCTGACCGGCCAGCCGAACGCGATGGGCGGCCGGGAGATGGGGTACATGGGCCCGGGCCTGCCCGGCCAGCGCTCGGTGCTGGTGGCGGAAGACCGCGCGTTCGCCGAGGAGTTGTGGGGGCTGCCGCCCGGCGCCGTACGGGCGGACGGCAGCGGGCGCGGCACCGTGGAGATGTTCCGGCGGATGGCCGACGGCGAAATCAAGGCCTGCTGGATCATGTGCACCAACCCGGTTGCCTCGGTGGCGAACCGCCGCACCGTCATCGAGGGCCTGGAGGCGGCCGAATTCGTCGTCACCCAGGACGTCTTCGCCGACACCGAGACCAACGCCTATGCCGACATCGTGCTTCCCGGCGCGATGTGGACGGAGTCCGAGGGCGTCCTGATCAACAGCGAGCGCAACCTCACCCTCGCCCGGCAGGCCGTGGACCCGCCGGGCGAGGCGCTGCCCGACTGGCGGATCATCGCCGAGGTGGCGCGCGCGATGGGCTACGGGCAGGCCTTCGACTACGCGGGCCCCGAGGAGGTCTTCGACGAGATCCGCCGTGCCTGGAATCCGGTCACCGGCTACGACCTGCGGGGCGTGACGTACGAGCGGCTGCGCGAGACGCCGGTGCAGTGGCCGGCGCCCACCGCGGACGGTCCTGACCGCAACCCGATCCGCTACGTCGACGGCGACGGGCTGCGCTTCCCGACCCCGAGCGGGCGGGCCGTCTTCCACCCGAGACCGCACGTGCCGCCCGCCGAGATGCCCGACGACGACTTCCCGTTCGTGCTCAACACCGGCCGCGTGCAGCACCAATGGCACACCCTGACCAAGACCGGCAAGGTCGCCAGGCTCAACAAGCTCAACCCGGGCCCTTTCGTGGAGCTGCATCCGCGCGACGCGCAGGAGTTGGGGATCGCCGAGGGCGACCCGGTGGAGGTCGCCTCGCGGCGCGGCCGGGCGGTGCTGCCCGCGGTGCTGACCGACCGGGTGCTGCCAGGGTGCTGCTTCGCGCCCTTCCACTGGAACGACCTCTTCGGCGAATACCTCAGCCTCAACGCCGTCACCAGCGACGCCATCGACCCGATCTCCTTCCAGCCGGAGTTCAAGGTGTGCGCGGTGTCGCTGACGAGGGTTGCCGCCCGGGTGGCAGAGCCCCCCGAAGCCCCCGCACGTGACGCCCCGCCCGAAGTCCCGGGACCCGACGCCCCACCCGTAGTCCCCGCGCACGACGGCCCAGTGGACATCCCGGTCGACGCCCGGATCGACGTCTTCGGCGTGGCGGACCTGGCACCGCCGGTGCTCGCGGAGGACGAACGCCGCTATCTGGTCGGCTTCCTGGCCGGCCTCGGCTCCGGCGTCACCGGAGTACCGGTCCTGCCGCCCGAGGCGCCCTTCACGCCCGAGCACGCGCTGTGGGTCAACGGGGCTCTGGCGGGCATGTATTCGCGGCTGCCCGCCGGACCGCAGCCCGTAGCGCGTGCCGAGGTCCCGCAGGAGGGGCGGGAGGTGGTGGTGCTGTGGGCCTCCCAGACCGGGAACGCCGAGGACTTCGCCGCCGCCGCGGCGCGCCGCCTCACCGGCGGCGGCCACCGGGCCACCCTGCTCGGCATGGCCGACGCCTCACCGGCCGCGCTCCCGGCCGCCGCCGACCTGCTGCTGGTCACCAGCTCCTTCGGCGACGGCGAGGCACCCGACAACGGTGCCGCCTTCTGGGACGCGCTCGCCGCGCCCGGCTCCCCGCGGCTGGACGGCCGCCGTTACGCCGTCCTGGCCCTCGGTGACTCCTCCTACGCGGACTTCTGCGGCCACGGCCGCCGGCTCGACGCGCGCCTCGCCGAACTCGGCGCCGTACGGCTCGCGCCGCGTGCGGACTGCGAACCGGACTACGAGACGTCCGCCCTGGCCTGGCTCGACCGGGTGCTCGGCGCCCTGGCGACTCCCCCGGCCGAGGACGCCGCACCTACCTCGACCCCCGTGCCCCCAACCCCCGTACGGCGGGCGCCCGGCGGTACCGCCCGGCTCACCGGCAACCGGCTGCTCGGCAGGCCCGGAGCCATCAGGGAGGTCCGCCGCGTCACCCTGGACACCCGCGACAGCCCCGTCCCGCTGCCGTACGAGGCGGGCGACGCGCTCGGCATACTGCCGGCCAACCCCCCTGGCCTGGTGGACGAATGGCTCGCCGTCGCCGGCCTCGACCCGCACACCGCCGTCGGCGTCCCCGGCGTCGGGGAGGTCGCGCTGGGCGAAGCGCTGCACCGGCACCTGGACATCACCAGGATCACCCCCGACCTGCTGCGCTTCGTCGCCGACCGCACCCACGACCGGGTGCTCAGGAAGCTCCTGCGGCCCGACAACAAGGACGAACTCGCCAAGTGGTCATGGGGCAGGCAGGCGGTGGACGTCGTCGCCGCCTACGGCGTCAAGGCCCGCGCCGGCGAATGGGCCGGGGTGCTCAGGAAGCTCCAGCCGCGGCTGTACTCCATATCGTCAAGCCCGCTCACCGACCCGCAGCACATCGCGCTGACCGTCTCCGTCGTCCGCTACGACAACCCCGGCGGCCGGCCGCGCGGCGGCGTCTGCACGCCCTTCCTCGCCGACGCGCGGCCCGGTACGACGGTGCCCGTGCACGTCCGCCGCTCGCCGGGCTTCCGGCCGCCCGCCGACCCGGCCACCCCCATGATCATGGTCGGCCCCGGTACCGGCGTCGCCCCTTTCATCGGCTTCCTCGACGACCGCCGCGCCCGCGGCCACCACGGCCCCAACTGGCTCTTCTTCGGCGGCCAGCGCCGGGCCACCGACTTCTACTACGAGGACGACCTGGCCGCCCGCCTCGCCGAGGGCACCCTCACCCGCCTCGACACCGCCTTCTCCCGCGACCAGCGGGCCAAGGCCTACGTCCAGGACCGTATGCGCGAGCACGGCCCGCTCCTGTGGTCCTGGCTCCAGGACGGCGCGCACTTCTACGTCTGCGGCGACGCGTCCCGCATGGCGAAGGACGTCGACCAGGCCCTCCACGCCATCGCCGCCCGCCACGGCGGCCTCTCCCCGGAGGCCGCGACCGCCTACGTCAAGCACCTTGCCGCGCAGAAGCGCTACGTGCGGGACGTCTACTAGTGCCTGCGGCGCTCCGGGGGTTTCACGCCGGAGCCGGGGCGACCGGTACGCGGCCGTCGGCCGCCGCGGTGACGAGCGCCTGGTGGTCGGCCTCGTTGCGGTCCGCATAGGCCTCGGCGAACTCCGCGAGGGCGCGGTCGAGCACCTCACCGGAACCTGCGTAGGCGGCGAGCGCGATCGGGTCGCCGGAGCGGGCGTGCGCGCGGGCCAGCGAGGCGCCGCAGACGCGGGCGAACAGCCGCAGCATCGTGGGGGACATCGTGTCGGGCTGGGCGATGCCCTTCCAGTCGCGCAACTGCCGGATGTAGAAGTCGCGTTGCCGCCCGTCCATGCCGGTCACGCGCTCCCAGCCGAGCAGGATGTCACCGGAGGACTGCATCAACCGCTGCCCGGCGACGACACGTTGACCCTGGTTGCGGTGGACGGCGGCGCCCGCGTAGGGGGTCAGGACCGAGGGCCCCGCCTCCTTGGCCTGGAGCAGCAGCGGGTCCTCGTCGTCGCGCCCGATGGCGAGGATGACCCAGCACCGGGTGCCGACGCTGCCGACGCCGACGACCTTGCGTGCCATGTCGACCACCCGGAAGCGGCTGAGCAGCAGCCGCCGCTCGGCCGGCAGGCTCTCGCTGTAGCGGCGGATCAACTCGCGCAGCCGCTCTTCGAGTTCGACGCGCTGGGAGTCCGGCAGCAGATCCCGCAGCGGGGTGATCAGCGGCGGGTCCGCGGCGATCCTGCGCTGCCCGTCGACCAGACCGGTGAGCTTGTCGAAGGCCTGCGCGGTTGTCCGGGTACGGGCTTTGGCGAGTGCCTTGCCGGTGCGCTTGCGCACCTCCGCGCCGGGCCGCTCCTTGGGCAGCAGCGCGGTGATCTGCTCGGTGTCGTCCTGTGCGTACCAGATGTCGAGGGTGCCCATGCCGGCGAAGAGCTGCATCCGCTCGCGGTATGCCTCGACCGCCCCGCGGACGATCGTGCCGCGCCGCTCGGCGTCGAAGCCGCGGGCGCGGGCGGCGATCTCCAGGCTGGTCGCGAGCCGTTTGAGGTCCCATTCGAAGGGCCCTGGCAGTGTCTCGTCGAAGTCGTTGATGTCGAAGACCAGATGGCGCTCGGGTGAGGCGAGCAGCCGGAAGTTCAGCAGATGCGCGTCCCCGCACAGCTGGGTGGTGAGCCCGGTGTGCGGCGCCGTGCCGAGGTCGGCGGCCATGATCCCGGCGGCGCCCCGGTAGAAGCGGAAGGGGGATTCCAGCATGCGGGCGTAGCGGATCGGCACCAGTTCCTGCACCCGGTCGGCGGACTGCTTCTCCAGCAGGTCGACGGGGTCGAAGCGCTTCCTGCCCGGGCTGAATCGGGCGTGGGCCGACCGCGGCACGCGCCGCCGTGCCTGCTTGCCGTCCGCGGCCCGCTCCGCGGGACTGCGCTGCGGTCCGGCCGCCACAAGGCCCTCGCTGGGTTCACGCATGGGCTCACCGCCCTCCGGTTGCCTCCATCCTGACCCCGGGCCGCCGCCCCCGCCACGCGAGCGTACGTCACGCACGGTGACGACCGATGACCGTACGGCCGTCCACCGATCGGTGGACGGGAGTGTGGCCGTACGGCCGTATGCGGCGGCGCTGCGGGACGGGATCGTGGGTTTCATGACGGACGACGTGGTGAAGGTACGCGGGCTTCGCAAGCGGTACGGCGAGGTCGACGCGGTCAACGGGGTGGATCTCGCCATCCGGCGCGGCGAGGTGTTCGGGATCCTGGGGCCGAACGGGGCCGGCAAGAGCACGACCGTGGAGATCCTGCAGGGCCACCGGCGCCGCGACAGCGGCGAGGTCACGGTGCTCGGGCAGGACCCGGGCACCGCGGACCGCCACTGGCAGGCGCGGGTCGGGATCGTGTGGCAGGACGAGTCGGCGGCGGCCGAGCTGACCGTCGCCGAGACCGTACGCCATTTCGCCCGCTACTACCCGCGGCCCCGCGACCCGGCCGAGGTCGTCGACCTGGTGGGCCTGGCCGAGAAGGCGGACAGCCGCACCAAGTCCCTGTCCGGCGGCCAGCGCAGGCGGCTCGACGTGGCGCTCGGCGTCATCGGCGGCCCGGAACTGCTGCTGCTCGACGAGCCGACCACCGGCTTCGACCCGGCCGCCAGACGGCAGTTCTGGTCGCTGATCCGTACCCTCGCCGACGAGGGCACCACGATCATCCTCACCACCCACTATCTGGACGAGGCCGAGGCGCTGACCGACCGGCTCGCGGTGATCGCGGCCGGCAGGGTCGTCGCGGAGGGCGAACCCGGCTCGCTGGCCGGGCGGTCGCAGGCCAGGGCGACCGTGCACTGGGCGGAGCCGGACGGCACCGCCCGCAGCGAGGAGACCGACGCCCCGACCCGCACGGTCGCCGGCCTGGCCCGCCACTTCGACGGCGAGGTCCCCGAACTGCGGATCACCCGCCCCACGTTGGAGGACGTCTACCTGGGGCTCATCGGATCGGAGGACAAGTGATGGCCGGCACCACCGCCGCGACAGCGGCCACCGCCGTGCGGGACGAGCGCCCTGCCCGCCTGCCCGGGGCCTGGCAACTCGGCCTGCTGCGCGGGGCGATGGAGATCAGGCTGTTCTTCCGGCTGCGCGAGCAGGTGGTCTTCACCTTCGCCTTCCCCATCGTCTTCCTCTTCCTCTTCGCCTCGATCTTCCACGACGACATGGCGAACACCGGCTCCACCGCCTCCCAGTACTACGTGGCATCGATGATCGCGGCCGGCATCATGTCCACCAGCTTCCAGTCGCTGGGCATCTCCATCGCCATCGAGCGCGACGACAAGGTGCTGCGCAGGCTGCGCGGCACCCCGATGCCGCCGGCCGCGTACTTCCTCGGCAAGATCTGGCTGGTGCTGGTCACCGGACTGCTGGAGACGGCCGCCCTGCTGGTCTTCGGCGCCACCGTCTACGACGTCGACCTGCCGTCCGACGCGACCGGCTGGCTCACCCTCGGCTGGATCTTCGTGCTCGGCATCACCGGCTGCGCGCTGCTCGGCATCGCGATCAGCAGCGTGCCGAAGTCCGGCAAGAGCGCCACCTCGGTGGTCGTCCTCCCCTTCCTGGTGCTCCAGTTCATCTCCGGGGTGTACATCCTCATCGACACCGTGCCCAACTGGATGCTGACCATCGGCTCGTTCTTCCCGCTGAAGTGGATGTGCCAGGGCCTGCGCGGGGTGTTCCTGCCGGACGCGGCCGCCGCACTGGAACCGGCGGGGAGCTGGGAGTTCGGACGGATCGCCCTGATACTGGGCGCCTGGTGCGTCGGAGGACTGCTGCTGTGCCTGCTCACCTTCCGCTGGAAGAACCGGAACGACGGCTGATCGTGCCCACCGGAGAGCTCAAAACGCCCGAACCCGCCGCGGGTCCCCGCGGCGGGCACGTCTGGGAGCGCTCGTTCCTGCCGTGGGACGCCTACTTCGCGGTGGTGTGGGCCGGCACCGTGCTCTTCGCGCTCGCCGCGGAGAGCCCAGGGCTCGGCCTGCGCGTCGTCGCCGCCTGCCTGTTCTGCCTGCTGGTGCCGTGGTACGTGTGGGCCGGCCGCCCGCTGCTTGTCGCGCAGGCCACCACCACCGGCACCCCGCCGGCCGTGCGGTATCTGGCCGGCCTGGTCCTGCTGTTCCTGCCGCCCGCGGCCCTGGTCGGCGAGACCCGGCTGGCCACCTTCGCCCTCGTACCGCAGTGCTTCATGCTGCTGCGGATACCCGGCGCGCTTGCCGCCGTCGCGGTCATCAACATCACACCGGTCGCCGCCTGGGCGCTGGTCTGGCGGCCCGACGCCCACGACCTCTACTACAACTCCGTCTTCGCCGTCGTCACCCTCGCCTTCTCCGCGGTGGTCGGCAGCTGGATCATCGGCGTCATGGAGCAGAGCACCGAACGCGCAGACCTCCTTGCCGAGTTGGACGCCAGCCGGGGCGAGGTCGCCCGGCTGTCCGCGGAACGTGGCGCCCTGGCCGAACGCGAGCGCTTCTCCCGGGAGATCCACGACACCCTCGCCCAGGGCTTCACCAGCATCCTGATGCTGGTGCAGGCCGTCGAGACCGAACTCGACGACGACCCGGCGCTGGTCCGCCGCCACCTCGCCCTGATGGCGGGCACCGCCCGGGAGAATCTGGCCGAGGCGCGCGCCCTCGTCGCGGGCAACGCCCCCGCGGGCCTGGACGGCGGCTCGCTGCCCGACGCCCTGCGCCGCCTCGCCGCCCGGCACGCCGAGCAGACCGGCGCGCCCGCCACCGTCGGCATCACCGGAGCCGTACGCGCCCTGCCCGCGGCCGTCGACGTCGTCGCCCTGCGCAGCTGCCAGGAGGCCCTGGCAAACGCCCGCCGCCACGCCGGCCCCGCGGTCCCCGTCGCCCTCGACCTGCACTACGCCGAGGACACCCTGCGGATCGCCGTACGCGACACCGGCTGCGGCTTCGACCCCGCCGGGCCGCCGGGCACCGGCTACGGGCTGCCCGGGCTGCGCGCCCGCGCCGCCGAGATGGGCGGCACCGCCGCCGTCGACAGCGCACCGGGCCGCGGCACCTCGGTCACTGTCACCCTGCCGCTCGCGGCCGGCCCGAGGAGCACCCCGTGATCCGCGTCCTGCTCGCCGACGACCACCCCGTCGTCCGCGAGGGCCTGCGCGCGATGCTCGACGCGGAACCCGGCCTGGAGGTCGTCGGCGAGGCATCGAGCGGCCCGCAGGCCGAAGCGCTGGCGGCGGCGCTGCGGCCGGACATCGTCCTGATGGACCTGCGCATGCCGGACGGCGGCGGCGTCGAGTCCATCGTCCGCATGACCGCGGCCGGGCTGCCGTGCCGGGTCATCGTGCTGACCACCTACGAGACCGACAGCGACATCCTCCGCGCCGTCGAGGCGGGCGCGGCCGGCTACCTCCTCAAGGACCTCGCCCGCGTCGAGCTCGCCGACGCGGTGCGGGCCGCCGCCCGCGGCGAGACCGTCCTGGCCCCCACGGTCGCCGCCCGCCTCGTCGACCGCCTGCGCGTCCGCCCGGAACGCCCCCACCTGTCGGAACGGGAGACCGCCGTCCTCCGCCTGGTCGCCGACGGCTGCACCAACGCGGAGATCGGCCGCCGGCTCTTCATCGGCGAATCCACCGTGAAGACCCACCTGTTGCGCACCTTCGCCAAACTCGCCGTCACCGACCGCACCGCCGCCGTGACCTCCGCGATGCGCCACGGTCTTTTGTAGGCCGGGTCCCAGCCTGTCCCAGGCCGGGAACGGCCGCGAGCCGCCTCGTGCGGACGAGGCGGCTCGGGGGTGGTGCGGGGGTGATGGGGTCCGGTCACAGACCGCCGGTGTAGAGCAGGCGGTTGGGCGAGCCGGCGCTGACGGTCAGCACGTTCTGCGTGGCCTGCCCCGCGACCCAGGTGCTGACGGCCTGGGCGTCGGCGGCCGGGTTCGCCGCCTTGTAGAGCAGTGCGACCCCGGCGGCGTGCGGGCTGGCCATCGAGGTGCCGTCCAGCGCGACGCTGCCACCGCCGAGCTTGGCGGAGACCACGTCCTTGCCGGGCGCGTAGAGGGCCAGGCACTTGCCGTAGTTGCTGAAGCCGGTCTGCCGGTCGGCCGCGTCGCTCGCCCCGACGGTGAAGACGCCGGCGGCGCTGGCGGGGGAGACGTCGCACGCGTCCTCGGAGCTGTTGCCGGCGGCGACCACCGGCAGGACGCCCGCGGCGGCCAGCGCGGTGGCGGCGTCGTTGACGGCGGGGGAGTAGCCGCCGCCGAGCGAGGCGTTCAGCACGGCGGGCTGCTCGGCGTTCTGCGCCACCCAGTCGAAGCCCGCGATGATGCCGGCCCAGCTGCCCTTGCCGGTGCAGTCGAGCACCCGGACGCTGACCAGGTTCGCCTTCCGGGCGACGCCGTAGGTGGCGCCGCCGACCGTACCCGCGACATGGGTGCCGTGGCCCTGGCAGTCCTGCCCGTCGCGGCCGTCGCCGATCGCGTCGAAGCCGGGGACGGCCCGGCCGCCGAACTCGCTGTGGCCGAAGTCGATCCCGGTGTCCATGATGTAGGCGGTCGCGCCCGCGCCCTTGCCGGTGGTGCTGAACTGCTGGTCGAGCGGCAGATCGCGCTGGTCGATGCGGTCCAGGCCCCAGGTGCTGGCCGCGGCCCTGATGCCGCCGTGGTCGATCGCGGGCGCGGTGGTGCCGGTGGTGCCCGCCAGGTCGTAGGCGGTGACCGGGGCGTTCTCCTCGACCGCCTCGACGCCCGGCATCCTGCGGACCGCGTCGAGCTGGGTGGCGTTCATCGTGATGGCGAAGCCGCGCAGCGCGTTGTTGTAGGTGAAGAACGGCTTGAGGCCGGTCTTCTGCGCCATCGCCGACGGGTCGAGTCCCTTCTGCACGGTCACGATGTACTGCCCCGCGACGGCGTCGTCGTGCATACGCAGCGGGGCGAGCGTAGCGGCGGGCGTGGGGACGGGGATGGCGGCCACGGCAGGGGTGCCGGCCGCGGCCAGCGGTGCGAGGACCAGTGCCGCGGCTGACAGGCCGCGCGCGAACAAGCGCATGTCGGACTCCGGTGGGGGGAGGCGGCGATCGGTGACGTCCACGCCGGGCTGCCGTCCGTACGACGGTGTGACGGTAGGGCCGGACGGGGCGCGGGCGCGGACCTACGATCTGACGATCACCCACCTCTTCGAACCCGAGACACGTACGAAGCGCACCGGGTCAGCCGAATGGGCGCGGCATCCGGCGTACAGGGCGTGGCCTTCGGGCGTACGGCCTGAAGCGCGGCAATGTACGCGGCTTTCCGCGCCCTGTACTCCTGCGCGTCCGCGCGTCCGCGCGTCCGCGCGTCCGGCTCGGCGGAGCCGGTGCCGACGTCAGGGTGCGGGGGCGGCCGCGGCGGCCGCGTGCAGCAGGAGTTCGGAGCCCAGCGCGGTGAGGGTGTGGTGGCTCGACCGGCCGCTGCGCCGGGTGACGACCAGCCCGGCCCGCCGCAGCACGGTGGCGTGCTCGCTGGCCGAGGCCTGCGACAGGCCGACCCTGCGGGCCAGCTGGCCGGTCGTCACACCGTCGGCGATCACTTCGAGCACCGCCGCCCTGCTGTGCCCGAGCAGCGCGGCCAGGCCGTCGTGCGGGCCGCCCAGCGTACCCAGCAGCGAGTGGCGGCCGGCGTCCGCTACCACCTCGTAGTAGAGCGTCGGCTGCTCGTCGTCCGGGTCGCAGGGCACGTACGAGCTGAACGCGCCCGGCGCCAGCAGCAGGCCGCGCCCGCCGAGGTGGTAGTCGTACTCGATCTCCGCCCTGGTCTGCACATCGAGCACCGGCGGCCGCCAGCGCATCCGGGGGCCGAGGCTGCGCAGCACCTGCTCGATGCCGCCGTCCCCCAACTGCCGGGTGCGCTCCGCCCGGTCGGCGGCGAGCAGCGAGGCCAGCGTGCGCCAGTACGGCGCCACGGCCACCCGGTGGTAGTCGCGTACGCCCGCGGCCAGCCGTTCCGCGGTGTCCTGGTCGCCGTCGGCCAGGTCGCGGGTCCAGCGGGGCAGCGGGCGGTGCCTGCCGACGTACTCCAGGTCGGCACGCAGCGCCTGCCGCGGGATGCTCAGCAGCCGCTCCAGCTCCTCGTCCAGCGTCGGCAGGCCGATGTGCGGGCGCAGGAAGCGCGGGACGGGGTGTGCGGGGTCCAGGGGGGCGATCTGCGCGAAGTACGCCTCCCGTGCCGGCGGCAGGCCTGCCCCGGCGCCCGGCGCGGGCGCGGCAAGGCCTGCCCGTACCCGCCGCCGCCAGCCGTCGAGGCCGGGGGTGCCGGCCCGCTGGACCAGCCGGAAGGCGCTGAAGGTGGTCACCGCCAGCGGGCTCGGGCGGCCCGCTATCCGGGTGCGGGCCAGATCGGTCAGCGTGAAATGGATGCGCACGGCCTCCCCCATTCGCTTCGACCAGGGCCGAAACGTGTCGCCGTCGTCCTTTGTACACGCCACGGTGGGTGCGTGCGGGGCGCCCCGGGGCCTCAGGGGGATGGGCCGGGGGCGCCACCGCTCGCTGACGACCGATCACCCGGTCGCCGCACGCTACGGGAGGACGCGGGGATGACAGCACGTCAGTGGTGGCACACGGAGCGCAGGGCGCGGTCCATGGCGCGGGGCGTCGTACATTGCGTCGGGTTCGGTGCGCGGCGGCGGCCGCGGCTCGCGAGCGCCGCCCTGGTCGCGGGCGCGGTCGCCGCGCTGCTGGCGGTGCCGGCCGGCGCCGGCGCGGCGGTCCCCGCCGGCGGCATCCCCGACCTGCCGGGCGTACCGGCGGACGTGTCGGGCCTGGTGGGCCCGCTCGTCACCCACCCGGCGCAGGAGCCGGTCGACTATCCCGCAGGCGAGGTGTGTGCCTTCGCCGCGCACGCCGACTTCCCGGTCAGCGACCTGACCACCAGGACCTGGACCGATGCCGCAGGCACCCCGGTCTTCGCGATCGAGAGCGGCCCGCTCGTCATGAAGGTCACCAACCTGGCCACCGGGAAGTCCGTCGAGCGCGACATCTCGGGATCCGGCGTGGTCACCTACCCCGACCCCGACTCCTTCGTCCTCAGCGGGAACGACTGGTCGGCCGGCTTCCACACCGGGGACCACCCGCACAACCGGTGGATCGTTGCGAGCACGTACATGTCGGTGAAGATCAGCACGGTGGCCGGCACGACCAGCAGGCGACTGCTGGTGCTGGCCGGACCGTACGAGGACCTCTGCGCGACGCTGGCCTGAGCCGGGCGGCGCGGCAATGTGCCGCGCCGCCCGCGTCCATGACGGCGTGCCGGGCCGTCCGTCAGGCTTCGTGGACCGGCATCGGGTCGCGCCACATCGGCCACATCTGCGGGCCGTCGGGGAGGTCGATGGTGCTGCCCGACCAGACGAAGCCGAGGCGTTCGTAGAGCGCGCGGCTGCGCAGCGAGCTGGCCTCCAGGTAGGCGGCGCGGCCCTCCCGGTCGCAGCGGGCAAGCACCGAGGTGATCAGCTCGGTGCCGCGCCCCTGGCTGCGGGCGGAGCCGTCGACCGCGATCAGCATCAGATGCTCGTGCGCCCGGTCCTTGGGATGCGCCGCGTCGAGGATCTGGCCTATCGTCTCGACCCGCTCGTTGGCCGGGTCGACGACCTGCCGCAGTTCGGCCGGACCGTTGTCGTCGGCCGGGTGGCCGCCGGCCGGCACCGAGAACCACAGCGCCGCCGCGGAGCCGTCCACCGCCACGTCGACGTAGCCCTCGGCCAGCGCGGCGTCCAGGAACGCGCCCATCATCACGCCATGCCTGGCACGCCGGTCGGCAGGGTCGGGAAACACCCAGCCGCTGACCGCGTCGTCCTGGAAGACCCGGTCCAGCAGGCCGGTCACGGCCGCCCTGTCGTCCTGCCCGGCCCGTCGGATCGCCACACCCATTCGCTTGTCCTCCGCCTGTCCGTTTGGTCGTATCAACTGATCTTTTCCGTAAGGCGGTTGCAGCCTAAGCCCTGGCGGAAGGCCTGGCTCCGGCGGTACGGGCCTCGATCGCGTGCAGTACCGCGACCATGTCGGCGCCGCCGTGGCCGAGCCCCACCGTCTCGTCGAACAGCGCATGGCAGACGTCCAGCAGCGGCGACGCCAGAGCGGCCTCCCGGGCCGCCTCGGCGATCAGCCGGTTGTTCTTCAGCACATCGAGCGCGGCCGCCTGCACCGCGAAGTCACGGTCCCTCAGTTTGGGCGCCTTCGCCCGGGAAACCGCGCTGGCCATCGGCCCCGCGTCGAGCACGGCGAGGAAGCGGTCGCGGTCCAGCCCGTACCGGTCGGCGAAGTGGAAGGCCTCGGTGAGGCCGGTGACCATGGTGATGAGGAAGAGGTTCACCGACAGCTTCGTCAGCAGCGCGCTCGGGACCTGGCCGCAGTCGAAGGCCTCCCGGCACATCGGCGCCAGCAGCGGCCGCACCGCGTCCACCGCCTGCCGCCCGCCGGCCAGCATCGCCACCAGCTCCCCGGCTTCGGCGGGCCCTCGCGAGCCCGACACCGGCGCCTCCACGTAACGGCCGCCCGCTGCCAGGACGTCGGCCTCCAGCGCGCGCGAGAATCCGGGCGAGGTCGTGCCCATGTGCACGATCGTCCGGCCGGCGACCCGGGCGGCGAAACCGGCCGTGCCACGCGCCAGCACGGCGTCGACCGCGGGGTCGTCGGCCAGCATCAGGAAGACGACGTCGCTCTCGCGCAGGACGTCGCCGGGCGTCTCCGCGACCCGGGCGCCGGCGGCCCGCAGCGGTTCGGCCCTGGCGCGCGTCCTGTTCCACACCGTCAGCGGCGCCCGCCCCGCCAGGTGCCGCGCCAGGTTGAGGGACATGGGCTGACCCATGACGCCGAGACCGAGGAAGCCCGCTCTGAGCATGCCGTCCGGAGTCCTTTCCGCGGGGCCGTGTGTGGCCTTGCGATCTATGACAGCCGTCATAATACTGGCCGCTATGACCACTGTCATAGACCCCGTCGTACCGCCCCTCCCCGCGGCAACCGTCCGGCGCTGGCAGACCGCGGTCGTCACACCCGCCGACGCCCCCGCCCTGCACGACCTCGTCACGGCCTGCTCGCAGGCCACCCTCCGGCTGCGCTTCTTCGGCCAAGTCCGCGCCTTCCCCGCGGAGTACCTGGCCGGCGTGCTGGCCGGCCGCGCCGACGTCCATGACGCGGTGGTCGCCTACGCGTACGGCGCGAGCAGTGCGCGCCCGGTCGGCCTCGCCAGCCTCGCCCTGCCCCCGGACGGAGGCGCCGCGGAACTGGGCGTCCTGGTCGCCGACGCCTGGCAACGTCAGGGCGCCGGCCGCGCCATGGTCGACCTGCTGCTGGCCCGCGCCCGTGCCCGCGGCGTCCGGCAGGTCAGCGCCGCCGTGCTGCCCGGCCGCTCCGCGCTGCTCGCCGCCCTGGGCCGCCACCTGCCGGCGGAGCACCTGGCGCATTCCACGGACGGCCCCAGCGGCGTCTATAAGCTGGACCGACCATGAGGAGGCCGGCGATGACTGCACCCCGCACCCACGGCCCGCGGGAACGGATGGTCTTCGCCGCGGCCCAGCTCATCCGCCGCGACGGCGTCGGCGCCACCGGCATGCGCGACGTCGCCGCCCGCGCCGAGGCGCCCCGCGGGTCCCTCCAGCACTACTTCCCCGGCGGCAAGGAACAGCTGGTCAACGAGGCCGTCACCTGGGCCGGTCACTACGCCGGCAAGCGCGTCGCCCGCTACCTCGCCGCCCTCCCCGAGCCCACCCCCGGCGCCCTCTTCGCCGCGATGACCCAGCAGTGGATCGACGAGTTCGAGGCCACCGGCTTCGGCACCGGCTGCCCGGTCGCCGCCGCCACCGTCGACTCGACCGCCTCCACCCCCTCGGCCCGCGAGGCCACGGCCTCGGCCTTCACCGCCTGGACCACCCCCCTGACCGCGGCCCTGACCACCCTCCACGTCCCCCCGGACCGCGCCCCCGCCCTGGCCACCCTGATGATCTCCACCCTGGAGGGCGCCATCCTCCTGGCCCGCGCCCACGAGTCCACCACCCCCCTGACCACCGTCACCACAGAACTGACCCCCCTCCTGAACGCATCCGCCACCCGCCCGGCCACGCGCGCACCCGCATAAGCCCGACGGCCTGGCGGCACCCGGCTAGGGCGCGGCGCCCACGCAGCGGCAGATACGTCCCACGGCCAGGTGGCACCCCGCTGAGGGCGCGGGGAACTGCGCGCCCGGCCCCCACGCACCGGCACATGCGGCCCACGGCCAAGCGGCACCCCCCGAGGGGCGCGAGGAACTGCGCGCCCAGCCCGAGCGGACCGCCGCGTCCGCACCCATCCACCCCCACCTCCCCAAGGTCACATTCCGCGAAGAATGCCCGTTGTGCTTAGTTCGTCCCTCGGCGGGCATCCGCTCCACGAGGCGGGGGCGGCCCCTACGACCGGCCGTAGGCCACGAAACCGCCGTCGCGGGCGCCGCCCACAGAAAACGGCGCCGCCCCGGCAAACGGCGCCCCCCGGGGGCCGGGCCCCAGGCGGCGAGGGCGCCGCACAAACCACCGAGCCCGCCGCCAGGCGAATGGCCCCCGGCGAGTGAGGAGCGCGCGATGACAGACGGCACGATCGTGGTCGGCGTCGACGGCTCGATCGCCGCCCAGCAGGCCTTGCGCTGGGCCGCCCTCCAGGCGGAGCTGACCGGCGCCTCGCTTGTCGCCGTAATGGCGTGGGAGCTCCCGGGAGCCTTCGGCTGGGCGGACGTCCCGGAACTCCCTGACGACCTGGACCTGGAAGGCCCGGCGTCCCGCGCGCTGGCGGAGGCGGTCGACGACGCCCTCCCGCCCGCGAAGGCCGCAGCCGTCGAGCAGGTGGTCGTCGCGGGCAACCCGGCCCAGGCGATCCTCGACCGCGCCGAGACCGCCGACCTGATCGTCGTGGGCGTGCGCGGCCACGGCACCTTCCGCGCGCCCCTCCTCGGCTCGGTCAGTCATACCGTCACACTTCACGCGACCTGCCCGGTCGTCGTGGTGCGTGGGGTGACGGAAGTGACGGGATAGCCGCAGCTCATCGCGCATAGCCCAGAGTTATCCACAGGCTGTGACGACAGCCGCTCCCGAGGACCGCTCGGCGGAGCATCATGGTGGCATGAACGAAACGACCGGATCCGCCAGCGGGTCCACGCCCGAATCCGACGCCGTGCCGGCCGTGCCCGCACCCTCCCCCACCCCGTCCGGAAGCCTGCCCGGGGCCATCCCGGGCGCGCTGCCCGACTGGGAGAAGAGGTATCGCGCACCCCGGGTCGGACTGCCGGAGTGGGCGGAGGACGCCCCCGACCACAGCCTGTACGTCTCCGACGTCACCGGCACGTACGAGCTGTACGCGTGGGATCGGACGACGGGCGAGCGCCGCCAGGTCACCGATCGTCCGAACGGCACGACGGACGGCACCCTCAGCCGGGACGGCGAATGGGTGTGGTGGTTCTCCGACACGAATGGCGACGAGTTCGGCGTGTGGATGCGCCAGTCGTTCGGTGGTGGCGACGACATACCGGCCGCTCCCGGGCTCGACCCCTCCTATCCCGCGGGCCTGGCCCTCGGCGCCGGCGGCCTCGCCGTCGTCGGCCGCTCCACAGACGACGAGGGCACGACCGTGCATGTCGTGCCGCCGGACGGCGGGGAGCCGTACGAGATCTACCGCCACGAGGAGTCCGCCGGCGTCGGCGACCTCTCCGAGGACGGCACGCTGGTGGTGATCGAGCACACCGAGCACGGCGACGCCATGCACAGCGCCCTGCGGGTGCTGCGGGTCGCGGACGGCTCCGTGGTGGCGGAACTGGACGACACCGAGGGCGGCACCCGCGAGCTGGGCCTGGACAGCCTCGGCTTCGCGCCCGTGCCCGGCGACACCCGGCTGCTGGTCGGCCACCAGCGGGAGGACCGCTGGCTGCCGATGATCTGGGACGTCGCAGGCGGAGAGCAGATCGCGCCCGCGATAGACCTGCCGGGCGACGTGCAGGCCGAGTGGTATCCGGACGGCAGCGCGCTGCTGGTGGTGCACGACTTCCGGGCGCGCAGCGAGATGTTCCGCTACGACCTGGCGGACGGCACGCTGACCGCGCTCGACACCCCGCGCGGCTCGGTCGGCGGCGCCACCGCCAGGCCGGACGGCACGGTGGAGTATCTGTGGTCGTCGGCCGCCCGGCCTCCGGTGGTGCGCTCCACCACCGGAGCCGTCGTGCTGGAGGCCCCGGGCCTGCGGGCGCCCGAGTCCGTCCCGGTGGAGGACGTGTGGGTGGACGGCCCCGGCGGCCGGATCCACGCCCTGGTGCAGCGGCCGCCGGCCGGTGCGACCCGGGGCAGAGGACCGCTGCCGACCGTCTTCGAGATACACGGCGGCCCGACCTGGCACGAGTCGGACTCCTTCGCGGCCGGCCCCGCGGCCTGGCTGGACCACGGCTTCGTGGTGGTGCGGGTCAACTACCGCGGATCGACCGGGTACGGCCGCGAGTGGACAGACGCGCTCAAGCACCGCGTCGGCCTGATCGAGCTGGAGGACATCGCGGCGGTCCGCGAGTGGGCGGTGTCGTCGGGGCTGGCCGACCCGGCGCGGCTGGTGCTCACCGGCGGGTCCTGGGGCGGCTATCTGACCCTGCTCGGCCTGGGCACCCAGCCCGACGCCTGGGCGGTGGGGATCGCGGCGGTCCCGGTCGCCGACTACCCGACCGCGTATGCGGACGAGATGGAGGCGCTGAAGTCACTCGACCGCACCCTCTTCGGCGGCTCCCCCACCGAGGTGCCGGAGCGCTACGCCGCCTCGTCCCCGCTGACGTATGTGGAGAAGGTCGCGGCCCCGGTCTACATCAGCGCGGGGATGAACGACCCGCGCTGCCCGATACGCCAGATCGACAACTACGTGGAGCGGCTCCGGACGCTCGACAAGCCGCACGAGGTGTATCGCTATGACGCGGGCCACGGCTCCCTGGTCGTGGAGGAACGCATCAAGCAGGTCCGGCTCGAACTGGCCTTCGCCCTACGCCACGTGGGCGGCTGACCCGGCCGGCTCCTCGGCACCGCCCGCCGGCCCGCCGGCGGACCCCGGGACCGGGTCCGGCGCCGAATCCGGCTCCGGGTCCGGGTCCCGGTCCGGGTCGGGGCCCGAGCCCGGCGCGGGGAGGAGGCCGAGCGCGGCGTCCGCCTGTGCCTCGGCCTCGCGGCGGGCCAGCCGGAAGTACATGAAGACGGCGAAACCGGCGAAGACGAACCACTCACCGGTGTAGCCGAGGTTCTGGAAGGCCTTGAGGTCCAGACCGCTGCCCGGGGGCGCCACCGGCGGCACCGGCTTCATCGGTGCGGTGGAGTGGGTGGCGGTGATCCAGCCGCTGTAGACGGGATAAGGGAGGACGTTGACGAGAGTCGCGGCACTGATGATGCCGAGCTGACCGGTCGGCAGCGCACCGGGGGCGGCGGGCACCCCGTCGCTGCCCGCGGTCTCGGCGTACTGGAGCGCGCCGGTCACCGAGACCTCGCCGGCCGGGGCGGACGGCACCGCGCCCCGCTCGGCGGCGGGCGGCACGTCGCCGGGCAGCCAGCCGCGCACCACGGGCAGCGCGGCACCACCGTCGACCCGGAGGGGAGTGAGGACGTAGTAGCCGTTGTGGCCGTCGAGCGTGCGGTCGGGCACCAGGAGCTGGTGGGCGGTGTCATAGCGGCCGGTCGCGGTGACCGGGCGGCCGGAGGCGTCCGACGGCACCTGGGCCCTGGTGTCGGGGAGCAGCGCGGCCAGCGGTACGGGCGCCCGGCCGGCGGTCTGCACCTCGGTGTGCTTGGCGTCCTTGTGCGCGTCCACCCGCCCCTGGAAGCGGCTCAGCTGCCAACTGCCCATGAAGACGCAGAAGGGCACGGCGAGCAGTACGAGCACGCCGACCACCAGCCAGCGCGGCGTGAGCAGGAACCGGTACACACCCCCACGGTACGGGTCCGGCCCCCGCCCCCCGCCACCGGGACCCGCGCCACCGGCGGGACCCCGCGCCGCCTGCTACGACGCGGGTGTGTCCGACGGGGTGGTGGGCATCGGGCCGGTCGTGTAGATGGTGCCGGCGCAGGCGCCCTGCAGCGTGGGGCCCACGACCACCGGGGCGCCGGCCACCGGAGTGTGCCGGATGACGACCGCCTCGGGGTCCCCGGTCGGCACGCCCTGCGTCAGGCGCAGGGCCATCGGGTTCTCCTCGGGGCCGGCGCTCCCGGGGTCGGGCACCGGCGTGTCCGTCGGGGTGTCCGTCGGTGTCGGGGAGGCCGGCGGCGACGTCGGCTGCGGACAGCCTCCGGGGCCCGCGTCGCCGGGCACCCAGGCGAAGGCCACCTCGTAGTCCGCGCCGGGCGCGAGTACGAGGGGAGTGTCGCTCGCCGTGGCGGGCAGCCCGGTCGCCGGGTCGTCCGCGGTGTGGTTGACCACGCTGATCCGCGACATGTCGGTGGCGCCGACCGCGTACACCTGCACGGTGGCGGGGCCGGGCGGGACGGCGCAGGCGGCGGTGGAGACGTTGGTGACCCGGAACCAGCCGTAGGCCCGGCCGTCGGCGTCCAGCGAGTTGGCGTTGCTGCTGCCCTGGCCGAGCTGGTCGCCCGCGCACTCGGGAGCGCTCACCGGCGGCACTCCGTCCGGGGTGGTGGCCAGGTTCGACGGGCCGTCGGCGCCGCCCGCGCTGGGCGGCTGGTGGCCCGACCCGCCACTGCTCTGCCCGCGGCTCGACTGCCCGGAGTCGCCGGTGGCGCCCCAGGTGTTGACGTGGCCGTCCTCGCCCGGGTGGGCGGCGTGCGTGCTGGCCACGTTGGCCGGGGCGGCGGTCGCCCTGCCACCGGTGTCGGCGGCGTGGATCAGCGCGGGCACGGCGGCACCGACGAGCAGCACCGCGGCCCCGGCGCCGGCCAGCGCCTGCCGCCGGTGCTGGCGGCGGGCGGGCACGGCACGCCGCAGGTGCTCCAGCGCGTGGGCGGAGGGCTGCAGGTCACGGACGGCGCCATGCATGAGGTCACGCAGCGCCGCTTCCTCGGCGCTCTCGTGAACGGGTTCGCCGTCGAGGCCAGGTGCGTCCTCGTCGCCGGGCGCGGTGCCTGCCTCGGCGGGGTCAGCCGGATTGCCGGGGTCAGCAGGCTCGACAGGCTCAGCAGCTGCAGCCGTCTCAGCCGTCTCAGCCGTCTCAGCCGGCACGGTCGGCTCCTTCGCGGCGGCCGGCTCCACCGGCTCCACCGGCTCCACCGGATCGGGTGCCGGGCGCTGCCCGGGGGAGTCGTGCGGGTCCATGCCGTGAGCGTTGTCCGGGGCGTCGGGGGTGGTCATGCCGTGTCCTCCATCGCGACCCGCAGGGCAGCGATGCCCCGCGAGCCGTACGCCTTGACCGAGCCGAGCGAGATGCCCAGCGTCTCGGCGACCTGCGCCTCGGTCATGTCGGCGAAGTAGCGCAGCACCAGTACCTCGCGCTGCCTGCGCTGCAGCGAGCGCATCGCGGTCTTGAGCTGGTCGCGTTCCAGCAGCTCGTACGCGCCCTCCTCCGCGCTCGCCATGTCGGGCATGGGCTTGGAGAGGAGTTTCAGGCCGAGGATGCGCCGGCGCAGCGCGGAACGGGAGAGGTTGACGACCGTCTGGCGGAGGTAGGCGAGGGTCTTTTCCGGGTCGCGGACCCGGCTGCGTGCGGAGTGCACGCGTATGAAGGCCTCCTGGACGACGTCCTCGCAGGACGCGGTGTCGTCGAGGAGCAGCGCGGCCAGGCCCAGCAGGGCGCGGTAGTGGGCGCGGTAGGTCTCGGTGAGGTGGTCGACCGTGGTGCCGACAGCCATTGCGGGGTCTGTGTCCTCGCGTTCAGCGGTGGGGGCCGGCGCCGGATCCACCCGTGTCACCGGCCAGGGCGCGATCACCGGGAGCCCCCCGTAGATCTGCCCGGTCCGCGGTGGACGCGGCGGTCGTACCGGGCGCACGGGTGCGATCGTTCCCCGTTGCCCGAATGCCGTCTCGATACCCAATGCCTCCGCCACGCGTGTTGGACACGCATCCCCCCGTCAGGGTTGTACGCGCAAGGCATACCGCCCGACGGAGCGTCATATATCCCCATGCGCACCAGCTCTTCCTCAGCGCCCCATTTTCACCGACGGCCCCCGGTCCACGTTCGGTGTGCAGCACCCCCGGGACAGCACCCAGGCAGTGCGCTGACACAAAGACGCTCCCCCGTGGCCGGCGGTTGCAGCCACGGGGGAGCAAATTCTCCAACGGTCGGGTGGCCGGATTCAAGTGGTCCAGACCAAGTGACCGCCGGGTAGGGCCATGTTCGGCCCGATATGCCCGGAATCAGCGCCCGGTGCCGCCGTAGACGACGGCCTCGTCGGTGTCGCTGTCGAGGCCGAACGCCGAATGCACCGCCTGAACTGCGGGGTTCACGTCGTCGGCCCGGGTGACCACCGAGATCCGGATCTCGGAGGTCGAGATCAGCTCGATGTTCACCCCCGCGTTGGACAGCGCTTCGAAGAACGTCGCCGTCACCCCCGGGTTGGTCTTCATCCCGGCGCCGACCAGCGAGATCTTGGCGATCTGGTCGTCATAGCGCAGCGAGTCGAAGCCGATCACCGCCTGCGCCCTGGTCAGCGCCTCCATCGCCTTGTGCCCCTCGGACTTGGGCAGCGTGAAGGAGATGTCGGTCAGCGCCGTGGCCGCGGCCGACACGTTCTGCACGATCATGTCGATGTTGATCTCGGCGTCCGCGATGGCCCGGAAGATCGTCGCTGCCTCACCCGGCTTGTCCGGCACCCCGACGACGGTGATCTTCGCCTCGGACGTGTCGTGCGAGACGCCGGAGATGATCGCCTGCTCCACTGGCCTGTCTCCTTGCGATGCGATGTGCGGTGCGAGCCGCAGGGCGACCTGCGGCGCGAGGCCCTGCGGCCGTTCGTTGCTGACCCAGGTGCCGGGGAGCCCGGAGAAGGACGAGCGCACGTGGATGGGGATGTTGTAGCGCCGCGCGTATTCCACGCAGCGGTGCAGCAGCACCTTCGAACCGGAGCTGGCCAGCTCCAGCATGTCCTCGAAGGCGATCCAGTCCATCTTGCGGGCCTTCTTCACCACCCGCGGGTCCGCGGTGAAGACCCCGTCGACGTCGGTGTAGATCTCGCACACCTCGGCGTCCAGTGCCGCCGCCAGCGCGACGGCCGTGGTGTCCGAGCCGCCACGCCCCAGCGTGGTGATGTCCTTCTTGTCCTGCGAGACGCCCTGGAAGCCGGCGACGATCGCGATGTTGCCCTCGTCGAGCGCGGTACGGATCCGGCCCGGCGTCACATCGATGATCCGCGCTTTGTTGTGCACCGAGTCGGTGATGACACCGGCCTGGCTGCCCGTGAACGACTGCGCCTCGTGGCCCAGGTTTTTGATCGCCATCGCCAGCAGCGCCATGGAGATCCGCTCTCCGGCGGTCAGCAGCATGTCGAACTCGCGACCCGCCGGAATCGGCGAGACCTGCTCTGCGAGATCGATGAGCTCGTCCGTCGTGTCGCCCATCGCCGACACCACGACGACCACCCGGTGGCCGTTCTTCTTGGTGTCCACGATCCTTCGGGCGACGCGCTTGATGCCTTCGGCATCGGCGACGGAGGAGCCGCCGTACTTCTGCACGACAAGGCCCACGTGCGCTCCTCGCTCAGGGGTGAATCGGTCGGTCCAGTTTAACGACCAGGTCCGATCCGCCCGGAACGTATTGCATGGTGAGATGTGCCGCTCGAAGAATGATCACCGGGCCGGGGTCCCATGGTCCCCGGCGCCCGCGTCAGGTCCCCTCCGGCCACCTCAGCTCACCTCAGTTCACCTCAGTTCACTGAGCTGGGCGCAGCCCCAGCGTCCCCAGCTCGGCCTCCATGACGCGGCCGGCCTCCTCCGCCAGCGCGTCGTCGTCGTCCGCGCCGCCACCGGTGTCCAGGCCGTCCAGCTCGTCAAGGGGGCTGTCGAGCCGTACGTGCGCGACCAGCGACTGCAGGGCGCGCAGGCTCGCGCTCGTCGTCGAACCCCAGTTGGACAGGTAGGAGAACTGCCACCACCACAGCGCCTCCGACACCCGCCCCGCCGCGAAGTGCGTCATCCCGTGCGCCAGATCGGCCACCACGTCGGCCATGTCGTCCGAGATCCGGCAGGCCACCGGCGTCGACCTCGGCACGTACGGGTCGAAGACCTCGGAGTAGACGTCGATCGGTTCGAGCAGCGCCGCCAGCCGCTGCCGCAGGTCGTCCTCGTCGGGCTCCGGGCCCGCGTCCGGCTCGTAGCGCTCGTCGGGCACGAAGTCCTCGTGCGCCCCCAGCCGGCCGCCGGCCAGCAGCAACTGCGAGACCTCAAGCAGCAGATACGGCACCGCGCTGTCCGGGTCGTCGCCCTTGGCCACCTCGCGGACCGCGAGGATGAAGCTCTCGATCTGGTCGGAGATCTGGACGGCGAACTCGTCCGGCTCCTGCGGGACGAGCGGCTCGGCCTGCGGCCGTGCCGCGCCGGCTCCCGCGCCCTTGTTCATCACGGTGTCAGACATCGAGCAACCGCCTCCCTTCGAAGGCCCGCCCCAGCGTGACCTCGTCCGCGTATTCCAAGTCGCCACCCACCGGCAGGCCGCTGGCCAGGCGCGTCACGCGCAGCCCCATGGGTTTCACCGTCCGGGCGAGATACGTCGCCGTGGCCTCGCCCTCCAGATTCGGGTCCGTCGCCAGGATCAGCTCGGTGACGGTGCCGTCGGCCAGCCTGCGGAGCAGTTCCGCGATCCGCAGATCGTCGGGGCCGACACCGTCGATCGGGCTGATCGCCCCGCCCAGCACGTGGTATTTCCCGCGGAACTCGCGGGTCCGCTCGATCGCGACCACGTCCTTGGGCTCCTCGACCACGCAGATCACCGCCGGGTCGCGCCGCGGATCGCGGCACACCCGGCACAGCTCGTCCTGCGCGACGTTGCCGCACACCTTGCAGAAGCGGACCTTCGCCTTCACCTCGGCCAGCACGTGCACGAGGCGGCGGACGTCCGCCGGGTCGGCCTGCAGGATGTGGAAGGCGATGCGCTGCGCGCTCTTGGGACCCACGCCGGGCAGCCTGCCCAGTTCGTCGATCAGGTCCTGCACCACGCCTTCATACACGCCGGCACGCCTTCCGGGATATCAGTCGGGGGGATATCGGTCGGGATATCCGGGGGGAGTCAGAACAGGCCCGGCAGCCCGCCGCCGAGCCCCTGGGTGAGCGGGCCGAGCTTGCGCTGCTGCAGTTCCTGTGCCGCGTCGGTCGCATTGTGGACGGCGGCGACCACCAGGTCGGCCAGCGTCTCGGTGTCCTCGGGGTCGACCGCCTTCGGGTCGATCACCAGCGCCCGCAGCTCGCCCGCGCCGGACACCGTCGCGGTCACAAGACCGCCGCCCGCCGAGCCCTCGACCTCGGTCTCGGCCAGCTCCTGCTGGGCCGCAGCCAGGTCCTGCTGCATCTTCTGCGCCTGCTGGAGCAGTGCCTGCATATTCGGCTGACCACCGGGAATCACGGTTCGCTCCTGCCTCGCGTCTGCTTCGTGTGCTGCTGTCCGGTCCCTGCCGCGGCCTTCTTCCGGCCGCCGCGTTTTCACTGACACGCCGAGCCTACGTGCTCGTACGGCGGTGCGCCCTACGCCGTACGGAGGATCGCTGCGGTGCGGACTCCACCCGGAGTAGCGGACGGCTGTGCCACGGGGAGTACGCGACCGGTCCGACCCGCATCGCCGCAGGTCAGTCGTGCTGGATCTCCTCGATCACGGTCGCGCCCAGCTCGCGGATGAACAGGTCGTGACCGCTGAGTGCCGAATCGACGAGGTCCGGGTCGTCGTCCTCCGGGATGTCGTCCTCGATCGGGGGCGGCGGCGTCTCGTCGGTGTACCTCGGCGGCTCCCGCCGCGCCACGTCAGCCGGCGCGGACCTCGGCCCCGGCGGTGCGGCGGTCGCGGTGCCCACACCGCCCTGGCCGCCCGGCCTGGTGGACGGAGCCGGCGCCATGGCCTGGGTCACGGCCTGCGCGGAGCCGTACGCGTCCGGGCTCGCGGCGCCGCCGCCGTACCCCTGGCCCTGGGGTGCGGCCGGGGACTGCGGTGACGCGGGCGGCCGCGAGGACCCGCCCCCGCCGAAGCCGCCTCCGCCGCCGAAGCCGCCGCCCATGCCGCCACCGCCGCCGTTACCGCCACCGGAGCTGCCGCCGGAGGGATCGACGATGGCCTCGATGCGCCACTGCACGCCGAGCGCGTCGTTGATCGCCTGCTTGAGCACGTCCTCGCTGCCGCTGTTGGTGAAGCTGTTGCGGGCGCCGGGGTTGTCGAACCCGACCTGCAGCGTCTCGCCGTCGAAGCCGGAGACCTGGGCGTTGTTGAAGAGCAGCATCCAGGTCAGCCGGCGCCGGTTCTTGACGGCGTCGAGGATCTGCGGCCACATCTGCCGTACCCGGGTGGGGTCGCCCCCACCGGCTGCCGGCGCCGGGACCGCCTGGGCCTGGGCCTGGGCCTGAGCGGGTGCGGGGGCCTGCGGCCGGGCCGGGCTTTGTGCCGGGCTCTGCGCAGAGCTCTGGGCAGGGCTCTGCGGTGCGGCGGTCGGCCAGGCCCCCGGCTTGGCGGGCGCCTGCGGTACGGGGTCGGGCGCGCGTACGGCTTCCGGCACCGGCGTCGGTTCCGGCGCGGGGCGTACGGGCTCGGGCGGCGGGGTACGTCCCGCGGCGGCCCGGGCGGCGGCCGCGCCGGCGGGGGCCTCGCCGGGCACACCGGCGACCGGCCCGGCGGGGGCCGCGGCTGCGTAGCCGTTCCCGCCGGCGCCGCTGGTCCCGCCGCCACCACTGCCACCAACTCCACCCGCGCCGCCGTTTCCGCCGCCTCCGCCGGTGAAGCCGCCCCGCTCCAGCCGTTCCAGCCGGGCCTGCAGCGAGCGCTCGTCGTCGTAGGCGGCGGGCAGCAGCACCCGGGCGCAGATCAGCTCCAGTTGCAGCCGAGGCGAGGTCGCCCCGCGCATCTCCGTCAACCCCGTACTGACGATGTCCGCGGCCCGGCTCAGCTCGGCGGCCCCGAAGACCGCCGCCTGGGCCTGCATCCGCTCCACCACATCGCGGGGCGCGTCGATCAGGCCCTTGTCCATGGCGTCCGGCACGGCGGCGAGGATGACCAGGTCGCGGAGCCTTTCCAGCAGGTCGGCCACGAAACGGCGCGGGTCGTGCCCGCCCTCGATGACCCGGTCCACCATCCCGAAGACCGCGCCGCCGTCCCCGGCCGCGAAGCCGTCCACCACGTCGTCCAGCAGCGCCGCGTCCGTGTAACCGAGCAGCGCGGTGGCCATGGCGTACGTCACCCCGTCTGACCCGGCCCCGGCCAGCAGCTGGTCCATCACCGACATCGAGTCCCGCACCGACCCGGCCCCGGCCCGCACCACCAGCGGATAGACCCCGTCCTCGACGGCGATGTCCTCGCGCTGGCACACCGCGGCGAGGTAGTCACGCAGCGTGCCGGGAGGCACCAGCCGGAAGGGATAGTGGTGCGTACGCGACCTGATGGTGCCGATGACCTTCTCGGGCTCGGTCGTGGCGAAGATGAACTTCAGGTGCTCCGGCGGTTCCTCGACCACCTTGAGCAGGGCGTTGAACCCCGCGGAGGTGACCATGTGCGCTTCGTCGATGATGTAGATCTTGTACCGGCTGCCCGCCGGCCCGAAGAACGCCTTTTCCCGCAGGTCACGGGCATCGTCCACGCCACCGTGCGACGCGGCGTCGATCTCGATCACGTCGATCGACCCCGGCCCGTTCCTGGCCAGGTCCCGGCACGACTGGCACACCCCGCACGGCGTGGGCGTCGGCCCCTGCTCGCAGTTCAGGCAGCGGGCCAGGATCCGCGCGCTGGTCGTCTTCCCGCACCCGCGCGGCCCGCTGAACAGGTACGCATGGTTGACCCGGTTGTTCCGCAGCGCCTGCTGCAACGGGTCGGTGACATGCTCCTGCCCGATGACCTCGGCGAAGGTCTCGGGTCGATAGCGGCGGTACAGAGCGAGGGACACGCCACCGAGCCTAACCGCGCCCACCGACACCCGGCCTCCACCCACGCAAAGACCCCCCACGCACCCGCCAGAGCCCACCTACCCTTGCTGCCTTCCGGCCCTGGGGGAGTTCAGCGAGATAGCGCCACGTGAGGGGCTGCCGCCCACCCTACCCGATCCCCCCACCCCCCAACGAGTTCGCAACCACCCCTCCCCGCCCTGTACTGTTTGCGGCGGAGGATTCGCCTAGTGGCCTAGGGCGCACGCTTGGAAAGCGTGTTGGGGGCAACCCCTCACGAGTTCGAATCTCGTATCCTCCGCCAGTGCCTCACCGGGCACGACGTCGATGGCCCCCGCTGCTCGCAGCGGGGGCCATCGACGTGCGTAGTCTCATCTACAGTCTCAACGGGCCCTGCCGGGAGGCTCCGAGTCGCCCCCGGTCCCCTCCTTCGCCACCTCCCAGATGAGACCACCGACGCGTTTCGCGACGTCCGCGAGGATGCCGGAGGTCACGTGCTGGTACCGGGCTGCCATGGCACTGGATGACCACCCCATGATCTGCATCACCACCCGTTCGGGGACTCCCAGGATGAGCAGCACCGTGGCGGCGGTGTGGCGCGCATCGTGAAGGCGTCCGTCACGGACCTTGGCGCTGACAAGTAGGTCCTTCCACGCGTCGTAGTCGGTGCTCGGCACCAGCGGTTCGCCGAACGGGGACGTGAAGACGAACCCGGTCTCGCGCCATTCCTGGCCAGCGCGCCGGCGGTCGCGATCCTGCTCGTTTTTGTGCAACTCCATGAGCCGGGCCAGTTCGTCAGGCAGGCCGATGACGCGCCGCCCTGCCCGGGACTTCGTGTTGGCGGTGTCCTCGTTCTTCCGGACGCGCTGCTTGCAGTAGCCCGCTTTGCTGCCACAGTCCCCACCGCAGCCGTGCCGGTACTTCGGCCGGAGCCGGTTCATCCGCACACGGATCACGCCGTGCCTGAGGTCCACGTCCGACCAGCGCAACCCAAGCGCTTCTCCCTGCCGCAGGCCAAGCGCGAGTGCGACGGACCAGCGCGCGCTATTAGGGAGCTTGGCTGCTTCTGCGAGCAACCGCTGAACCTCTTCGAGGTCGTACGGCTCGATTTCCTCTTCTTCGACCTTCGGGGCAGCCGCCAACATGGCCACGTTGCGCGTGACGTGCCCTCTGCGCAGGGCGTGGTTCAAGGCAGTCTTGAGCGAGCGGTGTACGTGGTGGACAGTTGCCGGCTTGCTGCCCTTGGCCAGCATCTTCGAGTAGAAGCGTTCGAGGTGTTCCGGCTCAAGCTTCTCCAGCCGATGAGCACCAAGCCCGGGAACCAGGTGGACGCGAACGTCCACCTCGTAGCCGCTGTAGGTCGAGTCGCGCACGGAGGGTTTGGCGATCTCCTCGACCCAATGCAGCAGCCACGCTCCGAGCGTCCACGCCTTACCTGCCTTGCGTACCTTGCCCGCGTCGCGTTGGCTCTCCAGCTTGCGGACCTTCTTGATGATTTCCGCTTCGCTGACCTTGCTCATCACGTGTCGTCGGTCGGGCTTCCCGTCATCCCGGATGCCGACCGTGACGCGGCCGTGCCAGTAGCCGTCATTGCCGAAGTAGATGGATGAAGCGCCATCGGGGCGCTTCGCACGCTTGGGGTTTTCGCCCACAGGTCACTTCCCTGTCGTAGTGGAACAGGAAACCCCCGTGGGAGCTGCTACCGAATTCGGTAGCAGCTCCCACGGGGGTAGATGGTTCAGACGGTGCGGTGCGCCTCACGCAGGCGTGCGACGTACTCGGGCAGGGCCGCGACCGGAACGCGCCGGAGGTGGCCGATGGTGACGGACTCCAGAGCGCCCGTGCGGATGAGGTTGAAGCAGGTAGTCCTGCCGATGCGGAGACGATCGGCTGCCTCTTCGACGGTAAGCAGAACCAACGTCCGGTTGTCGTCAGGGATCTCGCTGGGGAACTCGGCAATGGCGGTGGTCACTACGGCTCCTTCGCCCGGCGGCCCGGGAGGGGTACCCCCCTCCCCCTGGAAGTCCGCTACATCCGCTACATCCGCTACATCGCAGGTCAGGACCCCGATCGATGTAGCGGATTTCGGGGGTGTAGCGGATGCATCCGCTACACGGCGGCGGCCGTGTAGCGGATTGGCGGTGCGTGTAGCGGCTTTGTAGCGGTTCAGCGGCCGGTATCCGCTACATCGTTTTCGCTGCTCAGGGGCAGTTTTTCGAGGTGTGTAGCGGATGTAGCGGACTTTCCGGGGGGAGGGGGGCAGTAGCGGGCCCACGCGTCGGTGAGGTCGGCGGCGTAGTAGCCCTTGGCGACGCCTTCGCCGTAGCGGATGTTGCGCGCCTTGATCGGCTGGTTGTCGGCAGTGACGTACTCCGCGAGGTACTTGGACAACTGCCGGGAGCCCAGAGGCTTGCCACCCATGTCCGCCCACGGCGCTTCGTCCACGGCGTTGAGCGCCGCGATGATCTGCGTCGTGGGTACGCGGTCGGCGCCGCAGAACACGTTGTCGCGCAGGTCGGTCAGCAGCCGGATTCCCAGCGACGCTTTGCCGCCGGCCGCTGCTGCGGTGACGAGTTCCACGCAGGCTTCCCGTGCCCGGGTGGGCCAGGCGCCGCCGGCAGCGTCGGCGACGGCAAGTAGGGGCTCCCACACGTCGGCAGGGCGGTCGTTGACGCCATCGGGCATCGCGGGGAAGGCGCCGTTCACCCGGTCGCGCACGCTGTCGGCCCACGTCGCGATGCGGTCCCGGAGCGCGTGCCCTTCCGGCTCATGGATGCGGGAGCGGAAGGATTCCACGTGCTCGTTGGGGGCGCGGCGCCGCATGCGGATGACGACTGAGCGGTGCAGGATCGTGTCCGGCAGCCAGCCGAGTCCCGCGACGGCAACGGCGGCGTAGACGGGGAAGGCTTGGACGGTCTGCTGATCTCCCACGGCCACGCACCGGTAGGACACCCCGATGCGGCGGTGACCGGCGTTGATCAGGCCGCGAAGTTCCTCGTTGTCGCCTGCCTTGGGGCCGAATACCGTGTCGATCTCGTCGAAGAGGATCGTCGGGCGTCCGGAGTCCATCGACACGGCGCGGAACAGTGCGGCGGGGGACGCGTTGACTGCTGCCATGGGGTGGGGGACCAGGGTTCCGCAGATCTCCAGTCCGCGCGTCTTGCCCGATCCCGGTTCCGGGGAGAGGAACGCGAGGCGGGGGGTGGAGTCGAAGCAGTCGAGCAGGTGCGCGTGCGCGTCCCACAACGCCACGGCGACGTAGGCGGCTTCGGTGGGGAAGGCGTTGAAGCGGCGGTGGAAGGCTTCCACCTCGTTGAGCAGTTCGGCGCCGTTCTCAGCGGTGGTCATGCTGCCTTCCTCCGTTCTGCTGCGGGAGTGGTGGCGGCCTGGTGGGGGCAGGTGCCGACCTTGACGCGGCTGGTCAGTTCGATCACGGCGGCTTTTCCGCGGGCGCGTTCGTGGTGACCACACCTGCACAGCCAGTCCGCGACCGGGATACCGGTCAACTTGACCCGCAAGCCCGGCAGGATGCCGCTGATCGTGACCGTGTGCGGGTCAGGGAGAACAGCAGAAAGGACGCCTGCGGCGGCGACCTTCGGCGCGCTACTCCCGGCGGGGACGCTGGCCGGTTCGGCGGGGCGGGTCTGGTCGGTGGTGGGGGTGAGGCGTTTCAGCGGCGGGGCGGCGGGGGTGGTCATGAGGCTTCCTGCCGGGGACGCACGGTGCGCAGGGAGTAGGCCAGAGCGCTGCGGATCGTGGCGCGGCACTCGGCAGCGGTGAGTCCCGACGACTCGCCCCCCGCCTGAAACGCCTCTTCCACGGCCGTGCGGTCGATGTCGCCGCGCGCCACGTACCGGCCCACCCGGATCACTGCCCGCAGCAGTTCCTTGTTGCGCTCTCCGACAGCGCGCCGTGCGGCAACGGCGGCGCTCTCGCGTTCGAGGGCGATTTGGGCGCACCGGGAGGCGTTGCGGACCGGCGGGAGCCGGAACGGGGCCGCCGTGAGCCTCTGAGGGGCCGTCAGGGCGGTTTGAAGCCATTCGGGTAGGTCTGCAACCGGGGAGTCGTCCAGGACCGCATACGGGCCCTGAGGGGTTTGGCTGCCGAGCGCGACGACCTGTCCGCCCCAAGCGCGGGTGTCGACCTTCTTCGCGAGGGTGCTCGCGGTGTTGGTCAGCCGCGTGCCGGGCGGGGCGGTGAAGTACAGGTGCTGCCCGCCGCTGGGGGTCCGGATGCGGCGTGTGGTGGGGACGGCCTGTCCGGCGCGCTCGCAGAGCGCCAAGAAGTTGCTCACGCCGTCAGGCGTGCCCTTCTCGTCTGTCGGCTTGAGCGTGTCCAGGTCGACCACGAGAAGCCCGGCGGGCCCGGTGGCGATCCCGACGTTGAACGGGCCTGCCGACCAGCAGCGCGCGATGCGCTGCGGGTCGGTGGTGGCGCGCTGTTCGAACGTGCGGTGCCCGTCCGTGCAGTCGCCTGTGCCGGGGCAGCGGCGCTCACCGTGCAGGGCGGGGACCTTCCCGCCGGGGCGCAGCGGGATGACGGGCCAGCCGCGTTCGGCGGCGGCGAGCGCTGCGGACAGCAGCGCGGAAGGGTGGGGATGGGTCATGCTGGTGGTTCTCCTGTCCCTTCGGGGATGGATGGAGGACCGTGGCGGCGGATTGTCCTTGGTCGGGAGCCGCCGCCACGGGACTACTTGTCGGCGCAGGGCCAGCAGCAGCCCAGCGAGGTGGAGATGACGTAGCCGCGATCGGTCCGGCAGGCGGGGCAGGTGCGGCGGGCGCGCATCATCGCGGCGTGCGAGCGCCAGCGGCCGGGGGTCATCGGCCGGACGGGTCGGGCGGTGGTGGGGTCGTAGAGGTAGGCGGTGCGCCATCCGCCGCAGTGGCGGGCCTTGCGGGAGCGCCAGCGGAGTTCTGCGACGACTTCCGCGCGGGCGGCGCTGAGTCCGTGCTGCCGGAGTTGGCGGCGGGTCATCAGGCCGTGCGGGGCGAGGCGGTAGCGGTAGACAGGCAGGGTCACCAGGTCCCCCTTCCGTAGGGCCGGAACGGTGACTGTGTGTGCAGGGAGGGAGGCAGGGGTCACCCCGAGACCCCTGTTTCCGGGGGTTTCCGCAGGTCGCGGCGGGGTGGCTCCCTGCCTCCCTGAGTGAGGGTTGTTGCTGATCAGGCCGGAGAGGCGGGGTCAGGGAGGCGGTGAGGGAGTTCTCCCTGCCACCCTGGACGCCTCCCTTTACGCTCCGTCACCTTCGGCGGTGTCGGCGGCGCGCTGGTCGATGGCGGCGCGGACCTTGGCCCGGTCGACAACCATCACGCCGTCCGACTTGTGCGGGGCCGCGCCGAACGGCTCCAGCACCTCGCGCAGGTCCCCGAACTTCCAGCCCCGGTACTCGGTCGGGCGCAGTTCGGCGAGGCGCTGCAACACCTCCTGCGTGCGCATCCGGTCGGCATCGGCGAGCACGGTCGCGATGTCAGCGAGCGCGTCCACCTGCTCGCCCGTGTCGACCGCGCTGCGGGTGGTCACCCCGGTGCGGCGGGCCTTGGCGCGCTCCGCGACTTCGGCGGCGGCGTCGCCGTCGATGAAGTGCGTGCGGATGGTGATGCTGGACTGACCGGGCGCGAGCTTCACCCCGTCGCCGGCCACGACGACGGTGCCCTTGTCCAGGCCCTGACGGAGCTTGTGCGGGGCGGCGCCGCCGTCGATGGCCTTGTCTCCCAGCGCCATCCTGGCCTGCGACTCCGTGCCCAGCACCAGCGAGGCGCGGATGTGCGCACCCTCCCGGACCAGCTTGGGCAGGTTCTGGTCGGTCGGGTCCTGCGTGCCCTGCCAGAGCAGCACGTCGACCGCACGGCCCTGGTTGTGGATCTTCCGTGCGGCCTGGAAGTAGCGGGAGGTGGCCTTGACCCCGCCGTAGGGCCGCTTGTCCGGACCTACGGCCGGGCACATGAACGCCACCTGCGCTTCGTCCACCAGCAGGATCAGCGGGTCCCACGTGGTGCCGGCAGGGGCCATGAGGCGCCGCTCCATCTCGGCAACGCCGTGCTCCAGCATCTCGGTCGCGTCGATGACGTGGTCATCGGTCGGACCCTCGATCAGCACGGTGGCCAGCCCCAGGAACATCCGCCAGTCCCCCACGCCCTTGAGGTCGGCGATGCGGACCTCCACGGTCGGGTCCAGGACCAGCCACAGCAGCAGCGCGCGAAGCGAAGCGGTCTTGCCCTGGTTGGACAGGCCCGTGATGAGCAGGTGGCGTTGGAACAGGCTGATCAGGGCTGCATCTCCGCGCAGGTCCTGTCCCCACGGGGCGCGACCGGTGGCGTAGTTGGCGGACATGTCGGCGTCGATGGCCAGCGGAGAGGGGCCGATCGGCTCATCCAGCGCACCGGAGTCGGCAATCCACAGGCGCACTGTGCGCGCGGCCTGCGGGATGCTGACGAACACCTCGTGCTCGTGCCGTCCCAGGTTCTCCGCCAACTTCCGGCGGCGCCCCTGGACTTCCTCCGTGCTGACGCCGGAGGGCAGGGTGACGTCGACCTCGACACCGCATCCGGCGATCCGGATCGGGCCGAGCATCGCGGCGCCGTTGTCCTCCATGGCCCGGATCGCGCCGCGCAGGGCGGCGATGCCCAGGTCACGCAGGGCGGTGACCACGATCGACGGAGTGATCGGCGCGCCGTCGTTCGAGCGCTGCACGGGCGGCAGTGCCCAGTTGGGGGCTGCCTGCCCGCGCCGGCCGACGTTCCACAGGCCGAACAGGGCCAGCCACGGGGCGAGGAAGACCGCCGGGCCCCACACGATCGACGCCAGCCACACCAGCGTGCGGATCACGTCGATGGTGAACGCGATCGGTGCGATGACCTGCGCCGGTTCGTGCTCGGCTATCGCCAGCACGGTGCCCAGGGCCAGCAGGCCCCCGGCGGTGGTGGCGGTGCCGACCACGGCGCCCTTGGCGATGCGCTGCGGGGCGGTGAGCAGGTCCATGCGCCGCTGGTGGCGGGCGGCGCGGAACTGCCTGCCCCGCTCTTCCCACTCCATCGCGGTCTCGTGCTGCCCCGCGGCTTCGGCGATGCGGATCATCCGCTCGTAGCGGGCGGCGGACCGGCCGTCCCACGCCCGCTTGGCGAGGATGCCCGCGCCGCCGGCCACGTAGGCGCCGTGCCGGGCCGTCGCACGGGCGGCGGTACGGGTGCGCTGGTCGGTGGCGACCACCCGCACCGTGCGTGCGGTACGCCGCCACAGCGGCGCCACAGGGGCGGTCGACGTGGTGGCGGAAGGGATGACGACGCCTTCCAGCACCTCGCCCTGCGGCGCGGCACCGGGCGGGACGTCGTGCTTGGTCAGATCGGGCGCCGGCCGGGGCCGGTACGCGTCCAGGTCGATGACTTCGGTCATGCTGGGGTTACCTGCTCTCTGGTATGAGGTGCGGGCCCGGACCGTCCGGAGTCTTGGCGGATGACGGTCGGTCCGGGGCAGAGCTACTTGCCGTCCTGGTCGGCGCGCTTGCGGGCGCCGTCGATGATGCGATCGACCTTGGCCTGCAAGTCGCTCAGGTCGACGTCTTCACCGGCGATGGCGCGTTTGGCCATCCGGGCGATGTACCAGCCGACTTTGGCGGCTTCGCCGGCCGTGAGGGGCGGGTCGTTGGGGTGGGTGCGGATCACGGGTCACCGCTTCCTGATGTCGCGGTAGATGCCGTAGACCACCAGCACCACCAGCGCGACGCACGCCGACGCGATGGCCAGCGCCACGGCGGCGAACGCGACCGTGACCATGAGCATCGAGCCGCCGATGCCGATGGCCAGCCACTTGCCCGCCGTACCCGCGCCGGACTGCTGCTGCACCACCACGGGCGGCGGCGCAGGAGTGGTGGACTGCTGCACCTGGAAGATCTGAGCGGCCTGGATCGCGGCGAGGATCACCGCGAACTGCTCGCCCTGCCGGGCGGCTTCGACCGCGTCGGCGGAAGCCTTGCTGATGTCGGACATGAGTCGAGCCCTTCCGATCAATGGGTGACGGGCCGATGCCAGGCGTAGGGCGGCAGGGCGGCGGCGGCCTTGAACGTGCGGATAGCAGCACCCTCGGCCGCGTTGGGGAGTGCGTAGACCCGGGCCCCGTTCAGTGAGGCGAGCATGCGGGCGGCGTGGTGCTCGCAGCCGTCCGCCCCGGCTCCGAAGGCGTCCACGATCGTGACCGCGAGGGGTCCGTCGCAGGCGCTGGGGTCGCTGGGGTGCGCGGCGGGGCACCGGCCCGTGTCGGTCATGACGTGATCTCCCGCTCTCACAGGGCCAGTGCGGAGGAGTCCGCGCGCTGGTCATCGGCGACCAGGTGCAGGGGCGTCGGGGCGGTGCGCTCAGCCCGCAGCGCGTCGCGCAGCAGCCGGCCGTTGGCGGACGAGGTGTGCACGGCCTTGCGGATCGCCTCGCCGGTCAGCGCGTCGTCCGACCAGTCGGCCGTTGCCCGCCGTGCCTCGCTGAGCAGTTGGTCGGGCGTACGGGTCGGTCGGGGCGCGCGGGCCGACTTCGGCACCGGGCCGGTCGGTCGACGCGGACCAGCCGGGACAGGCTCGACTGCCACAGGGAGCGGTACCGGGTCGGTCGACTCCGGCAGGGGGGAGGCGACCGGCGCGGACGCCGTTGCGCGAGTCGACTCCCGCAGGTCAGACCCCAACCGATTTACGGTAGAAAGGATCGTCTGATCCTGGTTTGCGACCGGTGCGGGGCGGTGGTGCAGAACCTTGGCGACCAGGTCGGAGCCGAAGAAAATCGACCCGACCGGCAGCGAGGTGGCCAGCAGCACCAGAACCCAGTTGGCGGGCGCGTAGTCGACCAGGTGCAGTCGACCGGCGGCGTGTTCGTGCAGGGCGGGCACCAGGCCGTGAACGTAGTTCAGGACCAGCGAGGCGAGGGTGTAGCCGGCCAGCACCCGCAGCGCGAACTTCCGGTCGTCACCGGTCAGAACCAGCGTCGCGACCAGCGCGAGAGCCATCAAGCCGTCGACCACGAACGGGTAGAGCAGGGCGGCGGTGTGGTCGGCGCCCACCGTGCTGGCGATGTCGCGCAACGCGTTCCAGGACACCCGGAACGCCATCCCGACCACCACCACCAGCGCGGCCACCAGCAGGACCTTGGCCTTGCGGTTCATGCCGCCAGCCCCTTCCTGCCCGACCGGCGGCGGACCACCGTGGCGGGGCGGGGCGACGGGGCGAGGTGCAGCAGCTCCGGCATGGTCCGGCCGATGGTCTCCACCGCCAGCGCGGTGGTCCGGTCCACCATGCCCGGGTCGTCGGCGAGGATGTCCCGCGCCGCCGCCTCACGCGCGGCCCGGTCCTGCTCGCTCTCGCCCTCGACACCCAGCCACAGGTCAAGCGGGGTGCCCAACGCGAGTTCGATGAACTCAGTCGTACTCACGGCCCGATGGGGCCCAACGAAGTCGTACACGGGTCGTCTCCTGACGATGGATGGAGGGGCCCGGAACGGCGGAATGTCCTTGGTCGGGAGCCGCCGAACCGGGCAATGGATGGTGCGAAAACCCCGGGCCGGATCTGATCCGGCGCCCTCACGGCGTGGATACCGGGGCTGACGTGCATGTCTCCTTCGGGTCAGCAGCTCCCGTACGAGGTAGAGCCGCCGAAGCCCGTTGTAGGCAGAGACGTGACCTTTCGGTCTCGTGCCATCCGGCTGACAAGGCGCCGGTGACCTCGGTCCGCTCTGTTCCGGACCCCTTGGGCGTGCCTGAGCAGCCCTATGAGGGCCACTCGGTCACTCCTGCACTCATGTGCAGGAGTGACATTTAGAAGAGTGCATGACTCCTGTACATGAGTCAACCCGCCGCGAGAACTTCGTTCGCGACGGGCTGCGGGTGGGGTGATGCTGTCAGTCTCCGGCGGGGATGCGGTAGTCAAGAACGAACTGGTCAGCCGCCATGATCGTGTCGCATACCTCCACCACGCGGCCGCTTTCGGTTTCGGCGCTTCGGGTCAGATGGATGACAGGAGCTCCGGGGCTGAGCCGCAACGCGCTGGTCTCCTGCTTGGTGGCCAAGCGGGCGCGCACGGTCTCCGTGAACTCCCTGAGAGTGTGGCCGTTGTCCTCCAACCGTGCGTAGATGCCACCGCCGCCGGGGTTGTCCTCGAAGAGCTCCGGGATGTCCTTGGCGATGTCCCACGGCAGGTATGACGTGGCTTCCTCGGTCGGTGTGCCGTCGCTGAAGTACAGGCGCCGCCGTGCCAGCACCTTGCTTCCCGCGGTCACGTCCAGGCGCTCGGCGATGTCCGCTGGCACGTCGACCGGGCCGACGTAGAGGACGGTCACGCCCGGAGTCTTGCCCGCCTGCTCCGATTCTGCGATGTACGCGGCTTTGCCCGCGTTCCGGTGCGAGCGGCGGAAGCGGTCCGATGACTTACGACGGACGGGTGGCTTGCTCTTCACGAACGTGCCCTTGCCGTGCAGCGTGTCGACCAGGCCCATCGGCCGCAACTCGGCAACCGCCTTGCGCGCAGTGCCTTGCGCGACGGAGTACCGGGTCATGAGCTGAGCTTCGCTGGGTACCTGCTCACCAGGTTTAAGCACGCCCGCCCTGATCTGGTCTGCCAGGTCTTCGGCGATCTGTAGGTATCGTGCCTTGCCAGAGTCACGCGAGGCAGTAGAGCCCATGTCCTTCAATCCTCCTATGCTCATGTACATGAGTAACGCTACCGAGGTGAGTCCGTCAATGTCGCTCCATTCGGTCTCAGTCGCCGGCGTCGTGGTCCGCGACGACGGCCGTGTCCTGGTGATCCGCCGCGCGGACAACGGTGCGTGGGAAGCCCCGGGCGGAGTTCTGGAGTTGGACGAGGAACCGAGCGTCGGAGCCTGCCGCGAGGTTCTGGAAGAGACCGGGGTAAAGGTGGACGCCCTGCGCTTGACCGGCGTCTACAAGAACATGGCGCGCGGCGTCCTGGCTCTGGTCTTCCTGTGCCGACCAGTCGGCGGCCGGGAGCAGACGTCGAGTGAGAGCACTGACGTGCGGTGGTTCACGCGCAGCGAAGTGCAAGACCGCATGACCGAGGTGTACTCGGTCCGGGTTCTAGATGCCTTGAATGCGGGCCATGTGCCTGTTAGGAGTCATGATGGCCACCGTTTTATCCCCTGAGCCAGGTACTTGCCTGCTGCAGGGGCTCGTCTCCGCCCAGGAGCAACGGAGACAAATAAGGGGTGTCATAGACCGAAAACAGTCTCCATCCTTCAGAGAACGAGCTCGTTCAGTAGATTCTTTATCTCTTCAGGTATTTCGGCGGCAGTCATACCTGAGGCGATTTTTTGAGAATCGGTGCGCTTATTGAAGCGCAGGCCATAGAGTTGAAGTATCCCGTCAATAAGCTCATCGCCGGGAATCATCGAACTCTTCTCATTTTCCCATCGTGACCCAACTTCGCTTTCGACTTCCTTGATCAGATCAGGAAGAGAATCCGAAAGAGATTGCAATGAATCTTTGGCAGCCTCAAGTTGTCCGGTGAGAGAAGCCTGAAAATCCGTCCCCTCGGGCCTCTTCAGAACTGCCTCCCGCTTGGGAATAATAGGCTTGCATGCGTGTTTCAAGACTCGACGTTCAACCGCAATTGGGAGGAGTCGCTCGCATATCTCATTAAGGGCAGATTCCATCTCCTCTGGGGTGGGGGAGTGTTCACCTCCGGACTTCTCTTCTATGAATCTGCAGAGAGCTGTGGGAGCGAGAAGGTAGTTCTCGATTTCGCGACGTTCAAGGACTTTTACCTCGCTCATACCTCGTACTCGATCTTGCAAACTCTCCAAGTCTCGAAGGTCTCTCTCATCGCGATCTAGGACGAAGAAGGTCCTAACCTTTCGCTTTCCGAGGAATGAAAGGGTTGACCCAGTCGCATAATGCGTGAAGTTACGCGCACCGCCAGTGGTGACAAAGCCGAGTGACGCCTGGCCGAAACTGACACCAAGTGTGTCAGCGAATGTTCGCAGAATTTGCTCATCGGAGGGCCCTTCGACGAACACCAGCCTGTCGAACATAAATAGAGAGCTGAGGCGGATCCCCAGTTCATGCGGAATCGCCTCCTCGGCCTCCGAAACGTCGAGGCGATGCACGAGTGTGTCTCCGGACTTTCGAATCAGGTAGACATTCTCCAGAGAGCCGACGTCCAGGAAGTTTGTAGAGTGCGTCGTGAGGAAGATCTGACAGTCTGAGCTGACACTTTTCAAGTACTGCATGAGGGCCGTCTCTAGGGCCGGATGGAGGTGAACTTCTGGTTCCTCGACAAGGAGGACCGTTGGCCTCTCAAATTCGCGATCCAAGATCAGTCGCAAGGCTTCGCGGATGCCTGACCCGTTCATCTGAATAAGGAAGTCATCCACATCGAGCTCAGCCAAAATGCCGCTACTGCGCCGCGTCGGCTGAACGTCTGCGCTGAAAGCATCAATTTCTACGCCCAACAGACTGCGAACGACCGATTGGATTGCTTGAAGTACGGCTCCCTGGCCACGACTTGTTTTGAGCTTGAGAATCCTGCTAGCCTCTGCCTGGCCAATTGGCTTGCGTTCTTCGGACAGATTGTGCACTGTCATCCCAGCGATTATCTGGGAAAAGGTTGTGACATATGCGGGTACGGACTTTGATTCACCCGAGAATGTTGTCACTGGATGCGCGATTTCGGATGCCTTGACTGCTTCGACTCCGCTGGCCAAAGTCTCATAGCGTCCCTGTACCCGCTCCTGAAAGTCAGCGTAAGTAGAGCCGGCGCTAATGAGTTCTGCGAGAGTCGAGCTGTTGGTTGTGTTTCTTAGAGATGGGGGAAGTGCAATAAACCCTCCTCTCTCTTTGCTTCGCCTCCAGTCGTCCTCATCTACGTAGGATTCCACCACTTCAAGCGACTCGATTTTTTGTGCATAGGATGCGAGCTCCAAAGCAATCGACCGCATGTCTTGGGCGCTCTCTGGGCTCACGGAAAAAATTGTGCGACCGGTACCCGCCGCCTCGCCGAATTTTATGATAGAGATGTAGCCAATTCGCTGAGGCGGCGGCAAGAATTTTAGCCCGACCGAGATGATATTACCTAGTTCTTCCTTGGATACGGCATTCTTCACTTGTGGTGCTTCAGAAGCAATCATTCCAAGTAGGAGGTCAATCTCGGATTCTTCTAGTTGTAGACTTAGGGAGATGTCAATGGGCCTGCTCGAATTTCTCCCATGCCAGTCGTCCAAAGATTTGATGTCGGGAGATACGGTAATGACAGACCCATCCGATTTGAAAAAATCGAAGAATGTTCTGATTGCTGTCAGTATGTTGGATTTTCCCGAGTTGTTCTTGCCAATCAGGACATTCAGCTCTCCGCATGCTTCGAGCTCTGTTTCCAGGATGCTGCGAAAGGCCGTAATTCTGACCGACGTGATACGCACGGGACCCCCTTATTTGACATCTTGGGGCATAGGGTACCGTTCGGGCTCCCCTCTGTCAGGCACTCTGCAGAAGGGACCAAGCGGCCTTCCGGTCGACTGATCGTTAGTCGAAAGCTCGCGAACGCGCTGCTGAGGTGACATCAGTTGCTGACATCAACGCAGGCGTACAGCGCTGGGCTCTTCGGCGACGTGGCAGGCGAGAGTTCGCGGGGAGCGACACGCGCCTACGGATCAGACGCCGGTTCTCCCGGCGGCGTAGTCTCATCCGCAGTCTCATCCATCCGCGTCCATGCCCGTACGCGGCCGGGCCTCAGACCTCGCCGACCAGCGTGGCGGACGGCTGTGAACCGGTCTGGCCAGCCGCATGCAGAGTTGGAAAGCGTGTTGGGGGCAACCCCTCACGAGTTCGAATCTCGTATCCTCCGCCAGTGCCTCACCGGGCACGACGTCGAAGGGCCCCACCGCTCGCGGTGGGGCCCTTCGACGTGCGTAGTTGCAGTTTTAGTTGCAGTTGCCCCAACCAGGCAGCTCGACGGCTCCCTTCGCGCAGAAGAAACTGGCCTGGTTCTTCCGCACCGGCCGGGATGCTCTGGCAAGGTGCCACGCATGGGGGTCTCCGAGAAGACGCGCAAGATCGTGTGGGCTGAAGCCGGCGGGAGATGCGCAATCTGCCGCGGCGAAGTGATCACCCCAGGTACGGGCTGTGACGATCCGTCCGTGTTCGGTGAAGAAGCGCACATCGTGGCCCGTTCCAAGGGCGGTCCACGGGCGGGGAACCTCGACGACGACTCCAGGCACAGCCATACGAATCTGCTGCTGCTATGCAGCAAGCACCACAAGCAGATCGATGATCAACCAGACCACTTCACCGTTAAGCGACTCAGAGAGATCAAGGAGCAGCACGCTGCTTGGGTCCGTCGCTCGTTGGACAAGAAGGCTGGTGGCGGCCCGAGGCTCGTCCCCGATCCAGCCTTCCCACAGCCTCGGGTGCTGGCACTGATCACTCGTGGCAACCCGCTGTGGAACATGATCAAGACGAGCGTGACGTTCGAGTACGCCTTGCCAGACGGTCTTCCTGACGATGATGAGTCGCTGATCGTGGAGTTCTTGGACCTCCTCCGGGACTACCTGGACATCGCCCCGGAGCTCCACAGCGTGCGGGAGAACCGGGACGCGGAGAAGTCGCTGGGGCACTACATTCGCGGCCTGGGAGAGAAGGATTTTCTCGTGGGCGCACATGTGCGCCACATGCTTTACGTCGATGGTCGAGGCGAACCCATGGCATGGCCCATGCTGCGGGTCGAGGTTCAGCCTGCTTCGCATGCCGTCGTCGCGGGCCAGGATGGTCGGCCCTTCACCACCGAGCAAGACGAAGAGCAGCTCGCCGAAGAGTAAGACTTCGGTGGGCGTGCACTGCCGACTCGAAGGGATCGGCCCGAACCCAGCTGCGTTCGGGCCGACCCATTGCCGGATTGGAATCTGCGGCGTCAGCCGACGGGCGGCTTCTCAGCCAACGGCCAAAGCAGGCCGCCGACCTTTCCGGCCGTGTCGGTGAGCACCCGGTTGGTCAGGTGTTGGTAGCGGCGGCGCATGCGGGCGGACTGGCCGGGTTCCCAGCCCATGATCGCGTCGACGACGGTGTCGGGCACACCGAGGATGAGCAGGATGGTGCCTGCGGTGTGGCGGGCGTCGTGCAGTCGGCCGTCCCGTAGACCGGCAGCTTCCAGCAGCTCCTTCCACTTGTGGTGGTCGGTGTTCGGGTTGAGGGGTTGACCGGTGGGTGAGGTGAAGACGTACCCCTTCTCGACCCACAGGTCGCGGGCGAGGCGACGTTCACGGTCCTGCTCGTCGCGATGCTGCGCGAGGAGCTTCATCAGCTCGTCGGGGACACCGATGGGCCGCCGCCCAGCGCGGGACTTGGTCTCCTTGGTCTCGCGGCGGACATTGACCTTCTGCGGGCAGTAGCCGGGCTTGCGACCGCACGTGTCGCCGCAGCCGTGCTGGTACCGCGGCCGCAGCCGGCCCCGGTGAACGACGAGGACCCCCAGTTCGAAGTCAACGTCCGTCCACTTGAGCCCCAGAACCTCGCCCTGGCGAAGGCCCAGCGCCAGGGCGATGACCCAACGCGCGGCGTTCCGCTCGCGGTTGGCCACCTCCAGGAGGAGCTGGACTTCCTCGACCGTGTAGGGCACCACTTCTTCCTCGACCAGGCGTGGGGCCTTGGCGATGGTGGCCGGGTTTTCGGTGAGGTGACGGCGGCGCTTGGCCTCGTTGAGGGCGGCGCGCACGGTGCGGTGTGCCTGGTGCGCGGTTCCGGCCGAACTGCCGTTGTCCTGCATCTTCTTGTAGAAGCGCTCCAGGTGCTCGGGCTCCAGCTTCGTCAGGCGGTGGGCGCCGAGGCCGGGTATCAGGTGGTGGTAGACGGCGACGCGGTAGCCGTCGATGGTGTTCTCGGAGACGTGCAGGGCTGCGATGTTCTCGACCCAGTGGGTCAGCCAGGATTCGACAGTCCAGGTCTGGCCGGCCTTCCGGATGCGGCCCGCGTCGCGCTCCTTCTCCAGCGCGCGGACGGCCTTGGTGGTGTCAGCGCGGGTCTTCCGCATGACGTGGCGGCGGTCGGGCTTGCCGTTGTCCTTGACGCCGACGGTGACGTAGCCGTGCCAGTAGCCGTCCTTGCCGAGGTAGATCGAGGAGGCGCCGTTGGGCTGCCGGGACTTTGCCATGGCTGCCCCCTCAGGCCGCGAGAGCGACGGTTGAACGGGTGAGCCGGGTGCGGGCGGCGACGTAGTCGTTGAGCGCCTCGGCCGGGATGCGGCGCAAGCGGCCGACGGTGACGGACGGGATCTCGCCGGAGGCGAGCAGCGCGTACATGGTGGTCCGGCCGACGCTCGGGCGCCGGGCGGCTTCCTCGACGGTGAGCGCGACCAGCGTGGGGTCGTACGCGGTCGATGTGCTGGCGTGCAGGAGGCGCAGAAGGTCTTGCTGGCTGACGCCGAGTGCGTCCGCCAGCAAGGCAATGGGCGTGGGTGTTGCAGGCATGGGGTTCCTCTCGGCGGCGCGGGGCAACGCGCTGCCGTGCTGACTGGTGGGATGGGCGGTGAATGAAGCGATCCCGCGTGCCTGGTCCTCGGCGTTGGTAGCGCCGAGGACCGATGCGGGTGTGTGACGAGGCTGGGCCGGTGCGAGGCGGCGACAGGCAGACGGCCTACGCCGTGCGGAGGGCCGGGCATGGTCGACGGCAGCGGAGAGAGGGGCTCTCCCTCTACTGGTCGGTGGAGGGCCCCTTGCGCAGCGGGTCTCCGGGGGAGTTCGGGGCCGGGTACCACTCGGGTCCGGTGCCCCCGCCGACGTTCACGCCCTGGGCCGCGAGGCGCTCCGCGATCTCGTCGTACTCGCGCTCGGCCTCTTCGAGCCGGGCTCTGGCGCCCTGCTCGATGTCGTGGGCGGTTCTCCACTCCTGCTCGGCCTTCTGGACGCGGTAGCCGGCCTCCTGCAGTTCGTAGTCCGGCTCGTCGGGGCCGGCGACGGCCTCGGTCATGAAGTGGGCGGCGGGGACGTTGAGGGCCTTGGCCAGGCCGACGACCTCGTCGAAGCGCAGCAGGCGGGTGCCGTTCTCGATCTTGGCGATCTGGGTCTGGTGGAACTTGAACCCAAGCTGGGTCATGCGCTCGGCCAGGTCTTCCTGCGACAGGCGTGCGGCCTTCCGCAGCACCTTCATGTTGTGCGCCACCAGAGCCTCGCCCTCAAGGGGCGTGTAGCGGTGCGCGTCCGGACTGGACATGTCGACCTCCCTTCGACCCGGTCTCGACGCGCCGGGATAGACCAAAACAATATCGCATGAAGAACCCATGCTGCAAGCGGTTGAGCTGTTCGTTATGTGATCGTGACAATGGCCGGACCAGCTGACATGCTGAAATCGCATGCTCTAAGAATGCCAGAAGCGCTTGACTGGCGGCGCGCGCCAGTGATATGAATGTTCTAACGCCGCATGAGGATCCCAACCTGAAGGAGGTTGAGCGTCGAGACTGACGCCGCACAGCACAAAGCCCCCGGCGCTACCAACACCGGGGGCCTGACGGAAACCACGCCACCGCCCATCCCAGGACAGTCAGCCAACGGCGGACCGGGTTGCCCCCCGGAACCCGCCGAGCAAGGAGTCTCCGTGAACGAGGGTACTGCCTCCAGCCACGGCCCCGCAGCCCCAGGCCCCATCCCACCGGCCAGCACCTGGCCACCCGTCGCACAGCCAGGCGGAGGCCACCGGCCACCCCAACCCGACGCCGTGCCCCCGCTCCCCGCCCCCGTGCAGGCACCCGCACCGGACCGGCCAGAGGAGCCGACCAGGCCACCGGAGATACCCGACATACCGCCGACCGAGGGCGACGAACTGCTCAGGCGGCTGCAGACGCTGATCGCCAGGTTCGTGGTCCTGCCCTCGGACGAGGCGCTGGACGCGGTCACCCTGTGGGTCGCGGCGTCCCACCTGCAGGCCGCCTGGCAGCACGCCCCACGCCTGGCGGTGGTCGGCCCCGCCAAACGGTGCGGCAAGTCCCGCCTGCTCGACGTGCTCGCCGAGACCGTCCACAGCCCCGTCCTGACCGTCAACTCCACACCCGCGGCGGTCTTCCGGTCCATCACCGAGGAGCCGCCCACCCTCCTGGTGGACGAGGCTGACACGATCTTCGGGAGCCCGAAGATGGCCGAGAAGAACGAGGAGATGCGCGGCCTGCTCAACGCCGGGCACCAGCGCGACCGCTACGTCCTGCGGGTCGTGGGCAGCGACCACACCCCGCACAGGTTCCACACCTTCGCCATGGCAGCCATCGCCGGCATCGGCGACCTGCCCGACACGATCATGGACCGCTCCATCGTGATCCGGATGCGCCGCCGGGCCGAAGGCGAGCGCGTCTCGCCGTACCGCACCAAGCGCGACAGCCCCGCCCTTCGCGCGATGCGCGCCGAACTGGCCTGCTGGACCAAGCCCCTGGCCGACCAGGCCCTGCACCTGGAACCGCAGATGCCGGTCGAGGACCGCGCCGCCGACACGTGGGAACCGCTGGTCATCGTCGCCGACCTCGCCGGCGGCTCCTGGCCCCGCCGGGCACGCCAGGCATGCACACGCCTCGTTACCTGCGAGGCCGAGTCCGAGGACGACCAGCCCAGCGGTGCGCGGATCCTCGCCGACATCCGGCGAATCTTCTTCTCCGCCAGCGACCCGGACAGCATCGCCACCGACCAGCTCCTGTTCGCCCTCAACGGCGACCCCGAAGCCCCCTGGGCCGAGTGGGGGCGAGGTGGCCTGACCCCGCGCGGCCTCGCGGGCATGCTGCGCGAGTTCGGCATCTGCTCGGGCAACGTCCGCATCGGCGACGGCACCCAGCGCAAGGGCTACATGCGCAACAAGTTCGCCGACGCCTGGCGCCGCTACTGCCCCACCGTCCATCCCCTCGGCCCCACCCCGAGAGAGGGCACCCCGCGCTGACCCGCCACCCGCAGGACGCGTACCAGCCGTCCCTGCCGTAACGCCGCAGCCAACAGGGCACCGTTCAGAGGCTGAACATGAGGCCGTTCAGAAACTGAACACGACGCCGTTCAGACACTGAACGCAGGCGCTCGCCCGGCCAGCCAGCAGGCGGCCTGTCGCCCGCACCCACCACCCCGTGCGGGCGGCAGACCGGGCCAGGACGACACACACCTCCGTCTCGTGCCGTCCCAACCGTCCCTGCCGCATAACCGCAGCTCAGCGCACCTTCCGCCAAGACGGTTCGCCGTCCCAAGACGGAACCGGTCCCGCCACCAAGACGGCAGCAGCCCGCCACACCACGGCACGCCCCCGCCGGGCGTGCCCGTGCCGTGCCCGCGCTGACCTGCGGCTGCAACGGCCAAGACGCCAAGACGGATCTTCCAGCACACCCCTCGCCCGTAAGGATGTTCTCCCGCATGCCCACCACCCCGCCGGACGCGCACCCGGCCGCCACGGGTGCGTTCGCCCGGACGACGATCACGGTCGTGATGGCGGTCATCGCCGCGCTCGCCTTCGTGTTCTCCTTCGGCAACGTCTGGGCGCTGGCCCTCCGACTTGGGGTGCCGCGCCCGATCGCACCGCTGATCGCCCCGATGGTCGACCTGTCCGTGGTCGGCCTGCTCGTCGCCCTGCACCACCTGGCCGCCCACGGCACCGACCCCGCCGACCTGCGCTCAGCCACCCGTCTGATGCACCTGTGCGGCCTGCTGACCCTCGCCCTGAACACCGCCGAGCCGCTGCTGGCAAGGCACTACGGCCGCGCCGCCCTCGACACGGTCGCCCCTGCTCTGCTGCTCGGCTGGGGAGCTGTCGGCCCCACACTGCTCCGCCATCTCCACACACCTGCCGAACCGGCGGGGCAGCACCAACAGATCACGGTCCCGGAGGCTGCCGCCCTCATACCTGCCGAGCGGGCACGCGTACAGGCAACCGCCCCAGCCCACCCCTCACTCCCAGCCCGGCCGGGGAAGGCCAAGCCCGCCGCACCGGGCAAACGCACCGGACGACCCCCGGCAGCAACCATGGACCAGCTCATCGCCACGGCCCGCCCGGCCGTCGCCGAGCACGGCGTCAGCGTCGCGGTGGTCAAGCAGGCCCTGCGCGACGCCAGCACGCCAGTCAGCAGCGCCCGCTTCACCCAGCTGATGAAGCACCTCAAGGACGAACACTCCCGAGCGGAAACGCCGCAGGCGGAGCACGAGCCAGAGCGAGCCCACCCCGCCGCCTGAACCAAGGAGCTGTGCCGCCGGCCATCCGCCCGAACCGGTCCCACCGGTTCGGGCGGGTGACCTCTTGCCGCCTTACCCGACACGGATGTGCGGAAGTCCCCACCACCCCGACATCCGCACATCAGGCCACCGCCGTCTACACCCCGAACGCGGATCGGCCAAACCGCCAACCCCCCGAACCATGACCCGTGCAACGAAAGGACTCAACCCGTCAATCGCCACACCGCAAACGCCCCGCTGGAGAACACCGTGAAGCCCACCCCCGACACCGCCAAGGACAACGAGGAAAGCCCTGAGCCCGCAGCCAAAGCCCGTAAAGTGGCTGGTCTGTGGAGGCGTGCCTTCAACAACCCGGCTCCTGGCGGAGCCAGTAGTACCCCGAGTCCGACTTGCGGCCGGATCGGGGGGATCTCCGCCCCAGGGGTGGCGGAGACTGCCCAGCGCGAGGGCGCGCAGGGCTGGGAGATCGGGGCCGCACCCGATCCGGACACGCTCCACGCCACCCAGCGCACCGTCATCAAGCCTGCGTCCACCGCACCCGCCGCCCACGGCATGCAGCCCACGATCCGCCGCTTCACCGGCGACAAGCGCACCGTTCGCGTCGGCCCCCTGCGCTTCACTGCCGACGAACACGGCTGCCTCCGCGAAGCCGCCGCAGAGCACGGCTACAAGGGCGAATCCGGCTTCGCGGCCGACATCGTCCTCGCCTTCGTCGCGGGCCGGTTCACCGCGAATCTCCCCCTGTCCGAGGATCGGCGTCGTACGCACGTCTTCCGCGCCCAGGTCCTGCGCGCCCTCAACCGCGTCGGCAACAACGTCAACCAGATCGCCCGAGCCCTGAACAGCGATTACACCCCACCCGATGTACGCGAGCGCCTCGACGAGCTGCACCAGCTGCTCGCCGCGATCGCTGAAGCCCTGCGCGAGCCCGCCGACCGGGCGGAGGCCTGACCACCGTGATCGCCGCCATCAAGCCCGCTGGTGCCAACACCCGTGGCCTGCTCGCCTACCTCTACGGCCCCGGCCGCCACGACGAGCATCTCGACCCGCACATCGTGGCCGGCTTCGCCATGCTCGGCATGCCCGATCCCGGACGCGACGAGAACGGCACCCTCACCGAACTCGGCCACTACCTCGACGCGCCCGTCGACTTGCGCAACAGCGAGTTCGGCAAGCCGGTCACCGACCATGTCTGGCACTGCCCCGTCCGCGCCGCGCCCGAAGACCGCTTCCTTTCCGACGCCGAGTGGGGCGATATCGCTCAGCGCATCGTCGCGGCTGCTGGCATCGCCCCGGCAGGCGACGACCTTGCCTGCCGCTGGATCGTAGTCCGCCACGCCGACGACCACATCCACATCCTCGCCACCACGGTCCGCGAAGACGGCCGCCGCCCCAAACTCCACGACAGCGGCGTCCGCGTCGGGAACGAATGCCGCAAGATCGAGAAGGACTACGGCCTACGCCGCCTGAACAAGGGCGACCGCACCGCCACCCGCGCCCCCAGCCAGGCCGAGATGCACAAGGCTGCCCGCCTCGGCTGGGAGCAGACCAGCCGCGCCTGGCTCCAGGACCGCATCCGCGCCGCCATCCCCCACGCCGCCACTGCCGAAGAACTCCTCGCCTACCTCGAAGCAGGCGATGTCATGGTCAAGCCGCGCCGCGGCCCGTCCGGTGACCTCCTCGGCTACTCCGTCGGCCGCCCCGGCGACCTCAACGAGGACGGCGAGCAGATCTATTACCCCGGCGGGAAGATCGCCCCCGACCTCACCCTGCCCAAGCTGAAAGCCCGCCTGGAAGCCAGCACATCTGAGGAGTACCCCACCGCCCGCCGCAACCGGCCCGGGACCCCCTGGCAGCACGCCACCGAAGTCCTCGACACCTTCGCCTACGAGACCAGCGGTACTGGCGACAGCGCCGACACCCGGGGCCAGGCTCAGATCGCCGCCCTCGGCGAGCTGATCGAAGCCACCGCCCAGGCCGCCCCCGCGGAACTGTGCGCCGAACTCCGCTCAGCAGCACGAGCCTTCGCTCACGCCCAGCGCTCCCAGATCCGCGCCGAACACCACACCGCCACCGGACTGCGAACCGCCGCACGCGACCTCGTCAACGCGGGCACCGGCAAGGACGCCAGCCCTCTCGCCGTCCTGCTCTCAGCCCTCATCTGGTCCGCCATCCTCGCCGAACGCTGGCACACAGCCCGAAGCCATGCCCAGCAGGCCGCCGCCGCCCACCAGTCCGTCCAGCACCTCCAAGCCGCCTACGACCAGGCAGCCCCACCCCTGCTTGCCGCCCTCACCCGCCGCCAGCCCAACCCGAACACCCGCGCCACCCTCGCCAACGACGTGCGCACCGCCATCCCCGACCACGCCGCCCGCATCCTCGCCGACCCCGACTGGCCCGCCCTCGCCACCGCCCTCGCCGACGCCGAAGCAGGCGGCCACCAGCCAGCCCGCCTCCTGAAAGAAGCAGCCGAGCAACGCGAACTCCACACCGCCCGGTTGCCAGCCCGTGTCCTGCTCAGCCGCATCCAACACACGAGCCGCAACCCCGCCCCCAACCCCCGGGCCGAAGCCGCCCGCCTGCGGTCCCCAGCGACCGGGGGGTCTCGTGCAGTTCAGGGGCACGCTCCCCAGGCTGCGACTCCCAACCCGCTGTCTGAGGCTGCTGGGTTCCGCCGTCGACGGTGACACCGTCTACCGACACGCAAAGGGCGGAGAACCGCCGTATGCAGCGAAGTCGGTTAGCACGCCGCGACGCCGAGGTCAGCTGGCCAGCGCCTCGCCGAGCCGGGTGTGTGCGGCTCCTGGGAGCGTCTGGTGCAGGGCTTCGGCCCGCGAGCGGACGAGCCCCTCGCGGTACGCCTGCGGCAGCCGCTCCCAGATGCCGACCGCCTTGTCGGCTGCTGCTGCCGGATCGCCGTCGGCGTGCAGGCAGGTCGCGGCGTCCATCTCCAGTAGCGCCCGCGTCATCACGGAAGGCGATGTGGTGAGGGCCAGCGCCGCCTCCTGCTCGGCGTAGGCCTCGCGCGTACGCCCCATGAGGGTGAACGCCTGCGAGAGGTGGACGTGGTGCTTCTGGAGCGGGTACCCGAACCACGTGTCGGCGGCCTGACTCCCGTCGATGCGCTCCGCGATCAGGCGAGCGTCGGCCACAGAACGAAGCGCGCCTTGGTGGTCCCCGGCGGACGCAAGCGCCCGAGCGGTGACGGCCGCGGCGAGGGCGGCAGCCGCTGATGGTGCCTGGCCGGCTTCGGCGCGGGCGCGCATGGCGAGGTCGGCTGCGGAGCGCGGGGCACCGTAGTTGAGGGGGACCATCGCATGACGGGCCAGTGCCCAGGCGAGCATCTGCCGGTCGCCTGACTCGCGGGCTGCCTGCTCGGCGGTCGCGAACCAGCCGTGTGCGTCGCGCTGGTCGCTGCGGTCGTGCTGGATGATCGCCACCAGGCCGGTGATTCCGGCGGCTGTACGGGCCAGGTCAGCGCGAGTCCCGGCCGCGTGGGGGCGGCTGAGCACGTCCCGCAGCAGGTCGAGGTCACCTCGCATCTCCGCGAGAACGACCGCCGGCGGACGACCGCGGTAGCCACCGCGGTGACGTTCGAACGCCCCGTCCAGGTAGGCGAGATCACCTGCGTCGGAGCCGGACAGAGCCGCGTCGATGCCCTGCCTAGCCTCCGCGAGACCGGGCAGCGCGACCGCGCCGGTCGCAGCGGCGGCTGCCGCGCCGAGGAAGCGTCGTCGATCCACCTCCGTGCCCTCCTCTCCTTCTGCGATGCCGGACCCGGGGAGACGTTGGAGCCTGCGCCGCTGCCTGCTGAGTCTCACGGCCTTGGCGACCTCCTCGACCGGCGTCCCGTAGACCTCGGCAAGAAGCGCGTGCCAAGCGGGAATCGGTAAGCGGCGCTCGGTCTCCCAGCGCTTCAGAAGGCGTCCTCTTACCGTGTGGGTTGGTGCTGGTGTTCGGAACGGCGTGATGGATCGGGTGAGTTGATCGTCTTCCGCGCATGAAAGAAGGGCCTCCTGGTAGTACGCGGGTGTCGAATCCGTTGGCACCACAGGAGGCCCCGTGTCGCAGTTGTACGTGGTCGGATCCGCGCAGTCCAGTTGGCCGGCCCGGGAGTGTGACTGTCTCGCGCACCGGTTCGGGAACGCGGCCGACCATCCCGGCCGCCGGCTCCGCTACGGCAGCGACATGACGGACGCGGAGTGGGCGGTGGTCCGGGCCGTGCTGCCGGTGCCGGCGTGGATGGACGGGCGCGGCGGCCGTCCGGAAGGCTATTGCCACCGCCAGATGCTCGATGCGATCCGCTACCTGGTCGACAACGGTGTGAAGTGGCGGAACCTGCCCGCGGACTTCCCACCCTGGAAACGCGTCTACGCGTTCTTCTGCCGCTGGCGTGACAACCAGCTGATCGGTGAACTCCACGACCGGTTGCGCGAGCAGGTGCGCGCGTCGGAGGGCCGCAACACCGAACCGACCGCGGCCGTGATCGACTCGCAGTCGGTCAAGGCCGACGCCACCGTCAAGAACGACTCGCGCGGCTTCGACGGCGGCAAGAAGATCAACGGCCGCAAGCGGCACCTTGTCGTGGACTGCCTCGGGCTGCTGCTGGCCGCGGCTGTCACCCCGGCGTCCACCACCGACCGGGACGCCGCCACAGCGATACTGCCCGCACTGCGCAACCGCTTCCGGACCCTACGGCTGGTCTGGGCCGACAGTGGCTACACCGGTCACCTCGTCGACTGGGCCGCCAACACGCTCGGCCTCACCCTGGAGATCGTCAAACGCACCGACAACCTGCACGGTTTCCATGTCCTGCCCCGCAGATGGGTCGTGGAACGAACCAACGCCTGGCTGATGCGCTCCCGCCGCCTGACCCGCGACTACGAGACCCACACCACCAGCGCCCAGGCCGTGATCCTGTGGTCCATGACCATGCTCATGAGCCGCCGCCTGGCCCGCCGCACCACCACTATCCGGCAGCAGCACCCAGCCCAGACGGCGACGGCGACGGCAGCGTGAACACACCCGGCCGGTCCTCACACAGCCAGCCCCGTTCCACCAGCCGCTTCATCCTGCCCCGCACGCCCTCGACCCGCGAGGCCAGGCCCGTGTCCCAGCCCAGATGCACCGCCGCCTGCTTCGCCGTCAGCCCCGGCCCACCCGGGCCGTCGAAGGCCTCCATGATCCGCCGGTAGTCCTGCCCCAGAACCTGAACCGACACCCCGCTGTCCCTGCGGGCCACCAACCTGCGCGGCTCACGCCCAGCACGCGACACCGCCCCCCCGGCCGCAGCCGGCCCGCCGTGCTCCGCAACGACAGGCACCGCATCACAAGTCCCGGCCAGCGCCTCGAGATACTCCTCCAGGCCGATCGCCCGACGCCGCAGCACCTCCTCCGCCCGCACGAGGTCGGCCCGGAGCTCCTCAACCCGCACCAGGGCGGCCTTCTCACGACCTTCCAGCACTGCCCGCATCGATGGCATCCACGACCTCCACACCCGCCAGGAGAACACGACACGACCAGCCTGCCCCAGCCCCACAGACATCACCCCTGACCTGCGGAAACCCACACATCAGATGCGGAAAGAGGACACCTTCTCAGGTTCTCCGGATCGAACCACCGCCCGTCCTGCGCGTCTTGCAGGACGAGCGCTTGTTCCTCGCGGGTGCGTCCGGCCGACTCACGCGCCGCCCGCAGCATGGCGCCGATGCCATCTGGTGCCATCATGCCCGCCTCTCCAGTGTCTCAAAGTCCCGCGACCGATCCTGGCCCCGCAAAGCGGCCCCCCGACGGGAAACGCACCCCCTGCCGGCACCCGCCATCATCGACGGCCGAGGGTTGACTGAGGGCTCGAACCACCACTACAGCACGCGATCGGACGACTTCCCATAGTGCCCCTCGCGCGCCACTCCCACTCCTCCGATACGGCCACACCTCGGTCGAAGGGCCATCCGTCATGCGCGCCTACAACACCCGCTTCTCCATGAACAGCGACCCCGCATCGGTCCCGGCCGCCCGCCGACGCGTCGATGAACTGACCACCGGCTGGGGGCTGAGCCTGGACGAGGACAGCACGATCGCGCTGAAGACGGTCGTATCGGAGATGGTGACCAATGCCCTGCAGCACAGCGGCGGGCGGGAGTTCACCATCCGGCTGAGGGCCAGCTCGGCCGCACGACGGATCGTCGTCGAGGTCCGCGACGATTCCGCGGTCCTCCCGCGCATGCTCGCGCCCACGGATGATGCGGAGGACGGGCGGGGCATGTGGCTGATCCAGCAACTGGCCCTGGCCAGCGGAGCCGAGCACACCAGGCGCGGCAAACGCGTCTGGGCCACGATCGCGATCCCCGAACAGCCGCTGAGCTGCCGCCAGTTCCTCCTTCGTCCCGGCCGAGTTGCGCGAGCCGTCACCGCCCGGCTCACCGGCCCCCGACGCCGCCCGATCTCCGCCGACGCCCACACCAGCTGACCCCCGCATTCAGCAAGCGGCCACGTATCGCTGCCCGCAGGCCTTCCACCGTCCAGCACCGCAAGAGACGGCGAAGGAGTCGAACGCGGAGCGGGATCTTCTGCCTGCAAGGCGAGGTTACGGAGCCGCACCCGCCAGCGCACACCTTCCCCTCAAGGAGACCGCGATCAACGAGGAGCAAGCTGCCCAGGCTCCGCAGCCTGCGGACGCAACCGAGCAGCCGAAGCCGTGGAGCACACCGGGTTCGTGGACGATCACCACGACGTCCGGTTTCGCGACGTCCGGCTATCTGCCCGACTGGGCGGAGGACGACCCCAGCGAGGCCGGCGTGCCGCTCGACCGGTTGCCGCTTCGGCTCGGCGGCATCAACCACCGGAACTTCTTCGAGGGCCCGATGATGCCCCTCACCGCGACGAACAGCAGGGACGACGCGGAGGAGGACGCGGTCTTCGCGGGAAGCATCGACTGCAACCCCTACGACACCGAGATACGCCTGCGCGTACCCGTCGTGAACATCCAAGTCAGTCCCAACCACTGGATCCTCGGCCTGAACCCGCAGGAACTCGCCGACACCGCGTCGAAGCTGCGCGCCCAGGCCGACTTACTCCACGACGAAGTCCTGCCCGCACTCATCGCCGCCCGTGAGGACTGGTCCGCCCACCATCCGGAGCAACCGCTCACCACATCCGTCCTGCCGCCAGGGCTGACCCAGGCAGAGTCCACCGCACGCCCCTCATCGCCGCCCCACTATGTCCGTCACACCGATCACCCCGAGGGGCGCTGAGATGCCCGCCCGCCGCCGAACCCGGCCGAGCAGGCTCCACCAGGAACCCGAGGCAGTCACCTGGGCACGCGAGAAGGCCGGCCTGACCAAGCGGGCACTCGCCGACATGGTCGGCATCAGCGAGCAGTTGATGGGCGAGATCGAATCCGGCTGGCGCAGCGCCACCCCGGCCAACCTGATCAAGATCGCCGCGGCACTCAATTGCCCGATCGTCGTGTTGGAGCGCAAGCGCGCGGCAGCGCCGCTGTATCAACAAGTGGAGGCCCGCTCGTCCTGACGACTCCGACGGCGTACAACCAACGTCTGCGCGGCCTGGAGGCGGCAGCGTTCCTCACCGTTGGCACCCTCGCTCGCCATGGGGAACAGCTAGCGGCTACACACGCGCAGCAGGCACCGGTTACGGGGCACCAGTGCTGACGTCGCCGTCGCATGGGCCGGTCACCCGCTCGCCGAGCGGTTCGGCACCATTGATCGGCAACTCGTCGCGATCTCCGGTGTGCTGTACGCCCTCGCCCGCGCGCATGGCACCTCCTCGCCGCGAAGACGTGCGGCGGCGATGGATTGAGCGGGGGATGTCTTTGTCGGGTTGGTGGCCTACGCCGACGAAGTCGTGTCGTCTTCGACATCTTCGGCCAGCTCGTGGGTGCAGTCAGTCGGCGTTGCTCGGATGATGTCGGGGAAAGGCCTCGCCGACCGGCCAAAGCTCTGGCAGACCGAGGACAGCATTGGCGGAGCACGTCGCTGGCTGGCGTACGACTTGGACGTCGACCAGCTGTGCGGTTGCCCAGCTAGGAAGGATGGGGGCTGGACGCGAGCTGGGGTCTGGGCTTTGCCAGAGGACAGGTGTTTTCTTCGTCCAAGTCCAGGGCGCTGGGTTGTGGACGGTGAGTACGCCGCTGACCCGGCCGTGGCCGTGGGCGGAGGTTGCGGTCCAGTAGCCGTCGCGCTTTCGGCCGAAGGTTGGTGTGCGACCGTGGGCATACTCGACGGAGGTTCCGTACAGTGCCGTCTCGGTGTCCTCATCTTCAGGGAAGAAGGCCGCATGGCCAACTGCCACGATGAATGGCAGCGCCAGGTCGCCGTACTTCCCACCCTTCCTTCTGACCGCGTCAAGCACCCGCTCCGGCTGGTCGTCGAGCCCGTCTGACACGGGATGGATGCCGATCGTCCTGCTTGTTGGGTTACCTCGCGCGCCGGGATCGCGGGGGAAGGCCTGGAACGTGACGCTCCAGTCGCCGTCCTGCCAGGTGTGTTTCGGCAGTGGAACCTTGCGCTCGTGTTCGGCAATGACTTGGTCGGGATCCAGGCTTGCGAGCCACCGCGTCAGCTCGGACTTCAGCCGCTTCTGCGGCGGCGTTGCCAGCCCGACCCTGTCAAGCTCATAGGACAGAAAGAAGTTAGGGCTCGGCAGGCGATCGATGGCGTCGGCCAGCTGAGGCGGGAGCGGGTTGGACGCGGAGCCACTCAGGCGCTGGGCCGTCCAGATCGCCTCGACGACAAACTGCTCGCCGTCGCGGGTGACCAGGAAGTCAGGGTTCTTGCCACGGGTGCCTATGCCGGGCTCGATCTCCACAGTGCATCCGGAACCGAGCAGCATCTCGTGCAGGTACAGCTCCCACAGCGCGGAGTAGACATTCGTGTCGGAGTTCCGGTCCAACAGCCGGCTACGCACGCCGGGCTGAGCATGGTCCGGGAGGTGCGACCACCACTCGTTGATCACATCCCGAACCTGGTCCCAGAAAGGACCGGCGATCCTCCCGAAGAACTCGGCGTCCGTCTCCGCGGCTCGCTTCGGCGACGCATCCGTACGATCCCAACTCATGTATACCGCCATGGCCAACGATCGTAGACTGTTCTGCCGATTAATCCTATTGGCTTTCCCACCGCGGTGCAGTGGGCCGCGAAGCTCAGATGAGGGGTGCTCCTGGCGCCTTCGTGTTTCCCGCAGCTCCCAGCAGGCAGCGGAGTTTGTTGTCGTTCTATCTGCTGTATCGGGCTGCGCTTATTTGCCCGTGTCTGCAGGGGGTCCCGCAACTGCTGCTCACGGTTGAGGTGATCTTGTCGCGGCTGGTGTGATCACGGCGTCGGATTCATCCAGTCGAACACGCGTCGCGTTCGCCCGCATGAAGAACTGGAGGATCCTGCGCGACTGCCGTCTCAAAGGCGAGAGCGTCCGCCCCGCCGTGCTCGGCATTGCATGCCTGCACAACCTCGCCCTCGCCGGGTGATCGAGAACCGAGCAGGCTAGCGGGCATGATGTAAATCATCTACGGGACAGCCCTCAGGTACTTGTCACGGCTGGCCATGAGGGACGGATCCGAGCGACGGCGAGCTCATCGTTCGGCGTCCGGCCGCGTGTCAGAGTGCACTGATCCAGTCGACCGCGCGGCCAGCAGCACCAAGGAACCCGTAGACCGTCCGTTGACGCTCACGGGAGTCCAAGGTCGCCAGACGAACCGTTGTTCGGCCACTGTGCATCAGCGCGTTTCGCTCCCGATACATCTCCTCGAGCATGGAGAACGCGGACGGATCGTCGCTGCGCAGCGACCGGGAAGACAAATCGGTCGGTGCACGCTCGTAGTACTTCTCAGCGAAGCTTCCGCCAACCGAGGCCAGACCCTGCTCGTAGCGCTTGGTTCTGTCCCCGACGTGGGTGGCGATGTAGGTATGCGCCGCGGTCTCGCTAGCGGAGGCCATGGCAAGGATCGCCTCGCGCAGGGCGAGAGACTGAACAGCGGTCTCGGCGTCAACGAGCAGAACGTTGTGAAGTGGTGGCTCGGTCCCGCCTTGTAGAGATGCCTCCAGTCCGCTGACCGGGATCGACCCGGTGCCCGGACTGCGTACGGCCCCAGACGACAACTGGGCGTTAGCCCCGGCGAAGACCGGTAACCCGGTTTGCGTGTCAGCATCGAGGACAGTCACGGTCCACGGCGACAGAAGGTAGAAACGGCCGTCCTCAGGCCGCCAAGCCCTTCTCACCCGGGGCATCCAAGCAGCCCGGCCAGCACTGCGCAGGTGTTCTACCAGGACGTTGGCCGCGTTGACGCCTCGTTCTTGTGTGAGATCGAAGTCGATACTTGGCGTGTCGCTGGGGGCAAGGTCCTGTTCCCACCGGAGGACCACTTGGATGCGGTCAATCACCGTGTCGGCGATCGTCCTGGAGATCGCGCCACGGTGCATCCCCAGCGGGACAATGGACAGCGACGTACCGGCGAGAGAGTTGTCGATATCGTTAGGGAAAAGGGGCTGCGTGGACGGATTCCATGGGCTGACCTCTGCGCTGAACGCAGGAGCTTGCAGGTTGAGCCCTCCCCACGACGCCCAGCTCGGATCACGCGGTAGCTGGGCGTCGAAGTAGTATTGCATCATCGCGGCGATACGCATGGAACCCTCTTGAGCTAGTTGTGACTTGTGTGGTCTTTGGCTTGGTCATGGGGAAACGACACGTCTCGGAGACGAATTGTGACGGATGGATTATGTTGGCTCGTCCAGCCGTTACATGGGCACCCAGTGGGGTACTACCGCAGGAACTGGGATTCAGGTCAGGGATGACGTGCTGCCGTCGTCCGGCTATGTGGAACGACGCCGGCGTGTGGGACGAACTGCACCTGGGGATGTTGAAGAAACTGTCGGTGGCGAAGTAGGTCGACCGGGCGTGAGTGGTGATCGGCTCCTCCCACGTGCGCGACGTTCAGCGCGGCCCAAAACCGGGGCACACCTTGGTCGACCGTGCGGGGCCGGACGGCAAGCGCTACGTTCTCACCGACAGCCATGGCATCCCGCAACCGCCACAACCACCAACCCGGCGAACCCGCGGTCGCAGCGCTAGGGTCCATCTTCAAACGGATCTTGCCCAGAGAAGGAGTGACGCGAGATTGATCGCTGCTTCGTATGAGGTGGCGGTCTTGTCGTATCTGGTGGCGATTCCGCGGAAGCCTTTGAGTCGGTTGAAGCAGCGTTCGACGACGTTGCGCTGGCGGTAGATCTGCCGGTCGAATGCCGGTGGCCGGCCACCGTGACGGCCACGGTTGTGGCGATGCCGCTGCTGGTCGTTCTTATCCGGGATGGTGCACGCGATGCCGCGTTGGCTCAGATAGGCGCTGAACCCGCGAGAACTGTAGGCCTTGTCGGCGATGACCTGATCGGGCCTGCAGCGGGGACGTCCGAGGCTGATGCGTGGGACTCGGATGCGTTCGAGGAGGGGGCGTGCGCAGGGGCGGTCGTGGCGCTGGCCGGGTGTGAGCAGAATGGCAAGGGGCAGTCCGCGCCCGTCGCAGGCGAGGTGGATCTTGGTAGTCAGCCCTTCTCGGGACCGGCCGAGGGCGTGATCGTCCGGTTCGTCCGCCCGATGCTGCCCCCTTTTCACCCGTGGCGGCAGAGTGCTGGTGCGCGCGGACAATGGTGGAGCCGATTTGCACCAGCCAGTCGATGTCGCCGGCCGCTTCCGCGTGAGCCTGGACTTGCTGGAGAGCCCGGGTGAACACGCCGTCCACGGCATAGCGTCGGAAGCGGGTGACACCGACTTCCACGGTCCGTAGCGGTTCCGCCAGGAGACTCCAGTCCGGATCTTGTAGACCATCCCGTTGATGACCCGCCGATCCTCCACACGCGGACGCCCTGACACGGTCCGCGGTAGCAGCGGAGCGAGCAACTCGCACTCGCGAAAGGTGAGTTCATGGCGACGTATCACGCCACTATGATCCACCATCCGATGATCTTTGAAAACGGACCCTAGCGCGGGCGGCGGCGTATGGCCGGGATCCAACGAGCTCGTGCACGAGTCCGCTAGCCAACTTGACTCGGGTTGCGCAGGCCACGAACTGGCTCGTACGGCGGAAGTCGGCGGGTTCGTAGTCGATTCGCGGTGCCGTTGCCTCTCTCTGCGAGCCGATCAAGAATCTCAAGTCCCTGTGTGGAGATGCGATACGCGGAAGTGAATCTTCGCCGTTCCCGGAGAAGGCCGTGCAGCCGTATGAGGGAGGCGTAGAACTGCTCCGTGTCGGATCTGCGTCTCGTGTCGGTGCTTCGGTCTTCGGGGAACTCAAGCAGCGCACGAACACTCAGAGTGAACGCTTCATCCGCCAGCGGCACCGCGCTGTCCCAGTTCTCCATCGCCGCGTAGGTGTCGGCAAGGTAGCCTAGCCCCCGCAGTAGTTCGGCCGCGCGGACGTCAGGCGCATGTGCGGAATCCGCTGTTCTGCGCAATTCGACGCACTCCGCCAGCATTGGGAGCGCATCGGAGTACAAGCCTGCGGCGGCCAGGGCAAGGCCGGCACCCGCCAGTGTTCCCGACAAGTCGCTGTCCGCCTCCGTGCCGGACTGCCCACGAAGCCGCCGCGCGGTGTTCACGGCTTGACAGGCCGCTTCCTTGACCTTGCGCTTGGCCCCAGCCATGGAATAGAGGCGCGCCGCGTTGATATACGCGCCCGCGAGGACCTGACCGTAGCGGCGGAAGTCCGATGCGGCGAGACGCTGGACAATGGAGAGGCTTTCGGCTTGGGCGATTTGGGCTCTCTGCCGGAGCCCCGCCGAGGCCAGCCTCGAGGCCAGCGTGGCCAGAGCACTCGCCACTTGACGCCACCGAGTTCCTTGCTCCTTCTCCGCCAGCCCTCTGAGGATTGCCACCCCTTCCTCGGTCGGATTGACAGCTCCGAAGGCGTAACCTGCCGAGCTCAGACGGGATCCGAGCACCGTGAGCGCCCTGGCGTATGCCGCTTCGTTCTCGGACGTCGGGTCCAGTTCTGCGATTCTTTGGCGCAGACGAACAATCTCCTTCTGTGTGTCGACGATCTGTTCCCGATTCATCTCGTGGCCGAGGTTTATTTTTGCGGCCAGCGTCGTGCTCAACTCTAGCCCGTAGCTCGGGAGATCGATGTCAAGCAATGAGCGGCTTAGAGACTCCGCGTCCCGTAGCGCGTCCATCGCCTGTGTTCCCCTGCCCAGCCTCATGAGGTTGAACGAGAAAGCCCGCAAGACCCGGATCCTCTCGGCTTCGGGGCGTTCTCCGGTGGCGGTGGCTTCCATGCGTGTTTGGTGAAGGGTTTGGAGGGCTGTGATCAGTTGGTTACCATCGACGTACGGACGTAATACAGTGAACGACTCCTGCATCTTCTGAGCGGCATGAGCCCGTGTCCGGGGATCGTCGATCTCTTCCAGCCTTCGTAGCAGGGCCAACTGAGCGACGGCATACCTCTTGGCATCTTCGCCCCTGCCCAGGACGGCGCTCAACTTCGACAGCTTAGGAAACGTGTCGGCAAGCATCTCGATGCGCCACGCAGGATCCTCGTCGGAGTCGGCCTCGACGATCTCCCTCACTTCATCAAGGATGCCGACCGATTCCCACTCCCGTGCACCGTCCCTTAGTCGTTCGGCAGTCTGCAGGAGCTGCTCTGCCAGCAGGCGCGTCGGCGGCGGGCCTCCCGCCATGGCATTTTCGCGTACGGTGGAGAGCGCCTCGATGCTTGTGTCGGCGGCCTCGGAGCGGCGGCCGATCGTGGACAACCGAACCGCCAACTGGTTCAGGAGGTCGGCGACGGACGAACCGTCGCTCTCCCTGGCAGAGTCGATCGCCTTCCGCCACAACGTGATCCCGGCGTCTTGCAGTACCACGCTGTGCACGGGGATGGCCTCCGCCAGTTCCAATATCGCTGCACGGTCGGGAGCGTCGCCTTCACCCATCCCCGCCACGACCTTCAGGAACACATCCTGCAGAGGCCCCTCGGAACGCTCGGAGACGGAAACCAGCGAGCGCAGCAGGCCCACGGGTGCGCTGCGCAGAACCTGTTCGATGAAGACGATCAATCGTGCGTCGCTGGTGCAGGCACGATCCAGGATGAGCCACGCCCGCTCTGCCGATTCTGGCTGCACGGTGGCCAGCGATTTGAGCATCGTGGGGCAGTCGATGAGTGTGTCGGACACCAACTGTTCGAGCAGCAGGTCGGGTTGGAGGATCTCTGTGTCGTGCGCAACCCCTGTCGTGTCCGCCGTGGGGAAGAAGCTCAACGCCCAGCGCGCCATTGCATGTAACCGCTCCGCGGGCGCATCGGCGAGATCCGGGATGGCCCTAAGTAACTGGGCGGTGTGGACCTCTTTCTGAGCCCCGAACAGGGCCACCGACGTCACCACGCGTCTGAGTAGTTCGTCGTCGATGGACAGACCGGCTGCC